>JBJXFT010000421.1:0-5138 GCA_046155725.1 Saprospiraceae bacterium
AAATGGGCGGTTGGCTCGATCAAAAGGCCATGCGCCTCACGGTGGGGTTTTGGAAACGAAAATTCCGGGACTTGGACGGCAGCACATTTGACCTTGCGCTCAAATCGCGCCGGGGGGTGTCGAAGCATCACCCGCTCCATTTTCAGCAGAAGGTGCTGGCGCGTTTTGAGGAGAATTTGCGGGCGGCACAAAAAAGAACCGCCGAGCAGGGGTAAGTCTGCTCGGCGGTTTTCTTTGCCAATAACCGAAACTCAAAGTTTGTCTGCCTCGAGCAAACTAAAAAAGTCTTCAACGGCACCGCTGGTGGCAACAAACACGAGGCGGCTTTTTGTCACGTCCGGTTTGCCGGTTACCGAAACGGTGTCAGTGCCATCGATGTAGCTGAGCGTAAGTTGGTCGCCGTTCCAAGAGTAAGTGCCCGTTTGGCTGAATATCTCAGGCTCTGGAGGGTTTACGGTCAGGTCGGTATCTTTGAAAGTGTAGACCACGTTGCCACTTTCGGTGAACTCGATTTCAAGTTCAGTTTTGTAGTCAGGATCAGGAGCCAAGATGTCTTCTCCATCAGAGATGACCTTGGTGGTTTTCCATTTCCCGATGAGGAGTTCTTCGGGCTTTGGGTCTTTTTTGCAGCTGGAAACCAAGGCTATCAGGGCGATGGCGGCGAAAAGGAGGATGCGCTTCATAATGAACAAAGTTTTGGTTGGTGAAAAAATGTGGGGCGAAAGTAGGTGCGACGAAGCCGGGCATTCGATGCCTATGATGGTTTTAACAAACTTTTATCCCGCTGTCGCAGCGCCTCGTACAGCACGATGCCCGCCGCCACGCTCACGTTGTAGGAATCAAAGTCGGTGGCTTGCGGGATTTTCACCACGGCATCGGCCATTTTCAAGAGTTTTGGGTGAACGCCTTCGCCTTCCGAACCCATCAGAATCGCCGTCGGCACGGCCAAGTCCGCTTTGAAAACCGGAATGCTTCGCCCGCTCAATGCCGTGGCCACTACCTGAATGCCACACTCTTGCAACCACTCCACGGTGCTGAAAAGACTGCGCACCCGGCACAGCCGCACCCGCGCCAGCGCGCCCGCCGAGGCTTTCATCGCTTCCTCGTTGGCGAGCGCCGAGCCTGACTGCGGCACGATGACGGCGTGCGCGCCGGCGCATTCTGCCGAGCGGCAGATGGCTCCAAAATTGCGCACGTCCGTCACCCCGTCGAGCATGACGAGCAGGGGCGTTTGGCCTTGCTCGAACACGAGTAGCAGCACGTCTTCCAAGTTTTGGAACTCCACGAGCGCGAGGTGTGCCACCACGCCTTGGTGCTGGCCGCGCACCATTTTGTTCAGTTTTTCGCGCGGCACTACTTGGAGCGGGATGCCGTGCTCCTTCGTGAGGTGGCGTATTTCTTTTTCCATTTCGCCCCGCTCGCCTTGCTGAAAAAACACTTTCTCCACCGCCTTGCCGGCGCGGATGGCTTCGGTGACGGGGTGGTGGCCGTAGATTAGGTTGGTGTCTGGCATTTTTTGACTGTTGACTGTTGACTGTTGACTGTTGACTGTTGACTGTTGACTTTTGACTTTTGACTGTTGACCGTTGACTTTTGACCGTTGACTTTTGACACCGTTGGGGGCGTTCAGAAAACTGTGTCACCCGGCAAAATTGGCTGTAAGCCGTGACATACGATCGTTAAAATGAATATTGAGTTGCAGTAACTGTTTAGCACAGGGGCAGCGCCCCGGTAATATTTGTAGCAAAGCATGGAAAATTAGGGTCGAAGGTGCAGCGCACCGGAATATATTCCGGTGCGCTGCACCTCGGGCATATCCTTCGTGCCAAAGCTACAAATATCATCGGGGCGCTGAGTTACTTTCAAAGAAACATTGAACAGGGTGTGACAAATCACGTTGTTTTTCAAAATTGATTTTCAAAACGCAAATACCTATGGCGCAACGCTACCTTGCCGCTATCACCCTCTTCGTTCTGTCCATTTTTTCCCAAAAAGGTTTTGCTCAAAAACCGTCGGCGAACATAGTGCCGAACCCCAGTTTTGAGCGGTTTTCCAGCGCGCCCATCGGTTGGTCGTACAACGGCGCGTACTTTGGCGAAGTGGTGAAATATTGGTTCAGTGCCACCACCGCCAGCCCCGACATCTATGGCCCCGGTGTGCGTGTGCCCATGGATTGGGCGGACAAGGGTTTTGGTGCGCAAAAAGCCCGAACGGGGAAGTGCATGGCCGGCCTCACGCTTTTTGGCTGCACCAACGGCAAGCCTCACTGCCGCGAATTTGTGGAAATACAACTGGCCGAACCGCTCGTGGTCGGCCAAGCGTACTATGTGGAGTTTTGGGTGACGCACTTGGAAAAATCGCTGCAGATCAACAATCTCGGCGCGTATTTTTCAATCAGCGAAATCAAGCGGACCACCGACGAGGTGCTGCTGCGCGAAGCCCAAGTGCGCGTGCCAAACGTAGTGCCCGCCCCCGGCGGCAAATGGGTGAAAGTGAGCGGCCAATTTGCAGCGAAGTACGAGGCGGAGTACCTCGTCATCGGCAATTTCCGCGACGACTTCAACACCGTTTCCGTCGCTCCCAACGACGGGTGTTTCAACTACGCCTACTATTACCTCGACGATGTGCTGGTAAAAAAAATCCCGCCGTTCCTGCCCGTGCCTGTCAAGCCCGACGACCTCTCGCGGCAAAAACTGGAGCCGGGGAAAATCATCCAATTAAAAAACATCTACTTCGAGTTCGACAAAGACGAACTGATGCCGCGCTCCTCTGTGGAGTTGAACAAGTTGCTGAAAATCATGCGTGACCACCCCAAACTCGCCATCGAAATCATGGGCCACACCGACGCACTGGGCGACGATGCCTACAACCTCGACCTTTCCAAACGCCGCGCCCAAGCCGTGGTGAATTTCCTTTTGCAAAACAAAATCGGCAAAGGCCGACTGCGCTCGCGCGGCGAGGGAGAAGCAAAGCCCATCGCCCCGAACGAAACGGACGAGGGCCGGGCGCAGAACCGCCGGGTGGAGTTTGTGGTGGTGAAGAAGTGAAAGTTGCTACTTACTTTTGTACGGCTAAAATCTACTTCGTATGCACACTATCGAACAGGTAAAAGAATCCATCAACGGGCTTTCGGTCTCTGACCAGAGCGATGTTTTGTTGCACATGTTGCGGCTGAAATATCGGACAACGTTGGAGCAAATCCGCCGATTGACAGCCTCAGAGAGTGGATTAAATAGCGCTGAATCCATCGAACACCTTTCCTACGACGCTCTTCTGGAGCGACTGCACTTGTTGGAAGGAATTCTCGAAGGCCTGCAAGATACCGCGCTGGCCCGTGTAATGGGCCAAGACGAAATCAACCGCCGTTTTGAGATATGGCGCAAGAATTGATTTGGACTGAACGTGCCTCCGACGACCTGCACAACATCTTTGAATACCTTTCCACCTATTCGGATGCCCGCGCAGAAACAGTTGTCGGAGAAATTATTGAGCGGGCATTTCTCCTCGAGCGTTTCCCGCGCTTAGGTCGGGTCGTCCCGGAAGTCAACATCCCGACACTCCGCGAAATCCTCGTTGAACAGTATCGAGTCGTTTACGCACTCAACTCCAAAGGGCAAGTGGAAATTCTCGCCGTGCGCCATAGTGCCCGCCCGCTTCCAGAATTGTGAACCTTGGAGTAGTTTTAGTCATTAGCGACAGTGACTGACACCTCTCAAAAATTCCGCCACATCATGCTCTCCACAGGCCGATCAGTGCGCTCGTTGTACTTGGCGCTCTGCTTTTTGTTGTAATAGTTTTCGATGTCGCCGTCCACGAGGAAATAGATGAGTTGGCCGATGGGCATCCCGGCATACACGCGCACGGGCATCGCGCAGGAAATCTCCAGCGTCCAATGGTTGCAAAAACCCACATCGCCCTTGCCCGCTGTAGCGTGGATGTCAATGCCGAGCCGCCCGATGCTGCTTTTGCCTTCCAGGAACGGCACCGAATTGTGCGTCTCGGTGTATTCCTCCGTCACGCCCAGATAGAGCGTGCCGGGCAGCAGCACGAAGCCCTCGTCTTCTGGGATTTCAAAAGTGCGGATGCGGTTGTGGCGTTTGGCATCGAGCACCGCGTCTTCGTAAACCGCGAGGTAAGGGCCAAGGTGTACGTCGTAAGAATTGGTGCCGAGGCACTCGCGGCGGAACGGCTCGATCAGGATTTCGCCTTTCCCGATGGCTTCGAGGATTTTTTTGTCGGTAAGTATCATAGAAAACGGTGGCGCGAATTTCATTTCGCGCAAAGCTCCCAGCATCGGCCTGTTTGAAAACGATGCCAAAAAAGCCCGCAAAAGTATTTGACCCGGCCTAACTTTTTGCCAAAGCGGATGTTTCGCTGGACTTCATTTTTTTGCACTCATGAAAAAGACCCTCGTGCTCGGCGCCACGCCCAACCCCGAACGCTACGCCTACCTCGCCACCATGCGCCTCGCCCAGCACGGCCACGAAGCAGTGCCCGTCGGAATCCGAAAAGGCGAAATCGAAGGAATAAAAATCAGGGAAGGCAAACCCCAAGTGGAAGGCGTGGACACCGTGACGCTCTACCTCGGCGCGGCGCGGCAGCCGGAATATTACGACTACATTTTTTCGCTCCAGCCCCGGCGCATCATCTTCAACCCCGGCACAGAAAACCCCGAACTGGCGCAGCTTGCCCAAGAGCGCGGCATCGAAACGGTGGAAGGCTGCACTTTGGTGATGCTTTCGATAGGGGCTTATTGAGCGAATTGCCGGCGTGGTCAAAAGCACGGGTGGCTTGTTCACCCAAAGAAAATCAACTGCGGCGCAGCCGATAGCCGTCTTTTCCCCAACTTTGCCCTCCCTAAAAAAATGCCACACACCAAAGGGTGTGGCATTTTTTGTTTCAAAGTCAAAAGTCAAAAGTCAACGGTCAATAGTCAACGGTCAAAAGTCAAAAGTCAACGGTCAAAAGTCAACGGTCAAAAGTCAACGGTCAAAAGTCAAAAGTCAACGGTCAATAGTCAACGGTCAAAAGTCAACCATGGCAGAAATTTTTGAAAAAGCCGAGCAAACCCTCGCCGAAATAGCCGCCCAATCGCCCGCCAACGCGGCAGAATTGGAAACCTTCCGCATCCAGTACCT
>JBJXFT010000427.1:0-16810 GCA_046155725.1 Saprospiraceae bacterium
AGCGTACCGGAATACTTGCCTACCGGCAGGCAGGTATTGCGGTGCGCTGCACCTCCGACCCTAATTTTCCATGTTTTGCTACAAATGTTATCGGGGCGCTGCCCCTGTACTAAACAGTTGCGTTTAGGTTATATACGCGGGCTGAACCCCGCGCTCCCTCACCGCGCTCGCACCCCTTTATGAATAAAATTCCCCCCATCCTATTCTTCCTTTTCGGAGCCGTCACCCTCGCGGCTCAAGACATCTACGACTACGCACATTCCCGCGCTTACGCCCGCTACCTCCTCCAATCGCAGCAATATGGGCTGGCCGCAGAGGAATACGAGCGGCTCGTGTTTATGCAGCCTGCCAACGACACGCTCCGCGCCGACTTGCTCCGCGCCTACCGTCGGGGCGATGCCCCCCAGCGCGGGCTGGAGCAATGGGCCAAGTGGCAACTCTCCCCAATCCCCCCAACCCGACTGCTCTACACCGAATATTCCAAACTCCTGCTGCGAGGCGGCTATCCAGCCCAAGCACGTTCGTTGGCTATGAACTCAGGCGTGTTCGACAGCACCTACATCCGCCGCACCGTTTTGTACGCCAATATGTTGGAACAAAAATGGCCCGATGCCCGGCAATCGCTCGAGTCCATCCCCGCAACCGAGAAAGTCTCCCGGCGGCCCGACTTGGAAAACCTCATCCGCCGGGGCGAGCGGGCGAAAAAGAAAAACCCTTGGGTCGCCACCGCACTTTCGGTGCCAGTGCCGGGATTGGGAAAAGCATATTCTGGCGAATGGAAAGACGGCATCATCAGCTTCCTGTTCGTGGGCCTTAACACTTGGCAAGCCTATCGCCGTTTTGACCAAGAAGGCCTTGATACTTTTTGGGGATGGGTGCACGGCGGCTTCGCGCTGGGCTTTTACACGGGCAACCTCTATGGCTCGCACAAGGCGGCACGGCGGCACAACCAAAAAAAATTCAACGGTTTGAAACATGACACCGAGGCCTTTATTTTTCCCGTGCTGGATTAGGAACGGTGCTGGAATAAAGGCACCCATTTGGCGGACTTGTTTGCCCCCAGTTTTCGTTGCTCGTCGGTTGTTTAGTCCCACTAAACGCCCTCCTCGCGCCTCAACTGGGAACAAACCGTCTCCCCAAATCAGTACCTTTATTCCAGCACCGTTCCTTAGCAATTCTCACGTCTCTCACTTTCTCACGTCTCTCGCTTTTTTCGTGTGCTGGATTGGCGCAGCCCCGCTCTTGCCCGCCCAAACAGCTGACGAGACCTTGATTTTCGCACGCGAACAATTGGCTTCGGGCAACAACGCGCTCGCGCTGAAAACCTACCAGCGCGTGTTGTTTTTTAGCGGCAAGCGCCACCGCGACGAGTGCCAACGCCAATTGGCCGCGCTCCACGCCGAGCGCGGCGATTTTGAAAAAGCGGCTTTTTATTGCGACCTGCTGTACCAAAGTGCCAGCACCGACAGTCTGCGCTACGAGGCGCTGTTCAGCAAAACAGGGATGTTGATGCTCCAAAGCCAGTACACAGAAGCACTGCTCGAACTGCTCTCGCTCCCCAAAAATTTGCCAGAACCGTGGCTGGCGCGACAACGGCTTTACCTTGGCGCGGCACATTTTGGCATCCATGAATTCGGCTTGGTGCGGTCTGATTTGCTGCCGCTTTTTGCGCCGGAAGATGTGGAGGGCCGGGCCGAGTTCGAGCGGCTGATGCGCCAAGCAGAGCGCGCGTCGCGCAAAAGCCCGAAGACCGCACGTTTGCTCAGTTTGGTGCTGCCAGGCGCGGGTCAGTTTTATGCAGGCGACATCCAGAACGGGCTGAACTCCTTGCTGCTCAATGGGCTGATGGGCTATTGGTTTGTGGCCACAGGCATTTCTTTCACTTTTGTGGATGCGGCAGCGACGGTGGCACCTTGGCTTTTTCGATACTACGCAGGAGGCGCTCGACGGGCAGGAGAGATTTTGGAAAAGAAAAAAGAAGCACGGTTGCGGAAGCTTTTCGGCAAAGTGCTGAAAGAAATCCCTTTGAAGGAACGGGCAGAGAAGTGAGAAGTCGTACGATTCGATTTTTGAAGATTGAATCCGTACGATTCGATTGGGAATGAATACTTGAACGCGGTTCATTTTTCTAAACCATCAAACCGCCCTAAACCATCAAACCACCCTAAACTGACTATAGCCAACCACACCATGCGATTCAAATCCATCCTCGCTTTTGCCCTTTGCCTCCATGCCTTGCCTGCCTTTGCCCAATCTTTTTCCTTTGGCGCTGACCTTTCTTACGTCAACGAAATGGAGGATTGCGGCGTAGTGTACAAAGAGCAAGGCCAGCCAAAAGACCTGTACCAAATCTTTGCCGACCACAATTGCAATGTAGTGCGGCTGCGGCTGTGGCACACGCCTGCGTGGTACGACACGCTCAACACCGGCAAGCGCTATTCCGATTTTCAGGACCTGCGCAAAAGCATGGCGCGTGCCAAAGCGGCAGGCATGAAAGTGCTGCTTGATTTTCAACTTTCTGACACTTGGGCCGACCCCAACCGCCAATTGGCTCCTACGGCATGGCTGGGAGTAGTAGACAATTTGCCGCGCTTGAAAGATTCGCTCTACAACTACATTTCAAAAACGTTGCTCGACTTGAACAGCGAGGGCTTGATGCCCGAAATGGTGCAAATTGGCAACGAAACCAATCGAGGCATTTTGCTCTCTCCCGCAGTGGATGCCGCTGGATGGAGCTTGGATTGGAACCGCAACAGCCAACTTTTCAAACGCGCCATCCAAGCGGTGCGCGATGCAGAAAACGCCACGGGCAAGACCGTCAAAGTCGCCCTGCACATCGCGGGGCCTGCCGATGCTTGGTGGCTGATGGAAGGTTTTTGGAACAATGGGGTGACGGATTTCGACATCATCGGGCTGTCTTACTACTGGGCCTGGCACAAACCTACAAGCATCGAAGACGCAGGAAATGTGGTAGCCGAACTGCGGCAAGATTATCCCGGCAAAGAAGTGATGATTTTTGAAACAGGCTACATCTGGACGACGCAGTGGAACGACAACGCCTCCAACATCATTACCGAAATACACCCAGACTATGCTCCCGCCAGCCCTGAAAATCAGTACAAGTGGCTCATTGACATGACGCAAGAAGTCATCAATCGAGGTGCCACGGGGGTGATGTATTGGGAACCGGCCTGGCAGTCGTCGGTGTGCTGGACGCCTTGGGGACAAGGCTCGCACCAAGAGCACGCCACTTATTTTGATTTTCAAAACAACCTGCTCCCCAATGGTGGGATAAATTTTATGACCCGCGCCTACGACAATTTGGTGTCGGCCAAAGAAGAGTCCGCCCCGTTCGCCACTTTTAAAGTGTGGCCCGATAGCGGCCAGCACAACTTGAGGCTGCAGTTGGAGGGCTTCTCGGCCAGCAAACCATTGCACATCAATTTGCTGAACAGCAAAGGGCAGTTAGTGGCTTCGCAAGAATTGAAACCTGCGGCAGGTTCCGAACTGCTTTTGCCGATACCCGCGCTGCCGGTGGGTCTGTACTATGTTGCGGTGTACGAAGGGAATGTTTTCAAAGCCGTGCGCGGGGTGGCTTTAGGGGAATAATTTTTTTGGGGCGTTCCTAAATTATCCGAAATTGCCCATGCAAACGACGCGCCCCGCCATCGCATTTCACACCTTTTTTCTTTCAAATTCAACAGTTTATGAAAAAAAATTTCCGCTTCGCCCTCGCTTTTGCTTGGCTGCTCGGCAGCAGCGCAGCCCAAGCCCAAGGATTCATCCAACTCGGTACCATCTTCGTTGAAGACCAAGCCCACCGCATGATCGCTACCAGCGACGGCGGCTACATCACCGCAGGCTCGGCAGGCCCCAAAGCCGTGCTCTACAAGACCGACTGCACCGGCAATCTCGTGGCTCAAATCGAAAAAACCTACACGCCCGGCCCAGCCGTTTTTTGGGACGTGACCGAACTTGCCGACGGAAGCATCGTGGCCGTGGGCGGAGGCTCTACCTTCTCCTCGGCGATAGACTCTGCGGCGAACGTCATCCTGCTCAAAACCACGCCCATGCTCGTCGAAATAGCCAATTCCAATTTTTTGATACTCGACAAAGGGGCGCAGGGGAAATCCATCGCCCAAACCCCAACGGGCCAATTGCTGGTGTGGGGCGAGGTGGCGGGTTTTTCGGTTGATTTCACCGATGCGTTCTTCCAGCGCGTCAACCCAAACACTCTGCAGCCCTCTGCCGCCCCAGTGATTTTCAACGACGGTGTAGACCTCGCCAGCCGCATCATCCCCACCGCCGACACAAATTACCTGCTGACGGGGAGCAGTTTTTTTGGCAATATTTTCGACCCCGAAGCGCCGATTGACAACAATTTACGGGCGTACAAAGTGGACGAAAACGGAGTGCTGCTATGGCAGGCGGCCGTAAACCAGGTGTTTAAAGCCAAATACGGTGTGGCAAGGGTTTGTGGTGCAGGTCAAAACACAATCTCAGGCAATTTCACGCTTGGGGGAACACTTTTTGGCGGCACCGACGAGCGCGAGCAAGACGCAGTTTTTGCGCTTATTGGCAATGACGGAACTGTGTTGGACACTACTTACGGTGCTGCCTTGGGTCAGCAACAATATCATGTTATCATTGGACACCAAGATCTTGTGGGCTTGTTCACAATGCTTGGCGAAAGTGAAGGCTCTCCACTCGGCGTTCCTTCTTTTGCATTGGCCCAGGCATACGAAGTTGGCGATGTTTTCGTAGCTACTGCGACCTTTAATGACCCAGCTAATCCCGTTTCTCTGAGAGGTGTGGCACAAATTGACCCAGGGCGCTTTGCCTATATGGGCACATTGCCCGATAATCCGCAAGTGCTGGGCGCAACCGATATCATCATCGTCACCCCTGCAGCTGTGGTAGGCCTGGTGTACCAAAACTGCGCGCTGGCTCCTGTGCTGACTACCCCTGCTGTCGCATTCCAATGGGTCTACGAAGAGGCAGTCATCCCAGGCGCCAATCAGGGCGTGTATTTCCCCGACCAGCCTGGGCTTTATCGGCTACAGGTGCTGGACGACAAGGGCTGTTACGGCATATCCGACACCTTCCGCGTGAATGGGGTCGTAGCTGATTTCACTTATACAGAAGACGATTTGACGGTGATTTTTTCGGACGCTTCGGTAGGTGCCGATGAATATTTTTGGATGTTTGGCGACGGAGAAAACAGCATCCTGCAAAATCCTGCGCACACCTACGCCGCCAACGGGGTGTACAATGTGGTGCTCATTGCACAAACCGAATGTGGCATTGCCGACACTGTTTTCCAACAGATAGGTGTGGTACCGACAAACGAGCCTTCATGGCGGGGTCATTTCGTGCTTTCGCCCAACCCCACGAGCGGCACGTTCACGATAGAAATGAGCGGCGAACGGCAGGAAAAAGTGGAGTTTGCGCTGTTCAATTCCGTCGGCCAATTGGCTCAGCGCGAGGAGGTGAGTTTCAAAAGCGGGCTGTTGCAAAAAACTTTTGACATCGGGCATTTGCCCGCAGGCGTTTATTCCCTCCAAATCAGGTCGGGCAAAGAGGCGAAAAACGTGAAAGTGGTGAGAAGGTGATTTTCATTTGGAATGCCATAAAAAAAGGGCGGCAGAACACAAACTGTGTCCTGCCGCCCAATGGTTTGGTTAGGTCTTAATAGCCGTTTTAGCGCACCACAATCAGTTTTTCAGTCGTCACGGCATCGCTTACTTGGATGCGCACGAAGTAGAAACCGACGGGCAATTGGCTCGTGGTCAGCGCGAAGGTTTGTTGCCCGGCGGGAGCCTTTTCGTTCACTTGTTGGCCGAAGTATTGGCCATTGAGGCCAAAGATTTCAACCTGCAGATCAGCCGCGTTCAGGAGGTTGATTTCCAGCGTAGCGCGGTCGTTGGTCATGGTCGGGAACAATTTGATGTCGCTGGCATAAGCCGCGATGTCTTTCGTGCCGACCGTGCCAGGGAAGCAAGTAGTGTTGAGTGCAAGGAACTTCGACCAGCCGCAGGTCCAATCCGATCCGCTTCCGAGGCCGCTGAACGCGCCAGCATAAGTCACTTTCTCGAAGAAAGGCTTGTTCACGCGAGCAGCCGTGAATGCGGCCCTGCCCAGCACCGGCGAGCCAAACGTAGGTTGTGCGTTCGGGAAATCAAGGGTGAAAGGGTCGTTCAATTTCGCTGCTGCATTCGTGAGGAGTGTATCGTTGCCGAAACCTGCTGTCGAAAACCAAGTATTGATGTTGAAGCCATTGGTAGCGTTGGTGCGGAGCAAATCCGTTTGGCCTGCAAAAACGGTATTTTTCACTTCCAAGAGGCCGTTCGTAGCATTGGTGGCGCAAGCGTTGCCGTCAATGAAAAGCCCAACAGGGTAAGTGCCGATGAGCAGCGAATTGAAAATACCCGGCTCCGAGTTGCGACGGATGTGTGCAGCGCGGTTGTAAAGGCTGTTCACTGTGCCGGTAGGGCCTACGATGGTCACGTTCGAGAACGTGGGCTTTGTTTTGGGCGTGTTGGTGGAACCTTGCGCGTCGTTGTCAATCTCAAAACCGTTCGAGCTGCTTTGGTCGGCAATTTGCGGGTCGCGCACCGAGAGGGCAAACTGGACATCGCCGCTATACCCAAAGTCCGCATCGAAATCATCGTCCAGGCCACGATATGCGATGAGGTGTTTGCAGTTGACCGTACCGCCAAACCATTCAAAAGAGTCGTCGCCGGAATAGGAAACCTGCACGTTGTCAATGACAGTGCCAGAGCCAACACCGCCCAGCGTGAGGCCGTTGATTTCGCTGTTGGGCTGGAAAGCGATGCCTGGGTATTCGATGCGGACATAGCGCAGGATGCCCGAATTGTCGTTCGGGTCAGTACCGCCATATTCACCGTCGGTAACACCGCCTTCGATCAAACAAGTAGTACAGTTGGCTGGTGCTTGCCCGAGCAGGATAAGGCCTCCCCATGATCCGTAAGTCGGATTTGGGTCGTTGGTGGTGAACACAATGGGTTCGCCTACCGTGCCGTCCGCGATGATTTTAGAACAACGGGTCACGATGAGCGCACCCTTCGAGCCTTTGTCGCCTTTGACGATCGTGCCGGGCTGGATGGTGAGCGTGGCGCAGTTTTTCACATACACAAAGCCTTGCAAAACGTAAGTTTTGTCGGCAGTCCAAGTCGTGTTGGAAGTGATGTTGCCGCTCACCACTTGCTCTTGGTTGGAGGGCAGGCAGCCTGCTTGACCAAATTTTGCCCAAGGGCAAGTCCAGTCGCCCGAGGGGCCAAATGCGCCAGCGTACGAAACGCGGGAGAAGAAGAAATCGGCCACACGAGCATCGTCGAATTTCGCTGCGCCCAAAACGGGCGAGTTAGCCAATGGGCGAGGATTGGGAAGCGCGAGGTTGAATGGGTCTACCAATTGTGCAGCAGCAGTGCTTGCGCCTGTGACTACTTGGTTGGCTGCAGCCCAAGCTGCTATGTCGAAAGCTGCCACGTTTGTTTTGAGCAGTTCCGTCATGCCATAGTAGTAAGAGTTTTTTACTACCAATTTGCCCGTTTGGGCATTCACAGCGCAAGAGTCGCCATCAATGAAAAGCCCCACCGGATACTGGCCAACGAACAGGGAGTTGTAGATACCAGGCTCTGAGTTGCGGCGCAAGTGGTTAGCACGATTGTACAGCATATTAATCTGCGATCCAGATGGGCCAATCACCGTCATGTTCGAAAATGTAGGTCTGGTTTTGGGCTTGTTGCCCGAACCCTGAGCATCGTTGTCAATCTCAAAACCATTGGAGCTGCTTTGGTCGGCGATTTGTGGGTCGCGCACGGAAAGTCCGAATTGGATTTTGCCAGAGTAGCCAAAGTCTGCATCGAAATCATCGTCGAGCGCACGGTAAGCGATGAGGTACCGAGCATTCACGGTGCCGCCGAACCACTCGAAAGCGTCGTCGCCAGAGTACGCCACCTCCACATATTCGATGGTGGTCTTGCTGCCCACGCCGCCCATGGTGAGGCCGTTTATCTCGCTGTTGGGCTGGAAAGCGATGCCGGGGTATTCGATGCGGACATACTTCAAAATGCCCGAATTGTCGTTCGGGTCATTTCCACCATAGGCACCGTCGGTAACACCGCCCTCGATCAAACAAGTGGTGCAGTTGGCGGGTGCTTTTCCGAGCAGGATGATGCCGCCCCAGTCGCCATAAGTAGGAGATGCTTCATTGCTCGTGAACACAATCGGCTCAGAAGGCGTGCCTTCGGCAATGATGTTGGCACCGCGCGTGATGATCAGCGTGCCTTTCGAGTTTTTGTCGCCTTTGATGACCGTGCCTGCTTCGATGGTGAGTGTGGCACTGTCTTTTACATACACGAAGCCTTGCAAAAGGTAAGTGTTGTTTTTAGTCCAAGTGGTGTTGGAAGTGAGGTCGCCCGATACGATGATCTGGGCGTTTGCGCCGCCGGCAAAGGCTGCGAGGAATGCAATCAATAAGAGAATTTTTTTCATAGAGCAGGCAAAATTTGTTGGATAGTTTTTGCCCCGCAAAGGTCGAAAGCCGCCAAGGGGGAGGGGGAAACGCGGGGTTAAGCGTTTGTCAAGTTTGGATGAAGCCAGTGTTAAGGGAACGCGCCTGCCTGTCGGCAGTCAGGGATCGGGCGGATTTGCGCGGATTTTCATTTGGGGAAGAAGCGGGTGTTTCTTGGGAACGAAGCCGGGTATCTTCGCCCACCATTGCAAATGGTCGCTTTCGACAAAAACCATCGCCTTATGCCCAACAAGAAAAAACGCCCTGCCATTTCCCGCGCACAGGCCAACCGTTTCGACAAAACCCAGAAGAAATCCTGCTGGCTTTGCTCGCCGATTTTGAAGGCATGGAGCCTGCCAAAGTTTTGGACTCCATCATCGGGGACATCCGCCAAAGGGCAGAAACCGGGCTTGAATTCCAGCGCTTCATGCAGCAGTTGCGCATTCTGGGCAACCTGCGTAACTTGCAGCCACTAAGGAACGAAGGGTTTGAAAATCGGGGAGCCTTGCGGCTTTGCATTCATGATGGACAACTTTGGGCATCCATGATCTCCGATGGGGTGTGGAAACGCTCGTTCTCCGAGCCCGCCCCGCTTGCGGTCTTTCAGCCTGGGTCAACGGCGTCTTTGGACGTTTTCCCCAACCCACTCCGAGACCGAATCTTTTTGAAAAACACTGATGAAGCTGTTTTTGTGGAATTGTCCAATCCGCTTGGACAGCTTGTTTTTTCTGGTCAAAACATTGAGCAAGCGGATTTTTCGAAGCTGCCCCCAAGCGTTTATCTTTTGAAAATTTCGGGCAACACAACGAGCCAGATTTGCCAACTTTTGAAAAATTGACAATTGCCATGAGCCACTACAGCAAACTTTCCCCATTCCTCGTCCTGCTCGCAATCAGCCTTTCCGCAATCGCCCAAAACCCAAAAATAAACTTGGTGCAAATAGCCAGTGGCCTTTCGCGACCCATAGACATCAAACACTGCGGCGACGAGCGCCTGTTCGTCATTGAACAAGCAGGCCTGATCTACATCATGGACAAAAGCGGGAATGTCAACCCCAGCCCATTTCTCGACATTTCCAGCATGGTGCTTTCCGTCGGAAACGAACAGGGCCTGCTGGGCCTGGCCTTTAGCCCGAACTACAAATCCGACGGGTATTTCTTTGTCAACTTTGTCGGGGGGACGGGGAACGGGTTTACCGAGATCGCCCGCTTTTCTGTGGATCCCGCCGATTCGAGCAAAGCCTTGGTCAACAGCAAACTGACCCTGTTGAAATTTGACCAGCCCGGCACCACGCACAACGGCGGCAACATGATGTTCGGAAAAGACGGCTACCTGTACATTTCCCAAGGAGACGGCGGGGGCGGGAACAACAGCCAAAACAACAATACCTATCACGCCAAAATACTCCGAATAGACCCCTTCAATGGAACGCCCTACGCCATCCCACCAGACAACCCCTTGTTTGGCCAAGCAAATGTGAAGCAGGAAATCTGGTCCACCGGTCTGCGCAACCCTTGGCGATGTAGTTTCGACCAGATGACCGGCGATCTCTGGATTGCCGATGTGGGGCAAGACAGCATGGAAGAAATTGATTTCCAGCCCCACAATTTCACAGGTCTTGCAAACTACGGCTGGCGTTGTTACGAAGCCACCATCCCCTACTTGCTCAATGGCTGCGGGCCTGTCAGCGATTATGTTTTCCCAGTGTACAGTTACCGGCACTCGACCCAAAACGGCTGCTCCGTCACGGGGGGTTATGTTTACCGAGGAACGCAGTACCCAAACCTGTACGGCAAATACATCTTCACAGATGCGTGCTCCGGCAGGATATGGGCCATACGACAGCCAATGCCGGGGGTATTTGAGACGGACATCCTGGGCAATTTTCTCAATTTCAATTTTGTCACTTTCGGCGAAGACAACAAGGGGGAGCTGTACATCGGCGGGTTCAAACTCATGCAAGCGGGCACTGGGCGCATCTGGCGGCTGACCGATACATCCTCCTGCCCTACCGTCCATATCCTGAACCTGCCGGACAGCCTCTGCAATACCGACCCGCCGCTCGGCTTGATGGCCGATGTGCCAGGCGGAACGTTTACCGTGGCTGGTGTGGCCAGCGAAGTCCTTGACCCCTCGCAATTGTTTATTGCGACCTATCCGGTCGTCTACACCTATACCGATGCGAACGGCTGCACGAGCGCCGACACCCAATTGGTCGTCATTAAAAGCTGTGTCAATGGCGTTTCAGCACCGAGTAAAATCTTGGAATTTTCCATCTACCCAAACCCGAACAAGGGCGACTTTGAAATACGGCTCGAATCTTTTTCCGGAGCAGGGGCAGTAACGGTATCCTTGTTCGATAATGCTGGAAAGTTGCTCAAGCAGCAATCAGTTTCAGGCAGTCAAAAAATACTTTTTACAGGGGCGCCCCTCGCACCGGGGGTTTATTTTGTAGAGATAAAAAACCGAAATGGGAAGGCTGTAAAGGCTTTTTCTGTTCAATAGCGGTTACACGAAGCACTCAATCAAAAATAAACCCGGTACATCAGGTTCGGAAAAAAGCCAAACTGCGTCATGTGTCCAATTTTGCCCGCTTCGCTTTCATCATAGAATTCCGTGATTCTGCCCTTGTTGTTGGTCACGTTGTCCAAATTGAGGAAAAGTTCGTGCGTCGCTCGGCGCTTGTTCCATTTGTAACTGGCCGAAACGAGGATTTGGTACGGGTCATCGATGCTGTTTTCAAAGGCTTTCGAGTAGTCCCAATATCGGTTGTTGGCCACATCAACCGCCAAATTGCCCTGTGCGTCGCGGAGCAAGGGGATGATTTTCCTGCCGCCGCCGAAAAACGCCTTTGCGTTCAGGCCTAGCGTCTGGTTTTTCTTTTTGCCGAGGCGCGGAAATTCCTTGCCACAAAGAAAATTGATCAAATAATTGCCCGCAAAAGGTGTATTGCGTTCCACACCGTCGAGTGCGGTATATTTTGACTTGTACACCGAGGCGTTGAGCAAAAAATAGTAACTGTTGCTGAAGAACTTTTCGAGCGTGAACTCTATGCCATAGTTTTTGCCCTTGCCTTCGTTGACCAAATCAACGTAGCGGAAATCCAGCCCTTCGACTATCGTTGAAAAATAACTTGTGTCTGAGTTTTCGACGGGCAGATTGTACAAGTTTTGATAGTAGGCTTCCAGTTTTGCCCGCAGGTTTTTGCCCAAGCGCTGCTCAAAACCGACGACAAAATGGTCGGCTTTCAGCAAACCGAGGTCGCGGTTGGGTTCGGTGACGCTGCCGTCGGGTTGTTCGACTTTTGCAAAATAATGGTGTATGCTCTCCATATTGCTGTGTTTGCCATAGCCGAGCTGAATTTTCGTAGCGGGCGTGGCCTGGAATTCCAGTGCGAGACGGGGTTCGAGCGTGCTTTTTTTGTTCAACAAAACATTCATGTTGTGCAGCCCGCTGACGAAGCTTAGTTTTTCGCTCGCGCGAAATTTCCAACTCGCAAAATTGCGGACGGTGCCGACCTTTTCCTGAAAATCCAACAGCACGAAACGCTCCTTGGCATCGCCCCGGAACTGGCTTTGGGCAAATTGGTAGTCGAACAAGGTGTATTTCGTGCCGATTTGGAGTTTGTGCCGTGCGTTGAATTTGTGGTTAAAAGTCATCGAGCCCCGGTAAACCGGTTTTTGTAGCCTGCCCTGAAAACTCAATTTTTTGCTGATGACCGAGTCGCGCAGGAATTCGCCCGCGCCGTCGTTTATTTTGACAATGCCCGCCTCGAAAATGTCGTCCTCGATGCCCTCGTTCGAGTAAGTGAGCGTCGAGTGGAGGAAACTTTTACTACCTAAATTAATGCTGTGCTTGATGCCCGTGTTGAAAAGATGGGCTTTTTTGTCAAAATCATTGCGGATTTCGGTGCGAGAAGCATTATTGCCGGGGATTACCCAAATGGCAGGGGTCACGTCTTCAAAACTAAAACTACTCGCGCCGCCCATTCCAAAAAGGGAAAAAACGCCCATTTTTTCGGTCGGCAAAACGATTTTGAAACTCGCATCCTGAAATTTCAGCACCCCGCCGGGAATGTCCACCAAGCCGAGATCGGACACCAAGCCCACCGTCGAGTAGCGATAATTGAGCAAAAACGAGCCGCCGTAGCCTTTTTTGAACGGCCCTTCAAACGTCATCTCGGTTCCGAGCAGACCAAAGCCAAAAACGGACTCGAATTTTTCGTTGTTACCCGCCCGCAGCCGCACATCGTAAACGCCCGAAAGCACGTCGCCAAACTCCGGGGCAAACGCGCCGGTGTAAAAATCGGAGGCCGCCAGCAAATTGTTGTTCAAAATACTGACCGAGCCGCCGACCGCGCTCTGGTCCCCGAAATGGTTTGGATTGGTAATCTGCTCTCCTTCAAGCCTCCATTGAATGTATTTTGGCGAGTTGCCGCGTACGATGATATCGTTCGAACCATCCTGAGTGCCGGTGATACCCGCGAAATTGGAAAGGATGCGCGAGGGGTCGTTGAAGCCGCCAGCGTAACGGTTGGTTTCTTCCGGTGAAATGGATCTCGCGCTGAGCATGGCCAGGTCATTGAGTGCTTCGCCTTTGTTTTGGCTCGCGCTGATGGTCACTTCGTTCATTTTTAGGGTGGATTCCCGCATATCGAAGTTCAAAACGACCTCTTTCCCGGAATTGACCACGATGTTCGGAACGATCAAATTTTCGTAGCCGAGGTAGGAAATTTGTAGCGCAACCCTGCCGATTGGCACGTTTTCCAATCTGAAATTGCCCTCCAGGTCAGTGTTCGCGCCTTTTTTCGGTTCGCTGCCGAGGAGGACGACTTGTGCACCGATGAGTGGCAATTTACTGTCGGCGTCGAGGATGGTTCCCCGAACGGTTTGAGTCAAATTTTGACCAAAAACGATGCTGCCAAAAAAGGCGATAAATAAGGCTGTTAAACTGCTTTTTTGCTTCATAAACTTTTGATTTTAAGTTTGATGAATCCGAATGCTCGAATTCAAGGGCAAAAATCAGGGTACCACTAACCGCCATTCATTGACTTTGGGTAAGGAGTGTTTTTGGGCAAAAAAAAGAGGCGATGCTGGGGTGCACCACCTCTTTTTTCATTTCACCATGATCCTTTTCCGGATCCGGCTCAACGACTCAGGCGTGACCCCGAGGAAACTCGCCAACTGATATTGCGGCACCCTGTCCAAAAGTTCGGGGCGCGTTTCCAACAAGTTCAAGTAGCGACCTTCCGGACTGTTGATGATGAATTCGGCGAGGGTTTCCTGGCTTTTTTGGAGTTCGATTTCAGCGCCCATGCGACTGAGTGTTTCCATGCGGGGCATTTTTTCAAAAAAAGCCTGTTCATCTTCCGGCCTGCCTTCAATCAAAACACAGTCTTCATTGCAGACCAAAAACGATTTGGAGGTCTTGTCCTCAAAAGTAAATGTCGAGCTGACAGGTTGCCCCTCGGTGAAAAAATTGGTGGTTTTTTCCTCGCCATCAATCAGGTAAAACTGCCGAACGCAGCCTTGAAGGACAAAATAACAAACATTGCCCACCTGGCCTTCCCGGAGCAAAACCTTGCCCTTTTTGTGCGAGCGGGTTTTGATCATTTCAAACATGGTGTCAATTTCAGCATCGCTGAGCGGGGCGATTTGTGTAATGTAATCCAGGAGCACTTGTTCTGCTGCTGAGAAGCGGTGGCGGGGTTTTGATGCGACTGCTATGGGGCTGCGGGTCATTGTTTCTACCATTTGAATTGATTTTTTTGAAATGACAATACTTTGGATGCACTCCAAGATTGTGGAAAGGCGATCTGCGGTTTGGTCTTTTTCGACGAAATCGGATTGGGAGAAACATCAAGCCGATCATTTCAAAGTTGACAAGAAACGAATAATAGATGCGCCGTGCAAAGTCATCAAAACTCCCAACTCGCCCCCACCACCGACGTAATCCCAAACCAGTACTTGTCGCCGCGCGGCGTGACGGCCAGTTTTTCGCGCATTTGGTTATCGAGGCAATGGTTATGGGCATATTGTGTGATGAGCAAAGCGGGTTGGCGGCTTTCGGAACGGGTGATCAGCAAGTACGACTACTTCTGCCCACCCGACAATATCAACGAGGTCATTGTCTCGCCGTGTTCCGCCAATTTTTCCAGCAAGGCTTCCAGTTCCTTTCCCGTCGAAACCGCCACTTTCAGCATGGCGCAGACATTGCCCGTGATAGCGTTCCATTCGGTCACTTCAGGCAGCGACTCGAACAATTTTATCATCGCCGGGTGCTTGATGGCAGTTGCCTTGAAGGTGACGTATGCCTGAATGCTCAGCCCGATTTTGTCGAAATCGAGGATGGCTGTGTAGTTTTTTATCACGCCATGCTCTTCCATTTTTCGGATGCGCTCCGCTACCGCCGGGGCGGACAAGCCGACCTCCCGCCCGATGTCGGCGTTGGTGGTTCGGGCGTTTTTGCGCAGCAAGTCGAGGATGCCCCGGTCGAGGGAATCGAGGGGCTTGGGGTTGCCGTTTTTTTCCATAAAAAACTTAGAATCGAAGGTTTAGAGGCCGATAAAACATCGAAACAAAAGTAGGTGTTTCAAAAATCCGCTTCACCTTTGCAAACAAAAAGTTTTACAAAAATCTTCCAAAATCAAAATCGCATGGCACTACTCAATCCTTACCTCAATTTCAGCGGCAACTGCCGGGAGGCAATGACTTTTTACCAAAACGCTTTTGGAGGCGATGAACTCCAACTGATGACCATCGGCGAGAATCCCGACATGGCTGCCCAAATGCCCGCTGGCTTCAGCGACAAAATCATGCACTCATCCCTGCAAATCGGTGGCGTGACCCTCATGGCATCCGACCTCCAAAACGAAACGCCCAACAAGGGCAACACCGTCCAGCTCTGCCTCAACTGCGAATCGGAGCACGAACTGAATAGGCTTTTTAGCACCCTTTCGGTGGGCGGAAAGGTGAAACAGCCTCTTGCCCAGATGCTCTGGGGCGGCAAATACGGCGAAATCATTGACCAATTTGGGATGCATTGGTTGTTCAATTTTCAGTTGGACGGCGGCATGAACACTTCAAAATAAGTTGAAAAATGGAAAATCCAATCACATATCTGACGGTCCGTTGGGCAATCATCGCCTCCGCAGCAGCCCTTGTTTTTTTGGCAACGCTGCACTTTGTCAGCCCCGAATTCGACCCTTCGTGGCGAATGGTCAGCGAATATGCCTTGGGAAACCACAAATGGCTGATTTCGTTGTTTTTCGTGTTTTGGGGCATCGGTTCGATGAGCCTTGCCTTTTCGCTTTGGTCGCTTGCAACGGGCAAATTGGGCAAGTTGGGAGTCGTTTTGCTGTTCATTTCAGGGATTGGGGAGGTGTTGGCGGCGGTTTTTGACGCCAAGCACGGTTTGCACGGTTTGGCGGCTATGTTGGGCGTGCCCACTTTACCGATTGCTGCCTTGCTCGTCAGTTACCACCTGAAATCGAAGGAAGGCTGGGCGGCGCACAAAAAACCTTTGCTGCTTTCCGCCCATGCCACCTGGTTCAGTTTGGTGCTGATGGTCGTTGCGATGATGGTGATGATGACGGGCTTTCAGGCAGCGGGCATAGAGTTTAAGGAAGGGGCCGAGCCGCCAAAATTCGTCCCGGAAGGTGTGATTGCACTTGGCGGTTATACCAACCGGATTTTGGTCATTGCCTACCTTGCGTGGCTGATAATCGTTGCCAGGATTTTTCTCAAAATCAATGCTCAAAAATGAAAAATTTCAAACCCGCCACTGTTGACGAATACATCGCCGCCTTCCCGCCCGAAGTGCAGGAAATGCTGTCGCAAATCCGCTCCACCATCCGTGCCGCCGCCCCGGAAGCGGAGGAAATCATCAGCTACAATATGCCGGGCTTCAAAATGGGCGAAGTGAAAGTCTGGTTCGCTGCCTACAAAAAGCATATCGGCATGTACCCGATGTACCACATGGAGGGTTTCCCGGAAGACTTGTCGCCCTACGAGGGGAAGGGCACGAAGGACTCGATTCATTTTCCGCTGGATAAGCCGATGCCGCTGGCGTTGATTGGGGAAATCGTGCGGTTCAAATTCAAGATTTCATAAAAAAATCACAATAAAATGGACAATTCATATAAAGAAAAAGGGCTTTCTCATAAAAACCTGATTTTCTTCAAAGCGAGGATAAGTTCTTCAAAGTTATCTTGGAACAGCTCCATCTGAGCGACGATGTTTTTAGGTTTCCACCTTCGGAACAACTCCAAGACAA
>JBJXFT010000423.1:0-15981 GCA_046155725.1 Saprospiraceae bacterium
CTTACTGCCCCTCGATGAACTTTATTTATGCTCAGGTCGCAGCCCTCTTTCTAATCAAACTTGAATAAGAATGGCCACATGGGAAATCGCTGTGTGCTAATTAGCCAATCTGCTAATGTGCTAATTCACACCAAGATGCCGCATATTTTAGGCTAAACTAATTTTGGCGACGTACTTATTGCCCCCGGCGGGGCCACAATGGGAAAGAGCGAAAAAAGGGTGGCGAAGAAGAATTCCATGCTCAATCAGTCTGCAAGTTCCAAGACCAGCACAATCATTTCCCTCTTAGAACTTGCAGACTTGAAACTTGCAGACTTGAAACTCTATTTATTTCCTTTTCAAGAGGAACATGTACACGGGCAAGTGATCACTGTACCCATTGATAAAAATATCTCCGACGTATGTTCTGAACGGGTAGCCCCGAAATGCGCCCGCGGTTTGCAACATCCATGGCTGGCGGAAAACGTGCGCATTGTACAGTTGCCAGCCGCCCGCCAGTTTGTTCACCAAGCCTTTCGACACGATCATCTGGTCGAACAAGTTCCAAGAATCCTTGTAAGCATAGGAGCCGTTTCCGTTTTTGTAGAGGTCGTACATCGGGTTGTACAGTTCGCCATACTTCAGGTTTTCGGCACTGCGGCGGGCTTTCAGCACATGAGTCAGGCTCCTGTTGTCGGGGTCGTCGTTCAGGTCGCCCATGATCACGATCTTCGCGTTCGGGTTCACAGTTTGGATACTGTCGGCCACTTGCTTGCACACCGCCGCCGCCGCCGCGCGCATCCATACCGAGCCAGCCTCTCCGGCCCTGCGTGAGGGCCAGTGGCCCACCATGACGTGGATCGGTTCGCCGTCGAAGTTGCCCGCCACATACAGGATATCGCGGGTAAAATCCACCACACCTGTCTTCGGGTCTTTCAGCGCCACCGGCACAGCGCGGCTTCCCAGCACTTGAAAATATTTGGCTTGGTAGAGCAGCGCACAGTCAATGCCCCGCTCGTCTGGCGATTCAAAATGCACGATTTGATAGTTGCGCGCCTTCAATTCCGGCTGTGCTGCCAGGTCTTCCAGCACCTTTCGGTTTTCGACTTCGGACACGCCGAGCAGGGCCAAGCCGTCGGGCGTGAGTTCGGTGGCGAGCTGGCTGATTACTTTGGACATGTTGGCCTGCTTCGACACGTACTTCTCCGTGTTCCAAAGCAGGCGGCCTTGGGGCAGGAAATCCACGTCGTTCGTGGTGGGCGAGTCAATCGTGTCGAACAGGTTTTCCAAATTGTAAAACCCGATGGAAGCCACCTTGTATTCCGCGCCTGGTTGGGCAAAAGCCAATTTAGGAAAGACAAAAAGAGCGGTGAGGGCAAAGGCTTTGAGGAATGCGCCCGCCTTCACTAAAGTTTCGGCGGGTAAAAAGGCAATTTTTTTCATGGAAAAATTCAAAATTTTGCCAGCAAAGGAACGCCTTTTATAGACAGTTTAGATTGGTTTAGAGAGTTTAGGGAGTTAAATAAGAGCCTATCCGAAAACCGACCCGACGCTACGTTTACTAAACCTTGGAGGTTTGTAAACGTAGTTCCGTCAGATGGTGAGAGGTTTTCGGATAGGCTCTAAGCCTCAGATTTAGAGCCCGCTGCCCCGCCTTCCAATCGGCACGGAGGAAGGCCTGTTCCCGCTCCCGTCGGGCGCGTTCGGCGCGTCGTTTTTGTCGGGCAGGTTGCCGTCCATAAAACGCCACGCAATGCCAAAACGCAAGGCCCCGAAAGGCTGCGGGTGGCGCGCGGTCTGGTACAGCACCTGCGTTTTGTCCCACCAAGTGGCGCAGTTTTCGTAGCGCACAAAGCCCCGGAACGACTGCACCTTGAACGCCACAAAAAGGTCAATCCAAGGGTAGGGTTTCTGCGTCAGCGAATCTTGCAGGTGGAATTGCCACGAAAGCGGGTGGTAGCCGTCGGGGCGGAATTCGCCGTGGAGGCGGAAATCCGCGCCAGCGTTCAGCAGCATTCGTTTTTTGAAAATTTTCCCCGAAAAGTAGAGGCTGTTTTTCGAGAACCATTTGGGCAATCGCAGCACGTCGTTGCGGTTGGGCTGTTGCAGCGCCACCGTGTTGTCGAAGCGGATGTTCCTCCATCGGATGTTTTCGCGCACAAGGAGTTGCGTTATTTGGAGGGGCGCGGTCGTTTGCGCGGCTGCGCCGTTTTGGTCAAAAAAGAGATAGTTGTTCAGCACATGGGCGCGGGCCGTGACCTCCAACCCGATGAGCGGCAGGGCGTAGGTGGCCGAGAGCGTGTTCTCCAATGGCTTGGCAAAATCGTTGTCCCACACCTGCCGCTTGCTGACATAGAGTTGGTCGGAAAGGAGCGCGGGCGGGCGGCGTTGGCTGAGCAGGCTGGCGCGGAATTGCCCGGCTTTGCCAAGCCCGAGCGCGAGCTCGCCTTGCAATTGGTACTCGCCGATGTTGTCGAGCACCCCGAGCGCGCCCTGCGCCGTGAAGGCAAATTTTTCAGAAGGCGTGAGCGCGATATTGCCCGTCAGGAAGAGGTTGGAAACCTGAAATTCGCGGGGCTCTTGATTGACTTTGAAAAACGAGTGCGCCACCCCCACGGCCAACAAGTCGGAAGGCCGGCCCTCATTTTTGGTTTTAAAAGTGTTGAGGGTTAAAGCATTGTCCACCCTGTTTGCCGCTACAAAATGTCGGATGCCGCGCAGGTCTTTCAAAAAAAGCGGGTCGAAAAACGCAGCGTCCGCACCCAGCCCTTCCGCCCCAGCGCCTTGGTCCGAGAATTTGAATTTCTCGCGGTTCCAAGCAAACGTGTGGGTGGCGCGGAGGTTGCGCTTTCCCGCCGCGCCCTTGCCCGCGAGTCGCAGGTGCTGGGTGAGTCGGAGCGATTGGCCGTCGTGCCGGGTGCTGGCGGCCAGCCGGGGCAGCCGGACTTCTGCCGCGATGGGCCCCGTGAACTCTCCGGTGCCAAAAACCGCGTCCGACACGATGCCGCCGTTGTCTTGCTGGCGGATGACGTTGCGCACAAAAATCAGGAAGCCGTCGTAGCGTTTGCCCAGCGGCACCCAAAGCCCCATGGCGAGGGCATTGTGCTTGTCGCGCTGGTAGCGGTATTGGCCGAGGTTGTTGAGGGTGCGGTATTCGAGCGAGAAGTTGGTGCCGCCCTCGAAAGTGCGGGCAAAGCGGGCGTTC
This sequence comes from Saprospiraceae bacterium, assembly GCA_046155725.1. Classification (GTDB taxonomy): domain Bacteria; phylum Bacteroidota; class Bacteroidia; order Chitinophagales; family Saprospiraceae; genus M3007. The sequence goes on from JBJXFT010000423.1 coordinate 3,185, forward strand.
AGGTTTGTCTCGAACTGATTCCTCCCTTGCGAAAAAGACACGTCGCTGAAGGTGCGGACGTTGCGGTAAAAGCCCAATTGCTCAGGCCGCAGCCGGTACAAATCAAATGCCTGGACACCGATGCCAAAACCTCTGGAGGCTTGATTTTCAAAAAACAAAGGCCGCGATGCCGAGCCGAGATTGCCCAGCGTTCCCCAATCAATGGCCTGCCGCCGAGCGGGGTCGTACATCCTGAAATCCGTGTCGGGCAGGCTGTCGGCGGCGGGGCTGCTTCGTTCTGGCGAGAGCGCGAAGGTGATGAGCAATGGCTCGTCGGGCTGCTGCACGGGGCGGGTGGTGGGGCTTGCTGGCTGTTGCGCGAAGGCTGAAACCGCAAAACAGCAAAATGTAAAATGCAAAACCGCAAAACCAATACGCCCGCCCAGCGCGGCGGCTTTTTTGAACGCCTCGCGCAGCCGTGACAGGAACGGTGCCGTTAATGAATAGCCTGTAAGTTTCAATTTGCTGTGCATTTCCCAAAAACGCCAAAAGTTTTCAAACGCTGTCCGCCTCTCACCCTCTCACCTTCTCACCCTCTCGCCCAATCACCCAATCAGCGCCGGATTCATCCCCATAGTCGAGAAGCCGCCGTCGTGGAAAAGGTTTTGCATCGTGACGTAGCGCGTGTAATCGCTGAAAAGCGCGACGCAATAGTTGGCGCAGTCCTCCGCAGGGGCATTGCCGAGCGGCGACATTTTGTCGGCGTAGTCAAAAAAATCGCCAAATCCCTTGACCCCTTGACCCGCCGTGGTCTTGGTGGGCGATTGGCTGAGGGTGTTCACGCGCACGTGCTTGGCAGTGCCGAGGTGGTAGCCGAATGAGCGGGCAAACGACTCGAGCAGCGCCTTCGACTCGGCCATTTCGGAGTAGTCGGGAAAAACGCGCTGGGCGGCGATGTAACTGAGCGCAAGCACGCTGCCCCAATCATTAATGGCGTCGAGTTTCCACATGGTTTGCATCATCCGGTGGAACGAGATGGCGCTCACGTCAAAGGTTTTCTGCATCCACTCGTAGTTCAGGTCGGTGTACGGCTTGCTTTTGCGCACGTTGACCGACATCCCGATGGAGTGCAGCACAAAGTCCACTTTGCCGCCAAAATGCTCCATGGACTGGGTGAAAAGTTTTTCCAAGTCTTCCATCGAAGTCGCGTCGGCACCAATGACGGGGGCCTTGCACTTTTCGGCGAGGGCGTTTATTTCGCCCAAGCGCATGGCCACGGGGGCGTTGGTGAGTACGATTTGTGCGCCTTCTTCGACGCAGCGTTCGGCGACTTTCCAGGCGATGCTTTCGCTGTTGAGCGCGCCAGAGATGATTCCTTTTTTGCCGGAGAGGATGTTGGGCATGGTTGGTTGATTGCTAATTGTTGATTGCTAATTGTTGATTGTTGATTGCTGAACAGAGGGAAATCCCGCAAGGCGGGGCTGATTGTTGATTGGCTGCAAAGATAGATATAGCCAACGCAAAGTAGTTTTGAACGCAGGCACAGTTCAATAGACTGGAGCAAGCTCTCTAAACAATCTAAACTTTCTAAACCACTCTAAACCGACTATAAGTGCTTTTGGCAGGGTGAGGACGTTTTTGTTTTTGAAACAAGGTTGCGAAATAGGCTTGCCAGATTTTTTCAAAAAGGCAAAATCAAGCGTTTCAAAAATTTTAATTCTGCAACCCGCGATTTAACGCTCTGTTTGCAGAATGATAATCCGTCAATGGCAGGCTTTGCAAATATGGATGCTACCTTTGCGGCGAAATAAGACTACGCGAATCCCCGCACTTCAATTTCTTCAATTCAGATTCTATGGCATCGAAAAAACAATCAGCCGCCCCCAAGACTGTGGCCGCTGCGCCTGCTACCCCCACCACAACCGTGAAAACCGCCGCGCCTGTTGCTCCTGCAACTACTGCGAAAATCGCTGCGCCCGTTGCAATTGAAAAAGCAGTAAAAATGGCTGAGCCTGTAGCAAAAGCAGCCCCGGCCCAAACCGCTCCTGCAGCAAAAACCTCCAAAGTGACCTTCGTGCTCCCGAAAGAAGCCGTGGAGACTGCCGAGACGGTGGCCGTGCTGGGCGATTTCAACAACTGGCAGAACGGCGTAGTGCTCGCCAAGCAAAAAGACGGCTCTTTCAAGACCGCCGTCGAACTCGAAAAAGGACGTTCGTACGAATACCGCTTCCTCATCAACGGCGAAAAATGGGAAAACGACTGGGCTGCCGAAGCCTACGCCCCCACGCCGTTCGGCAACTACAATTCTGTGGTTACGGCTTGATTTTCAAGAGCATTCAAAATTATCTCGCTTGATAAGCCGCTCCGCAAGGGGCGGCTTTTTTTGTTTTTTAATCGTTGCTTGACCATCATTTTGCCTAAAGTATGCTTCAAGTGTGACTGTGGGTTTAGCAACGCTTGATTTGTGCCCCCACACCTTTGTCCCACGTTCAGCACGAAAAAAGCCCCAACCTGAGAAGACAGGTTTGCGCAGCAAAGCAACGGGGAAAAAGGGCTTCCCCTGCTGAACGGGTTGCCGAAGCCGCAAACCTAAAACCATTCATTTATTATGCAAGTCTATCTGCAATCCGAAGTCACCTTGGCGCCGTATTTTGATTTTACGGGCACGGGCGTTGTTGATTCCTCAGAATTGCCTTCTCCTACGTTTACGCCAGGCAATGTGGCCAACAACCGTCTTATCCAAACCAACCAAGACGTGAAGTTCAGGTTCGATTGGAGCGTGAAGGGCTACTTTGCCCACATCATTGACCCGAACAGCAAGTGGAGGCTCGAAATTTTGCTGGAGCGCATGGGGCCAGGCGAATTTGCCCTCCCTGGAGGCGTAGGCGTGAAAACCCTTACTTATGGTAGCGGGACTCATGTCGGCACGGGCATCAACCAGCAACTCAATTACCCCGGCGCGGTAGGTTCCACTACCATCACTATTCCTGGCGGAACGGTACCCGAAGGCATCTACGATGTGGTGGCGGTACTCCGTTTGCTGGAGCCGGGCGGTGCGCCTTGCTTTCTGGCCGCATTTGCCGAATTTGGCAAACTGGACTTCTACGCAGAGCACTAATTCTTTGGTATTGTCCGACAAGAAAGCCGCCCTGCCCTTACGGGCGAGGCGGCTTTTCTTTTGGTTATCTTAATTCCATCAACGATAAAAAAACCAAGCCCAATGAGTGCCACATCAAAAGAAAAACGCACCAAAGAGGAGGCGATGCGCCTGCTTGACCGCGCCATAGAGCAGGAAGAAGCACTGCTCGAAAAAGTAAAAATGCTGGAAGCCGAACTGGCCGATTGCCGCAAAAAAGTGGCAAACCCCCGCTACGAGTTGGACGAATTGGCGCTGCCCGCAAGCAAGGTTTCTTTCCGGCTCGACTATTACCGTACCGAAGAAAGAGGGCCGCTCAAAGGAATCATCGAGCATTTGCCCACCCGCGAGAGCTGGTCTTTCGAAGGCGACCGTTTTAGCCAAATCAAGGGTTTTGTCTCTCAATTTGTGGGAACGGCTGTGGAGCCGCAGGAGGTGCCGCCCGCTCCCCCGGCTAAAAAAATGTCCCCGACTTTCCCGCCAGAGATTATGGAAAACACGGTGGTGGGAGAGGAAAAAAAGGAACGCTCTCCCTTGCTGCGGAAATTGTTTCCCGAAATTTTTGGCACTCCGCCTGGCTCGCTGTCAAACCCCGCAGTGGCCGAGCCTAATCCAGTTCCAGAACGGCTGCAAGCAGAGCCGTTTTTGGTGTTGACCGAAGGTGCGGAGGACAACCAGCGTACTGTGCGTAGGGGGCAGCCTTTCCAAATCCAAATCCCCATGCAGGCACTTGGCGAGTTTCAAGGCAAACCTTGCAGCGTGAACTTTTCGGCAACATCCTTGGAAAAGAAACCTGCGCAAACGCTGGAAGCATTGGAATACTGCACACCCAACCAGGATATGCTGCGTGTACCCGTTCGTGCCCTTCCGTTGGAGCAGGGGGTATATCGCCTTGCGGTGTCCATGGCGCTTCGTGACGAGCCGCAAAAGACGTATTACCGGGAAAGCCGCTTGCTTATAGTGCAGTAGAGGGAGCTATTGACGGGGTGACTTTAAGTCTAATGTCGTCAGTTTAGCGCGAAGTGGAGAGGTGTCATCCCGCCTTGCGGGACAGGTACTGCGAGGCACAAGTCGGTGACATCACAGAACGGACTTGAGGCCGCAGTTTTTGAGGTGACACCTCCTCCTACGTCGGAGATGTCACCTCAAAAACTGCTAAGCTGATTAGACTTTAAGTCACTCCGTCAATTTTAGTTGAAATTCTGGATATGCGTGAGCGCCTGCATATTTTGAACCGAGGTGCTCATGCCTGTGTGCTGAGCATTGGAGTCGCTGCGGGTTATCCGCATTTCGCCCGTGTTCCAGTTGAAGCGGCGCTCGTAGCGCTCGCAGTGCGGGCATCGCCACACGATCCATTGGCCGTCGCGGTGGCTGGTGCAGTGGTGAATTGTTTCTGGGAGGCTGGTGAATGTGATTTCGCCCATGACATTTAAAATGTGCGTTGCGTGAAAGAATGCGGATTAGTGGGGGCAGTTTCGTCGGGCTGGTATAGTCGAATGAATCGATTTTTGAAGATTAACTCCGATTGATCCGATTGGCACACAAGCAGTTGCCAAGGTGCTTTGTTCAAAACCACTTTGCGTTGGCTATACTGCTGGCAAAGATTGCACCAAATTGTACCAATCTCAAATCAAACAACGCGCTTGGACAAAACTTGGCGGGCTGTTCCGACTTTCGGACGGCCCGTCTTTGATTTCAACTCAAAAAAAGTGTGCCAAGTGCTTTCCTGCTTGCCCGGAACGCCCCTTGTCGCCCAATGGCAAACTTCTACGCCCGCTGCTTCGCGGAATGTTCGGACTTTCGCTGCCGAATTTGAATTTGCCGCGCCATGAAAAAATCCACCCTGCTCGCCCTCGCCGTCCCGCCTATCGTACTCGCTTTGGCTTATTTTCCTGTTGAAAATCGGGAAAATAAATTCCATTCAGAAGCCGAACTCGCGTCATTCCGTCATTTGGATATCTCGTCATTGAGTTATTCCAAAGTCCAAGGCCCAAGCTCCAACAATCAGCAATCAGCAATCAGCAATCTGTTGCCCATTGACTCCAACATCCTTTTCCCCACCGCCAAAACCTGTGGCGGCTGCCACGGCCACGACCCGAACATGAGCGCGTTCATCACCTCCACGGGCGAGGACGTGAATATCTACGACGACTGGCGCAGCACCATGATGGCCAACAGCGCGAAAGACCCATTTTGGCGCGCCAAAGTCAGCCACGAAATCATCGTCAACCCCGGCCACAGCCTCAAACTGCAGGACAAGTGCACTTCTTGCCACGCCCCCGCCGGGCATTACCAAGCCAAACTCCACGACCACGACCAATACTACCTGCTTTCCGATGTGTATGCCGACACGTTGGGGCTGGACGGGGTGACTTGCCAAGTCTGCCATGCCCAAGCCCCCGAACTTTTGGGCGATTTGCACTCCGGCCAACTGAATTTTGACACCAACTACATCCGCGTGTCTTATGGCCCCTACAAGTTTGCCTTTGCGCCGCCGATGCACAACTTCGTGGGCATCACGCCCATTTTCGGCGCGCACATTTCTGATGCCGGGCAATGCGCGGGCTGCCACACGCTCATCACCAAAACCGTGGACAATCAGGGGAATTACACAGGCAGCACGTTTGTGGAGCAGGCCACTTACCATGAGTGGCTCAACAGCCGATACGACGAAGCGCACGACAACATCACTTGCCAGGGTTGCCACATGGAGCAGATTGCAGATGCGGTGGTCATATCGGCCAACTACCAGTTTCTGGCCAATAAATTCCCTTTCGGCCTCCACGATCTGGCTGGCGCGAATGTGCCGATGCTCAAACTCCTGCGCGACAACCGCCAAAAACTCGACATCAACGCCGAGCCGGAACATTTCGACAGCACCATCGCCGCCACGCTCCGTATGCTCCAGCACAAAACCCTCGACCTGAATTTGCAAACAGGAAACCTATCGGGAGATTCGATGCATTTCACGCTGCGCTTGCTCAACAAAGCGGGTCACAAATTCCCATCCGGCTACCCTTCGCGCCGCGCTTGGGTGGAGTTTGAGGTGAAAAACGAGGCGGGCCAGACGGTGTTCCATTCGGGCAAAATGAGCCCCGACCACAGCCTGCCCGACGAGGACGCGAATTTCGAACCGCACTACCAAACCATCACGCAACCTAGCCAGGTGCAGATTTACGAACTCGTGCCAGGCGATGTGGCCAACGCATTCACAACCGTGCTGGAGCGCGGACACGTCGCGCTGAAAGACAACCGCCTCGTGCCAAAAGGTTTCCGCTTCGACGACCCGGTGTACGACACGACCCAAATCGTGGGCATCGGCACCGACCCTGACTTCAACCATCTTGCCGATGGCACGGAAGGTACTGGCGCCGACATCCTGCATTTCCGCCTCCCGATTGGCAGCCAAGCGGGCTACCGCAGCGTCGTCGCCCGCGTGTGGTACCAGAGCCTGCCGCCCAAATGGATGATGCCGATGTTCGCTTTTTCTTCGCCCGAGATTGACTCGTTCCGCACTATGTTCGATGCCGCCGACCGTTCGCCAGTGCTGATTGCCGAGGCGTTTTTGGATTCGGTTTTTGTCACGCCTGTTTCGGTCAAAAACCTTTCAAACGAAGGCTTTGTAAAAATTTCCCCTACCCTCACACACGACGGGCGGGTGAACGTGCGCCCCGCGGGCAACGTCCAAATCCGTCGGGTGCAGGTATGGAATTCGGCGGGCAGTTTGGTGTGGGACAAGCCTTCGGCGAATGAACCGATTCAGTTGCCGCGCCAGAACGGGGTCTATTTTGTAGCCGTGGAAACGGCGAAGGGCAGGGTAGTGGAGAAGGTGGTGCGGGAGTGACGAGTCTGCAAGTTTCAAGTTTCAAGTCTGCAAGTTTCAAGTTTGGCAAAAATCAAAATCCGCGCAAATCCGCAAAATCCGTAAAATCCGCGTTGCCATGATATACAAAGCCTCCACCCCCTCTGAGTACCTCAACGCCGTGGACGATGTGCGCCGCGAAGCGTTCGAGAAACTCCGCGAAACAATCCTTGAAAACATCCCAGACGGCTTTCGGGAAGAAATGAACTATGGCCATATCGGTTATGTGGTTCCGCACGCGCTGTACCCGCCGGGCTATCATTGCGACCCGAAACTACCCTTGCCGTTTGCGGGCATTGCCGCGCAAAAGAACTTCATTGGGCTGTACCACATGGGTATTTATGCCATGCCGGAGTTGCTGGATTGGTTCGTGACTGCGTACCCGAAGCACAGCAAAGGCAAGTTGGACATGGGCAAAAGTTGCGTCCGCTTCAAAAAGGCGGGCGACATCCCTTACGCGCTCATCGGCCAATTGATGCAGAAAATGAGCGTGGACGAATGGGTGGAGGTGTATGAGACGGAGCTGAAGCGGTGATTTTAAAGCGTGTCATTCAGAGCGAAGCGTGGAATCTGAGGGCGCAGCCCAAAGTCGTTTATCGCGCTGCTTCGGCCTTCGGCCTCAGATTCCACACTTCGCTCTGAATGACACGGAACACATTCTCTTCTTGCTTTCGTAAGAAGTCTATTTCCCCAAACTGTCCTTTTCGGGTGCGGGGCGGGGGGACACGGTGTCCATCTGCGTTTGATTCATTGCCGGAGGCGAGGCTTGCTGTGCGGGCGGGCGGTTGGCAAGATACACCACCGCCGCAAGCAGCAAAACGCCCACAGCGCCCCAAACCATTTTCCCAGACTTTGTAAATGAAGCGCCTCTGGAAGCCTTTTCCACTTTGACCCCTGAGGAGGTGCTCCAATATTCCTCCGACCCAGCAGGGGCAGGGGCATCTGACGCGGCTTTGTCATCATCCGAACGACTCACCCGGACGAGTATCAGCGAATAGTTGTCGCTTGATTCCTCTGCGCATATCTGTCGGATGGTGTCCACTTTTTCTGCATCCTCGCATTCCTGCGCCATTATTTGGAGCAGCTCCTCGTCGGGCAGGCAATCCCACACCCCATCGGTGCAGAGCAGGAAATAGTCGCCCGTTTGCAAGTCGTCAGAAAAATGAACATCTGCTTTGGTCGGCTTCACGGTTTTGCCCTGTATGGCGCGGGTAATGATGTTCCGTTGCGCCCGTTCGGATTCTTCGATTTTGCCTTGGTTTCGCAGTTCGACCACCAAAGAATGGTCTTCCGTGCAAAAAAGGATGCGCCCAGCTCGGATGTGGTACACCCGCGAATCGCCGATGTGGGCAATGCTAAGGCCCTGCGCATGGAGTTGGAGCAAGGTCAGCGTGGTGCCCATGCCTTTGCTGTCGGGGTGCGCCCGCACATACTCGTCTATTTCCTCCTGAACCTGGCCCAATGCCTCGCCAATGGCGCGCTCGGTGGCTTTTCGGCCTTGCAAGTGTTTGCCAAAACCTTCGGCAGCGATGCGGCTCGCTATTTCGCCGTCTTTGGCGCCGCCCACCCCGTCGCAGGCGACAAAGTTGGTGTACGCAACCGGCCCATCTTGCGGGTCGGTCCAGAATATGCTGTCTTGGTTTGATTTTCGCCGGCCTCTTTCACTGAAAGAAAGCAGGGTTTCAATGGTGGTTTGCATGGTCTATCTTTTTCGGGTGTAGACCGCCATGTTTTCGGCAGCGGTGAAGGGGATTCCAGGGGCATCGTGCAGTTTTAGCACGAGGGTGCTTTGGGTGCCTGCTTTTTCTTCGGAGACGATGAAGCGCCAGTTTTTTGAATCGTCCAAAGATTCCAGGCGGAGGTAAATGCCGCCTTTCATGGGCTGGATGTTCCAGGTGAGCGAATCTTGCTCTGTTCCAAACTTGGCCGTACGGGTGGATTCTAAGCGCATATTCCTGTTGCCGGGCGAAGCCCACGACCCTACGAGCAGTCTTTCTATCCGCGTTTTGTTCGCCTCGTGCAGTTTGTCGTCCTCTGCGAAAGGAGGTTTGATCAGCGGTTCTGGTGCCACGGTTGGCTGAACTGTAGGTTGAGGAACTACGGTGGTGTCGGGGACTACCGTTGGATAAACCGCTGGCTCGACAGGCGGCTCGCGCAGGGTCATCAGCAGGTAAACCGCTGCTGCTGCCAGTATGATCAAGAGCGGCACCATCCACACCAAATGGTTTTTCCGCTTGGCCGGCTTTTTTACAAGCGGTTCGATGATGGTGGCTCCGTCATCCTTCGGCAGCTCTTTGGCAGGCGGCACAACTTGGATTTTGGTTGATTCGTCAGGGGAGGGCGCTTGTATGACCGTGTTGTCTGCAAAATTGGGCCGCAGTTGTTCCTGCTGAAGAATTACCGTAGCGTTTTCATCGGTGCTTGGGCTGGGGTATAGGACGGTGGTGGTGCTTGCGGGCGCCGACTGGGTAGGCTCCGTGTCGAGATGCAAAGCGGCCAGAAACTCTTTGACGGTCTGGAAACGCGCTTCTTTTTTGAGCGACAAACTGCGGGTCAGCGCTTCGTCAATGTACACCGGGAGGGAGGGCGTTATCTGGCGGGCGGGAACAAAATCCTCCGTGCTGCGCTCTTCGATGCTCTGCGGCGGCATTCCGGTGAACATGAAATAAGCCGTAGCGCCCAATGCGTACACGTCGGAATAGGCGCCCAATTTGGCATTGGCGATTTTCTGTTCGGGCGGCGAGTAGCGCGGCGAGTGGAAAGTGGTGTGCGTTTCGGCAATCTCGTCGATGTAGCTGCGCGCGATGCCAAAGTCAATGAGCGTGACACGGCCTTCCGCGCCTATGATCACATTGGTCGGCTTTATGTCGCGGTGCAGCACGTTGCGCTTGTGGATGGCGTGCAAGGTGCGACCCAAAGTTTTCAGTATCCCCAAGCCGTCTTCTTCCGTCAGGCGGCCACGGCGTTTCACGTATTCGTCCAACTTTTCGCCTTTCAGGTACTCCATGGAGAAATAGATGGTGTCGTTCTCTTCAAAAATATCCAACACCTTCACCACGCCCTTTACGTCTTGCAGGTTGAAAAGCGTGCGCGCTTCCTCCTCGAAGCGTTTTTTGAACAGCACAAATTGCGTGGGGTCAAAATGCGGGATCACCTGCTGCTGCGTCGTGCTTTCTCGGCTGCAATAGGTGGCGCCGCTGTTCAGGAAAAGTTCTTTCAAAGCCACTTCTCCAAAAATACGGTGCTGCGCCAGATAGGTGATGCCAAAGCCGCCGTGGCCGATCATGCGGATGGTTCGGTAGTCCCCGTTGCGGAGTTGGGTGCCGTCGGGAAGTTGTCGCTGTGCGGTTTGATTATGCTCCATGATGTTTGTTCTAAGTGGCAACCACAAATTAGTTTTACCTATTCACCACGGAGGACACAGAGGGCACAGAGTTTAACGCAATGATTTGCAAGAGAAAAGTCTCCGTGTCCTCTGTGTCCTCCGTGGTGAAATAAATTCGCCGAGGTGCTTATTTGGTTACTTGCACTGGATGTTGTTCTTTTTTGAATTGAGGATGCGGGGGTTTGCCAGCACCACCCGCTCGCTTTCGGGCTGCTGGTGGGTGTTTACCTCAAAATAGATGGCCACAGGCTTCCGGCTTCCGGCCTGTATCGGCACACAAATGTGCTTGAGTTTGCGGTTGTATTTTTCGATGCCGCCCGCGATTTTCTCTTCGCCCCCTTCTGCAAATTTCAACCTGATTTCGTACGCCACGTCAGGCTCCCGGCCTATCAAAACGCTTCGCTTTCTAAAGCCCAAATCTGCGACAAACACCGCGTTGGGCGGCAAATCCTTTGGCAAATAAATGCTGCCGCCCACGATGTCGCCCGCCTTCTGCCCCGGCGCGAACTCCAAACCGCTTTGGCTGCTGCCGTCTTCCAAACGCGCGTTTGTGGCTTTGCCCACCTGCCCGCCTGCGCCCGTTTGGATCAGGTTTCTGGCAAAGGTCAGCTCGATGGCTTTTTGACCGGGCCTCTGCGAAAACCACTTTCCCACCGGCGCCAAGCCCAACAAATTTATGTCTGCCACAGGCGGCGGGGGCGGCTTGGATTTGTCGCGCACTTCAAACCTGGCCATTGTGCTGTCTTTCCGGATGCTGTTGTCGGCTGCCCGGCGTACCTCTATTTTGATGGGCAATGCTTGTTGGCCAGCGGCGAAGTAGACCGCAGTGGTGTAAATGCTTGCGCCCGTGGTGTTCTCCGCCACCCTTTTGTCGCCAAGGTAAATCTGCACCCTCGAGCCGCTTTCCGGCAAAGGGTCGGTATGGATGCGCAACACCTGTTTCTCTCCGACGGCTATTGTCTCGTTTTCCAACTCCACGCGCACTTTGTAGGTGGGCATGGGCGCAAGTGGCACTGGCACTGGCAGTGGCAGTGGCAGCGTGGGATCGGCCTTTGTTGGTTCGGAGGATGGCCAAAACGCCACGACGACACCAATCAGCACTGCCAGCAACAGCGCGGCCAGCCCGTAGCGCACACGCGGGTTTTCCCAAATGCTCGGCTTTTTTGGGTTGGGCGGGCTGGGGTCCACTCTTGTTTGGCTGTCGAAGCCAGCCGGGGCAGCAGGCTCGACCAGAGTGTCTGCCCCTGCCCTGCTGTGCGTATCTATTTGGGTAATGCCGCTCGCGCTCCCGAAATCAATCGTCTGGGCCGCGCCGTCCTCTTTCGAGGGTTCTGTTTGGGTCGCGCCGTCGGCGGTTTGCCGGAAAATTTGGAGGAACGCCCCGATGGTTTGTGGGCGATATTGGGGGGCTGCGGCGATGCTGTAGTTGATGGCCCTTTCGGCGGGCGTGGGTATGTTCGGGTTGAAATGGCGCGGCGACAGATAGCCCCCCGTGAGCAAACGCTGTTCAATGCTCTGCGGGGGCTGGCCGGTGTAAATGAAATAGGCCGTGGCGCCCAGAGAAAACACGTCCGAGTAGGTGCCGAGCGGCGCATTCGGCACCTTTTGCTCCGGCGGGGAATAGCTGGGGGAATGGATGGCGGTGTGTGGGGCGGCACTCTCGTCCGCAATCTCGTTATAGCGGGCGATGCCGAAGTCAATGAGCGTCACATCGCCTTGTGGGGACACGATGATGTTGGACGGCTTGATGTCGCAGTGCAGTATCTGCTGGCTGTGCACTTGGGCGAGCGTGTCGCAAAGGGCGAGCACAATCCTTTCGCTTTCCTTTTCGGGCAATGGGTGATTTCTCTTGACGTACTCTTCCAATTTTTCCCCGTTCAGGTATTCCATGGAAAAGTACACAGTGCCGTTTTCTTCAAAAATCTCCTGCACGTTCACCACTCCCTTCACCCTGCTCAGGCTGTGCATGGTTCTGGCTTCGTTGAGGAACCGCGCTTTGAATTTCTCAAACCGTGCTTGCTCCAAATGCGGCACCACCTGCCGGCCAGTAGTGGCTTCGCGGGAGCAATAAATGCTGCCGCTGTTGAGGAACAATTCCTTGACGGCTACATCACCAAATTCCCGGTGCTGCGCCAGATAGGTAATGCCAAATCCGCCCTGCCCGATCTGGCGGACAATGGTGTATTTGCCCTCTTGGAGCGTGGCCCCGGCGGGCAAAGCCGATTGAAGCGAAGGGGTGTCCATGGAGGTTGCGGCTACTGTATGATGGTCTGGAAATAGTCGGTCGGGCCGACTTGGTCTATGGCATCTTGCGCGTTTTTGGCTTCTCCGGGCATCTTCAGCACCAATTTGGTGCGCCCGGCCTGTATGGTGTCGCCGTCTTTGAGCAGCCAGATGTCGGAAGGGCTCATGCGCCCTTTTCCGTTCAAAAAAGT
>JBJXFT010000424.1:0-2622 GCA_046155725.1 Saprospiraceae bacterium
CAACCTCGCCCAAATCCTTCCGCCGAAAAAACCTTTTTTTGAAAAAGCAAAACCCCTCTTGCGCGTGGCCGATGCGCTGCTGGCCGTCCCCAATTTTTTCAGAATCAAACTTTTGCAGAGCGAAAAATTGCCTTGCCAGATTCATTACCGTTCCGCTATTGACGACGACATGGCGAAGTTCATCACCGCTCATCAGCAAGGCGAACTCGCCCGCCGCGACCGCGACGCGCTCCATTGGATGCTCCAATATCCGTGGGTGACCGAAGCCCAGACGCCCGACGATGTTGCCCGCCGCTACCACTTCACTTCTACTGCGCGGCAATTCAAAACCTTGTTGCTCGAATTGCTTGACAGCAAAGAGCGCATCGTCGGCGTTCTCGTGCTCACGCTCCGCGACGGCCATTTGCGCGTACCTCATGCTTGGCATTCAGATGAACATACTGCCACCATTGCCCACGCTATCTTTGCCGAAGCAATCCGGCTCGGCACGAAAATGCTCACGCTCTACCACCCGCGCTTGGTGCAGTTTTGCCACGAAAACCGAACTCCGTTTTTTTGGGAAAAAGCCTTGGGCCGGACTTATTTTGTGGGTAATGGTTTGGCAGAAATCCTCGCCGCGCAGCCTTTGGCTTTGCAAGACGGGGACGGGGATGCGGGGTTTACATAGCATTGCGGAATGCCGTTCCGAATAAAAAGATAAAAAGTGCGCGGCCTTTCCCTTGCATTGTTACGCAGCTTGAAGTTATCTTTGTAACGCAAACCGAAACGTCTCGGGCGTTTGAGCGGGGGACTTCTTTAAGAAGGTGCATCCGGCGTCGGTTTCTTCCAAATCGCAGCATCCATCAGGGTGTTGCGATTTTTTTGATGTACATGGTTTGAAAAGCGGCATTCGGCCCCAACCAATCGTTCGTAAAATTGTCCTGTGAAACGAACGTTCCGCATCTTCCCCCAAATCGCGTTTTCAAAGAAATTCTCTGCATTGAAACCTCTTCTTCAAAAATCGAGATTCGGGCTGCTCGCGCTCATCCTGCTCCTCTGTGCCAACCGGGTTTTGGCCCAAACCCCCACACAGTCAACGGTCAACGGTCAACAGTCAACGGTCAACGGTCAACGGTCAACAGTCAACGGCCAACAGTCAACCGTCAACCGCGACACCCAAAAACTAAAAATAGAAACCGCCGCCGTCATCGAATACTTCCTGAAAAGTGGCCGCGAAATCCAAAAACTCAGCGGCACGGTTCGGCTCCGGCAGGAAAACACCCTCATCTATTGTGACACGGCCACGCTCGACAAGGACTTCGCTGTGCTGCGCGGTAAAGTGGTCATCGCGCAGGGCGATTCGGTACGGGCATTCGCCGATTCGGCGCACTACAACGCGGCCACGAAAATCAGCGACCTCTTCGGAGAGGTGGTGCTGGTGAACGGCAAGCAGCAACTTTTCACCAAACGCCTCCGCTACGACCTCGGCAACAAAATAGCCACCTACACCACCGGAGCCACTATGAGCAATGGCAAAAGCCAAGTGGTGAGTCGGCGTGGACACTATTTCGTGGAGCAAAAAGAAGTGTACCTAAAAGGCGACGTGGTGGTGACCGACCCGGAGTTCACGATGCGGACGGACACGATGGCATACAATACCGAGGCGCAGTTGGTGCGCTTTGTCGCGCCCACTTTGATAAGCCAGCGCGGGAGCAAGATTTACACCGAGAGCGGGTTTTACGACATGGAAAACGACTTCGCGGAATTTGACCAAAACCCGCAGTACGAAAAGGAGGGTCAATTCGGGCGAGCCCGAAAAATGCGCTACGAAGGCCACATCAAAGAATACACACTCGAAGGCGACGCGCACATCGAAAAGCCCGCAAAAGGAGAAACCGCCGATGCTGACGTGATTCGCTACAATTCTGAAAACGAGAAAACCACGCTGCGCGGCAACGCCCATTTCCGCGACAGCATCCGCGACATTCAAGGCGCAGAGATCCGCTACGACAGCCGCAACAAAACCTACCAACTCACGGGCCGGGGCCGAGTGAGCGACCCGCCCAATATCATCGAAGCCGATTCGCTGGATTTCAACGACGTGCTGGGCAACGGCCTCGCGCTCGGCAGCGTGGTGTGGCAAGACACGGCGAGCGACTACACGGTGCTTTCGTGGCGCATGGACTACAACAAAAAATCGCAGTTCCTCAACGCCTTTGGGGGATTCGGGTCCCCCGGCGCGGGCGGCAGGCCGATGATGAAAAGCCTGATTGACGGCGACACGCTGTTCATGGCCGCCGACACGCTGACCTCGTTCAAGCCCGATTCGGCCAGCGACGTGCGCCAACTTTTTGCCCACCGCAATGTGCGGATTTTCAAAAGCGACCTGCAAGCCGTGTGCGATTCGCTCACGTTCAGCAGCGCGGATTCGATTTTTTGGTTTTACAAAATTGACACGCTACCGGTGATCTGGTCAGACACCTCGCAGTTTTCGGGCGACACGATTCGGATGCTGTTGAAAAACAAAAAACTGGACCGGCTCTGGCTGCGCCAAAACGCGCTCGTCATCAATTCCGAGGACGGGCTTTTTTTCAACCAAATAAAGGGGCGAAACTCCACGGTGTTTTTCCAAGACGACCAAGC
>JBJXFT010000425.1:0-6608 GCA_046155725.1 Saprospiraceae bacterium
TGCCCGCGCACGAAGCCGCGCTGCACGGTTGGCTCTCTGCCGATGGCGATTTATTTTGGCCTAATTTGCGCCGTGTTTCGGCTTTTCAATTTGAAAATTTTGTGCCCATGGTTCCGCAAACGGTGCAAGGTTTTTGGAAAAAAAACCTTGAGAACGAGGAGTTTGCCCTCAAGATATGTGGCGCGGGCGGGGGCGGGTTTGTGCTGGGTTTTGCACGGAGCGCCGAAACGGTGCAGGCATTGGCGGAGGAATTTCAAATCACACTTCCCCTCTCTTAAAGTGGGAGCGCGAGGAGGGAGCGCGGGGTTCAGCCCGCGTATAAAACAAATATTGACGCGGGCTGAACCCCGCACCCCCTCAAACCCCGCGCTCCCTCACACACACAAATGTCAAAAAAAGCCGCCCTCTGGTTTCTTGGCTTCCTGCTTTTTCTGGCCCTCTTCCGAGGTGTCATCGCCAACGGCCGGCCCTTGTATTGCCGCATCGGGGGAGAGGCGTATTGGCCGGGGCTTCAAGCGGTTTTTGCTGACCCGCCTGCGCAGTTTCGTTCGCCTGCGCTGAATGCGATTGCGCAAAAATCGCAGTACGAGGCATGGAAGGATTTTTCCAACTACGATGAGCCGCCAGTGTTTGCCCTCATCCCGTTCTCGCCGGGGGAGTTTTCTTCGCGCCAACTTTCAAGCCTGTTGCCTCCGGGAGCGGTGCAGCCGGGTCTTGCGCCGCGCTTTCGGCATTGGCTCGGCACGGACACGGATGGGCGCGATGTGGCGGCCACGCTCGTGTCGGGCGCACGGGTGGCGCTCCTCACGGGCAGCGTGTACATGGGAATGGCACTGCTTATCGGGCTGACGCTGGGCACGGTGGCGGGCTATTTTGGCGACGAGCGTTTGCGGGTGCGCCGGGGCCGGCTTTGGTTGACGGCACTGGGCATACCTGTGGCGTTTTTCTGCGCTTTTGTGGTGCGGCAATACGAAATCGCTGTGGCCGAAACCTCGTCCGTTTGGGTGCAAAGCATCGGGATTTTCTTGGGCATCATTTTGATTTTCAATGCGCTGGGCTGGGCAGCGAGCCGACTGCCTTTTTTCTCCAAACCCGTTTCGGTGCCTGCCGATTTTGCCATCATGCGCTTGGCAGAGGTGTTCAGCGCGCTCCCAAGGCTCATCGTAATCATTGCTCTTTCGGTGCTGATGCAAAGGCAGAGCGAGTCTATTTGGCTGCTCATTGCGCTCATCGGGGTCATGAGTTGGACGGGGGTGGCGCGTTTTGTGCGGGCCGAACTTTTGCGGGTGCGCGAACTGGACTATGTGATGGCGGCACGGGGGCTGGGGCTGCCCAATGCGAGCATTTTGCTGCGCCATGCTTTGCCCAATGCGATGCGCCCGGTGTTGGTGGCTTTGGCTTTTGGGGTAGCCGGGGCGGTGCTTTTGGAAGCCTCACTTTCTTTCCTCGGTTTTGGCGGCGAAGCGCTCAAAGGCATCTCATGGGGGAGCCTGCTGGCACGCGAAAATGCCCAAACCAGCCCGGTGAATTCTTGGTGGGTAATGCTGCCGCCAGGGCTGATTATTTGTTTTACGGTTTTGGCTTTCAATGCTTTAGCAGATAGCTTTAACGAGGAACGATAAACGAGGAACGATGAACGATGAACGATGAACGATAATGTCATGCCCATTGCTTTTTCTATAATCAACGCAAAGTGGTTTTGAAAAACGAACTGCGCCCAAGCCTTGATTTCTAATCGAATCAATCGGATTCAATCTTTAAAAATCGAATCATTCGACGATAACAGTCCCACTTTGTCCAAAACAATTCGTCCTGATTCGTCTTGGCGCAGTGTGCCGCATTCTGCGCTGGGGTCGTGCTCAAAAAAGAGGACGTATCGCTCGCGCAGGGCTTCGGTGAGCAGGGCGGCTTTTTCTTCCAAAGTTTGCAGGGGCCTGATGTCGTAGGCCATCACGTATGGCATCCCGATGTGCCAGCGCGAGGGCATCGCGTCGGCGCAATAGAGCAGTTTTTGGCCCTTGTCCATTTCGATAAGCGGTGCCATCATGGCTTCTGTGTGGCCGTTGAAAAAGCGGACTCGAATGCCGGGGCAGAATTCCACATCCTGTTTGACTTCCAAGAAGTTGAGCCTTCCGGCCTCGTGGAGCGGGAGGAAATTTTCCTTCAAAAAAGAGGCGCGTTCGCGTTCGTTGGGGTTCATTGCCCAATCGAAATGGGCGCGGTTGGTCCAGTATTGCGCGTTGGGGAAGGCCAGTTCGATTTGGCCAGAATCTTCGTTTTTCCAGAGTGCGCCGCCACAGTGGTCGAAGTGCAGGTGGGTGAGGAAAACATCGGTCACATCCTCCCGACCCAAGCCTGCTTGAGCGAGCGAGCCAAAGAGCGTTTGCTCGCCATGCGGCAGGAAGTGGCTGCGGAATTTTTCGTCCTGCTTGTTCCCCATGCCTGTATCAATCACGATGTTGCGCCCGTCGAAGGTTTGCGCCAGCAGCGGGCGCATGGCCCAAGTGCACATATTCTGCGGGTCGGGCGGGTTGAGTTTTTCCCACATCCGGCGAGGCACTACGCCAAACATGGCACCGCCGTCGAGTTTGAAATTGCCTGCGTGTAGGGCCGTGATTTTCATGCAAAAAATGTTGGAAAGTAGCGGCAAAGGTAGTTTCCCAAACTGGGTTCTTACCTTTGTTCAAATGCTGCAAATCATGGGGCTCACACACGTCAATGTTACGCTCAACAACTCAGCCGATGTCGAACTGCACCGTCGCAGCATGATTGGCGAGGACGAAATCAGAAGCATCAACATCAACTGTCTGGTGGACACCGGCGCGATGACTATGATTATCAACGACGACATCCGCGAAGCACTTGGCTTGTCTGTCATCGGCGAGCGACTTAGTCAAATGGCCGACGGCAGGAAAATCATGCTCCCCTTGGCTGGGCCGATTGATATCTGGTACGAAGACAGACTTTCTACCACAAATGCACTCGTGGTAAGCGATAATCTTAGTGAATCCGTGCTGGGGAAAATTCCTTTGGGGGAAATGGACTTGTGGATTCATCCTGCCACCAACCGGCTCACGCCCATTCACCCTGGCGAAGGGCCGGTGATGATTGTAAAATAAGAGCCTATCCGAAAACCTCTCGCCAGCTGACGGAGCTACGTTTACTAAACCTTGGAGGTTTAGTAAACGTAGCGTCGGGCCGGTTTTCGGATAGGCTCTAAATCACCCCTTCAAAACCTCCCGCGCAATCACCAACTTCTGCACCTCCGAAGTACCCTCCCCAATAGTGCAGAGTTTAGAGTCGCGGTAGAATTTTTCCACCGGGAAATCCTTCGTGTAGCCGTAGCCGCCGAACACTTGCACGGCATCTGTGCTGACTTGCACGGAGATTTCGGAGGCGTAATATTTTGCCATGGCGGCCTGTTTCGTACAGTTTTTCCCTGCGTCTTTCAATGCCCCGGCTTGGCGGGTGAGGAGTTCGGCGGCCTCGATTTTGGTCGCCATGTCAGCCAATTTGAACGAAATGCCCTGAAACTGCGAGATGGGCTGGCCGAACTGGTGGCGCTCTTTCGAGTATTTCACGGAGGCTTCGTAGGCACCTTTGGCGATGCCCAGCCCAAGCGACGCAATGCTGATGCGCCCGCCATCGAGGATTTTCATGGATTGGATAAAGCCCTCGCCTTCCGCGCCCAGCACTTGGCTTTCGTGAATGCGGCAATTGTCAAAAATCATCTCTGCCGTCTCGCTGGCGCGCATTCCGAGTTTGTTTTCCTTCTTCCCGGCATTGAAGCCGGGCGTTCCGCGCTCCACCACAAAGGCCGTCATGCCACGACTGTCGAGCGGTTCGCCTGTCCGGGCGATTACCACGGCGACATGACCGCTCTTGCCGTGCGTGATCCAGGATTTTGTGCCGTTCAGCACCCAATGATCGCCGTCGCGGGCGGCGGTGCATTGCATCCGCATGGCATCGGAGCCGGTGTTTGGCTCCGTGAGGCCCCATGCGCCGATCCATTTGCCGGAAGCGAGGAGCGGGAGGTATTTGCGCTTTTGCGCCTCGTTGCCAAATGACAGGATATGGTTGGTGCAAAGCGAGTTGTGCGCCGCCACGCTCAGCCCGATGGAGCCGCAGACTTTGGCGATTTCTTCGATGACGGTGATGTATTCCTGATAGCCAAGGCCCGCGCCGCCGTATTCTTCCGGCACAATGACCCCGAGAAAACCTTGCTCGCCCATGCGGTGGAACATATCCATCGGAAAGTGTTGGCTCTCGTCCCACTCCATCACATGGGGACGAATGTGGGCTTCGGCAAAATCGTGTGCGCTCTGGCGGATCAGTTGGAGATTCTCAAAACGTTCGGCGGCTTTTCCCATGACTTGATTTAAGTAGAATGTGATAATTAGCCAATCTGCTAATGTGCTAATTCCCAACAAGATGCCGCATATCTTAGGCTAAACTAATTTAGGCGACGTACTTATTTGAAAACGCTGTAGTGAAAAGGGTGGCGCGAAATTCATTGCGCCCAAATGGTGAAGGCAAAAATGCGGCTCAAAAGTAGGCCGACTCTTTGGAACGGAGGTAGGCTTTCTGCCGAAAACCCTTCGTTTCAGCAGGGACACTTTTTCAAAAAGTGTCCCTGCACCTTCGCCGCTTTTCCCATCTTTGCGGCTCTTTTTTAGGAAAATAAGATGAATCTGCTGTCACGCATTGTTCATCGTTTATCGTTCATCATTCATCACTGACTAATAATGCAGGAGGATTTGTTCAAGCGCATCGTGTCGCACAGCAAGGAATACGGATTCATTTACCCCTCGTCGGAAGTGTACGACGGGCTGAACGGTGTGTACGATTACGGCCCGATGGGGGTGGAACTCAAGAACAATATCAAGGAATATTGGTGGCGCGCCATGGTGCAGATGCACGAGAACATCACGGGCCTCGACTCGGCCATCTTTATGCACCCGCTCATCTGGAAAGCGAGCGGCCACGTGGACGCTTTCAACGACCCGATGGTGGACAACAAGGACTCGAAAAAACGATTCCGCGCCGATGTGCTGATTGAAGGCGAGATTGACAAAATGACGGCCAAGGCTGACAAGGAGGTGGAAAAAGCGGCAAAGCGTTTCGGCGAAACCTTTGAGGAAAAAATGTTCCGCGAGACAAACCCGCGCGTTTTGGAATACACCCAAAAAGCCGAGGCCGTGGAAAAACGCCTCGCCAATGCGATGAAAGCCAACGACATGGCCGACCTGAAGGCGCTCATCGATGAACTCGAAATCACAGAGCCAGACACGGGTTCGCGCAACTGGACCGAGGTGAGGCAGTTCAACCTCATGTTCAGCACCCAAATGTCGAACACCGGCGACGACGGCAAACTCTATCTCCGCCCCGAAACGGCGCAAGGCATTTTTGTTAATTTCCTGAACGTCCAAAAAACTACGCGCCAAAAAATCCCCTTCGGAATCGCCCAAATCGGCAAAGCCTTCCGCAACGAGATCGTGGCGCGGCAGTTCATCTTTCGGATGCGCGAGTTCGAGCAAATGGAGATGCAATATTTCGTGCGCCCCGGCACCGAAATGGAGTGGTACAACACTTGGAAACAGAAGCGGATGGCTTGGCACTGCGCCGTCACCCCGGCGGCAAAACTGAAGTTCAAAGACCACGACAACCTCGCGCACTACGCCAACGCGGCGGTAGATATTCAGTTCGAGTTTCCGTTCGGGTTCAAAGAACTCGAAGGCATCCATTCGCGCACGGATTTCGATCTGCGCAGCCACTCCGAACTGTCGGGCAGAAAGTTGCAGTTTTTTGACCCCGAACTGAATGAGCATTACACGCCCTATGTCGTGGAAACCTCCGTCGGCTGCGACCGTATGTTCCTTTCGGTGCTCTCCAATGCGCTTGTGGAGGAGACCGTGCCAGACGCGCAAGGCGAAGACAGTACGCGCACGGTGCTGCGCCTCGACCCCGCGCTTGCCCCGGTGAAGTGCGCGGTGCTGCCGCTTTTGAAGAACAAAGATGAATTGGTGGGGAAAGCCCGCGAGGTGTACGACCAATTGAAATTCCACTTCCTCTGTCAGTACGACGAGAAAGATGCTGTCGGTCGGCGCTACCGCCGACAGGATGCCATCGGCACTCCGTACTGCGTGACGATTGATTTTGAAACCCTCGAAAACGAAACGGTGACGCTCCGCGAGCGCGATTCGATGCAGCAGCAGCGCGTCCACATCAGCGAGGTGGCGGGCATTGTGACGGAGCGGACGGATATGCGAAAGTTGTTGGAGCGCATTGCTTAGGGAACGATGAACGAGGAACTATAAACGAGGAACAATTCAACCCATGACAAATCGCCTGCAATACCTCAGCCAACTCCTCGAAGCATCGCCCACGGATTCGTTTGTGCTTTTTGCGCTTGCCAAGGAACACGAAGGCGCGGGCGACGATGCCCAAGCAATCGCTTTTTACCTTCGCTTGCGAGCGGCCAATCCCGATTATGTAGGGCTTTACTACCACCTCGGAAAACTCTACGAACGGCAACAAGATTCTGAAAACGCCATTTTAACCTACAAGCAAGGCATCGAAACCAGCCGCCAAGCGGGCGACCGCCACGC
>JBJXFT010000428.1:0-4277 GCA_046155725.1 Saprospiraceae bacterium
TATTCAAAAGTCGGCTCGTCAAAAGAAGCAAGCATAATTTTCACACTCTCCGAGAGGTTTTCGGGGAAAAGACTGAGCCCTTCCAGCACATCGTACACGCGGTCGGCCCCAAACGAAACACCCACGCCCGAAAGCCCTGGCACACCGAACACGCCCGTCAAATCAGCATACCGCCCGCCGCCGCCGATGCTGCCCATTGGATAGTTTTTGGCGGCCACCTCGAAAATGCAGCCCGTGTAGTACGAGAGGCCGCGGGCCAGCGTCACGTCGAATTGGAGTTCGTTGGTGAGCGGTGTTTTCGACAAAAGTTGGAACACCCGTTCGAGTTCTTCCAGCCCGTTCAGCCCCGTTTCGCTTTTTTCGAAAATGGGTTTGAGCAATCGGAAATCATGGATGTTCAAGATTTTTTCAATCGTAGCAATGGCCGCCTCGGGAATGCCGCGCTCGGCCAGCTCCTTGCGAACGCCCTCCATGCCCACCTTGTCGAGTTTGTCAATCGCCACCGTCATGTCCGAGAACCGGTCGGCGATTCCGGCTGCTTCGGCAATGCCAAAAAGCACCTTGCGATTGTTGATTTTGATGACGACGGGCAGGTTCAGTGTGGCAAACGCCTCGTCGTAAATCTGCACCAACTCGGCCTCGTAGTGCAAGGAATCAGAACCGATCACGTCCACATCGCACTGGAAAAATTCGCGGTAGCGGCCCCGCTGCGGTCGGTCGGCGCGCCACACGGGCTGGATTTGGTAGCGCTTGAACGGGAAACTCAAAGTGCCACGGTTCATCACCACATAGCGGGCGAATGGCACGGTGAGGTCGTAGCGCAGGCCGCGCTTTGCGATGCTGGCCGTGAGCCGCGCCGAGTTTTTTTCGGCCAAAGCATCCGCATCTGCGCCAGCGAGGAAGTCGCCGTTGTTCAGGATTTTGAACAGGAGTTTGTCGCCCTCGTCGCCGTATTTCCCGGTGAGGGTGCTGAGGTTTTCCATGGCGGGGGTTTCGAGGGGCTGAAAGCCGAACTTCACGAACACCGAGCGCAGGGTATCGAAAATGTAGTGGCGCTTTCGCACCTGTTCGGGGCCGAAATCGCGGGTGCCTTCGGGTATGGAGGGTTTTTGCATAAAAAAGTAAGGCGGAAAGTTTTTCCGCCTCAGGTTGTTGTGGTCAATTTTTGTGGTTGCCGAGTTGTTTTTGGAGCATCTCGATGAGACGGTTTTTTTCCTCTATCGTTTTATCTCTTTCCTCTAATGCCTTGTCTTTTTCCTCTATCGTTTTGTGGTGCTTTTCTTCTTGTGCAATCAGTTTTTTGCGCACCTCGCGGTCAAATATGCGTTCTATCTCATCGTCTACTTCCATTTGCACCCGGAGCTCGTCACTTGCCACGGCACGGTTGAGGCGAGCCAGCATCTTAGCCACCAAAGGGTCGCTCTCGTCGCCGAGGAAATTCAATTTGTGCCAGTCCTCCTCTTCCTTGTACTGCTGGTTGAACACTTGGAGCACTGCTTCCAATCGTGTTTGCAGGTTTGTGTTTAGCCTCGGTATCTGAATAACGAAGCTGTCGTGCGTCAGCAGTTCGACAAACTCTTCTCTGACCGATATTTCTTCCTGCGTGACGGCATCGCGGTAGCGACGGTTGACTTTCAGCACCGGTATTTTTACGTTGGGCAATTGGAACCCCAAGAAGTAGATCGTCAATATGGGGAGCGGCTTCATCTCTGTATTGCCAGCCTCGTCGGTGATATGGTCTTCCTTGCGGTAATTGTCGCCCAAATACCTGCGGAAGCGCATCACATCAAAGAGTTGCTTGGCTTTTTGAAGTTCTATCAACACCTTTTTTGTGCCTCCTTCAGCAGTCCGCACCACGGCTTTGAAGTCGAGCCGGAAAATGCTGATGCTCCCTGTGGCTGATTCCGTTGCGGTTTCTTGTGGTTGTATGGTCAACGAGACGATCTCTTCCCCTATGATGATGGAAAGCAGCTCGCGGGCTATGTCCGCATCCTCCAAGAGGTATTTGAATACCGCGTCGTAAATCGGGTTTGCAATAATCATGGCACAGATTGAAGCACAAATTTAGGCGAATTTTACCCTGCGCTCTCCACACTGCCAAAGAGAATGCCCTTCATCGCTAAGGTAGCCACGATGATCAGCGCAGCCGCCGTCGTCCAGATGGCGAGCTTTTTGTGCTTCGCTTCGTCGGTCAGGGCTTTCTTGGAAGTGGTGCGGCCGATTTGGATAAAGACAACCGCGATGACCATCATCAGGCTGTGCTCCACGGTGAAGTAGCGCAGCCATTCGTTTTTCATGGCTGCGCCCATGTCGGCCATCGCCGTGCGGGTGTAGGCGCTGGTGAAGCAGAATTGGACAATGCCCAGCAGCAATTGCAGGTGCGCGAGGCCAAGCAGGATTACCGAGGCGGTATTGTCCGTTTTTTGGAAAGGCTTTTTGCCCGTCCAGCCCGACCAGGAGCGGAAAAGCACGAGCACGAGCGCGGCGAGGAGGAGGTAGCGGTTGCCGGAGTGGAGGGTGTTGACTATCTGGTGCAGCATGACGAAAGATTGATTTTAGTTTCGAGGGCGAAGGTATAGTCGAATGATTCGATTTTTGAAGATTCGCTCCGATTGATTCTATTGGCACGCGGCATCCCCTTCCCACGCCTGAAGTACGGCTTTTGCCCCGCGCTTCAAAGGGCAAAAATCATGGCTTCAATCAAATTGTGAGCGACGCTCCCTTGCCTCCCTGATATTTTTTCCGCTCCTCACCCAACCTCCCCGCCCCCGCCCTGCGTATATCCTCTCGAAACGCAGACAAATAAACACTCGTGCCCACCGCCGGAGGCCAAAAGCGGCTTCCGGCGGGCTTTTGAAACCCCAAAACCCAAACGGTAAAACTCAAAATGTAAAGCGACCTTGAACCTCGACCCGCAACTTCTCCAAGCCGCCCAACGGGGCGACCGCAAAGCACAGTACGCGCTGTACCGCTCGTGCTTCCCGGTGTTGATGGCGGTGTGCGCGCGCTATCGGCGCGACCAACAAGATGCGGTGTCGGCCCTGAACAATGGCTTTCTGAAAATCATCCAGAACCTCGACCGATACAAGCGCGACGAAGTGCCCTTCGAGGCTTGGATCCGGCGCATCATGATCAACACGGTGATTGACGAATACCGCCGCGAAAAGAAGTGGCGCGAACTCACGGTGTTTGCCGAGGACATCGAACGGGCATTCCCACACGAGCCGATTGACTGGAACGAAGCGGACCAACGCCTCGACGTGGAGCACCTCGAAGCCCTGTTGCGGCGCCTGCCGCCCATGACCCAAAAAGTATTCAACCTCTTTGCGCTCGATGGATTCAGCCACCGCGAAATCAGCGAAATGCTGGGTATGAGCGAAGGCACGTCCAAATGGCACGTCAGCAACGCCCGCACCCAACTCCAATCATGGATAAAAGCCGAACACCAAACTGCCTGATCTTGCTATGGAAAATATTGACGACCTGATGCGACAAAAATTTGACTCCGACAATCCATCGGAACGCTTCGAATTCCGGGAGGAATACTGGGAGCAGGCACAAGCCTTGCTCGAGCAGGAGGAGGCTCGGCGGCGCAGGAGATGGCGGTGGGGATGGCTCTTTTTCACCGGGCTGCTGGGCGCAATCGGCCTGTGCACTTGGCTTTGGGCGGGGCAGGGCCGGGGTGATGAAGGTTTGTCGCACAATGGAGGAGCGGGCCAAATTCCCGAAAGCGGAATCTCGAAAGAATCGGGAACAACCAGTGCAAAGACCGAGACAGGGAGCGCGGCGTTCAGGCCGCCCGATACAGAGGCATTCACGCCGAATGAAACGCGAACAAAGGGCAAAGGAAAGCAGGCTTCCGACACACGCCCATCGGATGCAGGCGGAACCCGACAAGGCCGGAACGACAAAGGCGATGCGCCAAACCGCCCCAGCATAAAAAGGAATGCACTCGGTGCAACCACCCAACGCGGAGCAGACGGGCGGCCTTCGAGCATACGCCCATTGGATACGGGCGGGCTGCGGCAGGGCGACAAAAAAGATGCGGCAAAGCCCAACGAAACAGGAACTGCTCCGCTTGAAAACACTCCGCCCGGCGCGGCACTTCCAGAAATCAACCAGCCAGCCGAACAGCCATCAATCAATAATCAACCAATCAGCAATCAGCAATCAACAATCAGCAATCAGCAATCAACAATCAGCAATCAGCAATCAACAATCAGCAATCAGCAATCAACAATCAGCAATCAGCAATCAACAATCAGCAATCAGCAATC
>JBJXFT010000429.1:0-7077 GCA_046155725.1 Saprospiraceae bacterium
AATTGCTGATTGATAATTGCTGATTGATAATTGCTGATTGATAATTGCTGATTGATAATTGCTGATTGATAATTGCTGATTGATAATTGCTGATTGATAATTGCTGATTGATAATTGCTGATTGTAGATTGAACACGCTCGTGGTCAAGAATCAGCAATCATGAATTTACAATCAGCAATTTACAGTCCCTCACCTGCCCAACTGCTTGGGCCAAAATTGCGTCAATCGCCTCGAACAAACTTTTCCTGACTTACATGACAGCATACTTGAAACAAAAACTCCCGGCATTTGTCGGCATCCTCTTGGCCGCTTTTGCCCTGTGGGCCGGCTGCAAAAAACCAAGCCCCCTGGGCGCAGACCTGCTTGGCGACGAATTGGCCGATTATTCTTTTACGGATACGGTGGAAGTGCGCTGCACGATTGAGCGCGAAGACAGCACCCTGACCTCGGACCGCAACTCGACTGCCGATTACTTTTTGTGCGGCGAACTGAACGATGCTGAATTCGGCAAATCGTCGTCCGATCTGTACGCCCTGATGCTGGGCGAAACGCTGAACCCCAATTTTGACACCGCAGCGCAAACTTTCGACAGCATTGTGCTTTACCTGCGCTACGCCTCAGCCGGGTTTTACGGCGACACGATGCAGCCGCAAACGCTTCGCGTGCTGCGCCTCGACCCCGACCAATACATCAGCGACTCTAAAGATTACTATTCGACCCATGCTTTCCCAGCCACCGAAGAGATAGGGCGAGTGGAGGGCTTGCTGCCAAAACCCACGAAACGAGACAGTCTTTTTGAGGGCGCGAAGGGGCCGTTTTTGAGGGTCGTGCTCAAGCCGGAATTCGGCCAAGAACTCTTCAACCTCGACAGTGCGTCGTATTCGGTGGACTCGATTTTTTTCCAAAAACTGCGCGGGCTCAAAATCGTTTCCTCCTCAAGTGGCGCATCGCCCGGCGGGATGATGGCTTTCGACCTGAACAACAACACGCTGAGCCGGATGCGGCTTTTCTATCACGAAAATTCGGACAGCACGGCCAAGGATTTTGATTTCTTTTTTAAGGGCGCCAACAAATTCACCCACTTCGATCATGACCATGCCGGAAGTCCTGCCGGCCAGTTGATAGGTCAAAATGCCGACGAGAAAATCTATGTGCAAGGAATGGAAGGCATACGCGTAAAAGTGGAATTCCCTTTTGCCCAAAAACTTGACAACATCGCCGTGAACCAAGCCCAGCTCGTGCTGACCGTGGCCGACGACAATCCACTTCTGCATCCGGCCAGCCAGTTGTTTTTTACCCAGCTGCTATCAGACAGTTCTTTTGTGATTACCAGCGATGAGCTTTATTCGCTGGGGCCGACCCTCGCTGGCGGCTTTTTCTTCTTTGGCGGAACGCCCAAAAAAGTGGTGGACAATGGCACTACGGTGACGCGCTACCGGCTCACGCTCAGCGAACTGTTCCAGCACATCGTGGACGACGACTCCAGCACGGACACCAAGAACCGAACGGTCTATCTCGGCGTTTACCCGCGCAGCCGCACCGCCGAGCGTGCGGTGCTTTACGGCCCAAAGAGCCTGACATTCCCCGCCAAATTGGAATTGACTTATACCAAAGTAAAGTGAGAGAACGTGAGAAAGTGAGAGACGTGAGAGCAAAAGCGGTTCTCACGTCCTCTCACCCCTTCATTCTCTCACGTTCTCTCACCCCTCTCACTTTCTCACGCCTCTCACTTTCTCACCGCTCTCACCCTCTCACCCTCTCGCCCATGTGCGGAATAGTCGGCTACATCGGCCCCAAACAAGCCTATCCCATTTTGATAAAAGGCCTCACTCGGCTCGAATATCGCGGCTACGACAGCGCAGGCGTT
Organism: Saprospiraceae bacterium; assembly: GCA_046155725.1. Lineage (GTDB taxonomy): Bacteria > Bacteroidota > Bacteroidia > Chitinophagales > Saprospiraceae > M3007. Next base: position 1,869 of record JBJXFT010000429.1, read on the forward strand.
GCGCTGCAAAACGGCTCGCTGCGGGTGTACAAAAAGAAAGGGAAGGTGGCCGATTTGGTGGAATTTGCGAAGGGCAAAGACACCAACGGTCACATAGGCATGGGCCACACGCGCTGGGCCACGCACGGCAAGCCCGACGACACGAATGCCCACCCGCACACCAGCGGGAGCGGGCGGCTGGTGCTCATCCACAACGGCATCATCGAAAACTATGCGGTGCTGAAAAATGCGCTGCTCCGCCACGGCCATACTTTCAAAAGCGAAACCGATACAGAGGTGTTGGTGAACCTCATCGAAGAAGTTCAAAAACAGGAAAACCTGCCCCTTGAAGAAGCCGTGCGCCAAGCACTCACGCAAGTACACGGGGCCTACGCCATTGTGGTGATGGACCGCGACGACCCGAACAAAATCGTGGCGGCGCGCAGATCAAGCCCCCTCGTCATCGGCATCGGGAAAGGCGAATTTTTGATCGGCTCGGATGCTACGCCTATCGTGGAGCACACCAAAAACGTGGTGTATCTCGAAGACGAACAAGTGGCCACATGCGCCCTCGGGAAAGAATTGAGCATCAAAACCTTGCGCAACGAAGTAGCCACGCACACCGTCCACGAAATCGAAATTGAAATAGAGCAGTTGGAAAAAGGCGGCTATGACCACTTCATGCTCAAAGAGATATTCGAGCAGCCCACCACCATCGCCGAATGTATGCGCGGGCGCATGAACGCCGAAGACGGCTGGGTGCGGCTGGGCGGTATGGACGAACATTTGAAACGCCTCGTGAACGCTCAGCGCATGATCATTTTGGGCTGCGGCACCTCGTGGCACGCAGCCCTGATCGCGGAATATCTGATCGAAGACCTTGCCCGCTTGCCCGTAGAAGTAGAGTACGCTTCCGAATTCCGCTATCGCAATCCCGTGGTGAGCGACAAAGACATTGTGCTCGCCATCAGCCAATCGGGCGAAACCGCTGACACCTTCGCGGCCCTTGAATTGGCAAAAGAACGCGGCGCGCTCACCTACGGCATCGTCAACGTGGTCGGCTCCTCCATTGCGCGGCTCACGCACAGCGGCTCGTACATCCACGTCGGGCCTGAAATAGGGGTAGCCTCCACCAAAGCCTTCACCGGGCAAGTCACCATGCTCAGCATGATGGCCTTGATTTTGGGCTACGAGCGTGGCTATTTGCCCAAATCGCAGTACCAAAAACTCGTTCAAGAGCTCTCGCTCATCCCACAAAAAGCCGCCGAACTGCTTCAAAAATGTCAGAAACAAGTGGAGTACATCGCGGGCGAGTTCAAAGACGCGCCCAATGCGCTCTACCTCGGCAGGGGTTACAACTTCCCCGTGGCCCTCGAAGGCGCGTTGAAACTAAAAGAGATCAGTTACATCCACGCCGAGGGCTATCCGGCAGCCGAAATGAAGCATGGCCCCATCGCGCTCATTGACGAGAATATGCCCGTGTTCGTCATCGCCACCAACAAAAGCGCCTACGAAAAAGTGGTGAGCAACATCCAAGAAGTGAAAGCCCGCAAAGGGGTGGTGGTAGCGGTAGTGACAGAGGGCGAAGAGACGATCAAAAAACTCGCCGACCACACCATCGAAATCCCGGAGACGGAAGAACCGTTCACCCCATTGCTTTCTGTCATACCTTTGCAACTGCTCGCTTACTACATTGCCGTCATGCGCAACTGCGATGTAGACCAGCCGAGGAACCTTGCAAAGTCTGTGACGGTGGAATAAATTGAACCCTTTCACTTTTTCGCCATGCTGATCGCCAACCCGATATACGATACCGTTTTCAAGTTCCTTTTGGAGGATACTGCGGTAGCAAAGCAATTGATCTCGGCCATCATCGGCGAGGAAATTGTCGAGTTGGAAGCGAAGCCACAAGAGCAGACCACGGTTTCCAACAAATTTCTGCTGACAGTCTTTCGAGTAGATTTCAAAGCGGTGGTCAAAACGGCCAACGGGGACTTGAAAAAAATCCTCATTGAACTCCAAAAAAGCAACCACGCTTTCGACATCCTGCGCTTTCGACACTACCTCGGCACTAATTATTCGCAGACAGATGAGGTCAACGGCATGAAGATGAACTTGCCTTTGCTGCCGATTTACTTCCTTGGATTCAACCTGTCGGTAAAACGCCCTGTACTGAAAATTGGCCGAAGCTACCAAGATGTCGCAACAGGAGAGATATTGAAAGAAAAAGATGATTTCATCGAGAACCTGAGCCACGATTGTTATGTGGTTCAAATACGGAACTTGCCGCCTCAGATGCGCAGTAAATTGGAAAAACTGTTGTCGGTTTTTGACCAAAAATGGGTGTTCGACCAAGACCAAAAATGGCTTTTGAAATACCCAAGCGATGGCGATGACGCCGATATGCGCTTGATACTCAAACGCCTGTCGCTTGCCGCCGAAAGCCCGGTAATGAAGGAACAAATCCGCGTGGAGGAAGAATTCGACACTTCCATGGAGAACGTTCTTCGAGCCAATGAGATCATCATCGCACAGAATGAGATCATCATAGAGCAGAAAAAAGCCGTCATAGAACAGAAAGAGGCCGTCATAGAACAGAAGGAGGCGGTCATAGAACAGAAGGAGGCGGTCATAGAACAGAAGGAGGCGGTCATAGAACAGAAGGAGGCGGTCATAGAACAGAAGGAAAAAGAAAATCAAGGTTTGCTCCAACGCATTGCAGAACTGGAACAAAAACTAAAACAATAGCCTGCCCCAGTTTGCCTACAACAAGAACAAAAATTGCCCATGAACAACTTAGATATAGAATACAACACCGAGCGCCCCGATATTCAATTCCCCGAATATGGCCGCTCCATCCAAGAAATGCTCTTGCACGCCAAGACCATCGAATCGCGCCCGCACCGGCAAAAGACAGTAGAGTCCATCATCGGCCTGATGATCCAACTCGGCCCGCAAGGCAACCGAAACATGGACGATTACCGCGAAAAACTCTGGAATCACGTCTTTGCCCTTACCAACTACGAAATTGACGTGACACCCCCGCCCAACATCATCATTCGCCGCGAGGAAGACCGCATCAAACCCCAACCGCTTGGCTACCCCAGCTCCTCCACCCGTATGCGGCACTATGGCAGCAGCGTCCATGCGCTCATCCAAAAAGCCATCGAAATGCCCGAAGGCCCTAAAAGAGAAGGGTTTGCAGAAGTCATCGCGTCGTACATGAAACTTGCCTACAAAACCTGGAACAAAGAACATTACGTCAGCGACGACATCGTAAAGGAAGATCTTGAAATCCTTTCCAATGGCCTGTTGCTGCTGCACGAAGGCCACGATTCGCTCGACAAGCTTGCTGCCGGGGTAGGAAAATTGGACAACCGAAACCGAAACATTGGCAGCAACAGCGACAGCGGGGGACGAAAACGCAGCGGGCGCAACCGAAGGAGCAATGGCAGCGGAAGCGGAGGCAGCAACAATAACACTGGGGGCAACAATAGCGGAAGGCGCAGAAAACGCTGACTTCCAGAGGCTTTTTGTGGCAAAATCACAGGCTCATTAGTATAGCCGAAAAAAAAATTGATTTTTTTTTCGCGCAACATTGAGTTTTCAAAAAGGATTTTACCTTTGCCCCAATAAGTGTTGTTGACCGAACAGCCTTACAGCAATTAAAAACAGCCTTCGGGCTTGAAGATAAAGGTTTAAAATGAAGCGTGTTTTGATGACGTCCTTCTCCGAGAAAGTTCGGAGGGGGACTTTTTTTATGCCCTCCTGTTTCCGCGTACCTTAGCCCCATGCCTTCTCCTTCCACATTGCATCCTTTGCTCGTGCGCCTCGTAGCGCAAAACCTGCGCTCCATTTTCCAAGAAAGCCGCCACGCCGACAAGGTGATAGAGCAAGCCTTGCGCAGCAACCCAAAGGCGGGCAGCCGCGACCGCGCTTTCATCGCCGAAACGACCTACGAAGTGGTGCGCTATTACCGATTATATGGTGAGATTCTGGGGAAAGCACCCGATACCGACCTCGATTTTTGGCAAATTATCGGCGTTCACCTTGCGTTCAAAAACGCCGAACTGCCCGATTGGCAAGAGTTTAAAATATTGAACTCCAGAGAGTTTGCGTCCAAAATTAAAAACTGGCAGCGCTCCTACAATTCAGCCGAAGCCACGCCTGACAGCGAAAAAATACCCCGCAGCATCCGTGAAAGTATTCCTGATTGGCTCGACGAATTGGGTCAAACCGAACTGCTCGGCCATTGGGACGAAACACTCCATTGGCTCAACCGCCCTGCCCAAGTGGTCCTGCGCACCAATCGCCTCAAAACCGACCCCGCTGAACTTCAACGGGCGCTCCTCGCCGAAAACGTGGATACTCAAAATATCCTCAACTCCGATGCGCTGGCTTTGGCCGTTCGGAAAAACGTGTTCCAGACTGCGGCTTTCCGAAAAGGCTGGTTCGAGATGCAGGATTACAGCAGCCAACTCGTCGCGCCGATGCTCGCCCCCCAGCCGGGGATGCGCGTGGTAGATGCCTGTGCGGGCGGTGGCGGCAAAACCCTTCACCTCGCCGCGTTGATGCAAAACCGCGGGAGCCTCATCGCGCTCGACACGCAGGCTTGGAAGTTGGAAGCCCTCCGCGCCCGCGCCCGCCGCGCCGGAGCCACCAACATCGAAACCCGCCCCATCGAAAGCCGCAAGACCATCAAGCGCTTGTACAACTCCGCCGACCGGCTCTTGCTCGATGTGCCGTGCAGTGGGCTTGGCATCCTGCGCCGCAACCCCGATGCGAAATGGAAACTCCTGCCGGAACAAATTGAGAAACTCCGCGCCACGCAACAAGATATTCTTCAAAATTACAGCGGCATCACCAAGCCTGGGGGGCGCATGGTGTATGCCACTTGCAGTATTTTACCCTCTGAAAATCAGCAACAGGTGGGAGCGTTTTTGGCGAGCGAGGCGGGCAAGAGCTTCAACTTGCTGGAGGAGCGGCAAGTTTTGCCACAAGACGAAGGTTTTGACGGGTTTTATATGGCACTCTTGGAGCGTCAGAAGTGACACTTTTCAGCAACACCCAAATCACCGAATCCACAAACAAACCCCGCCAAGTCGGGGCAAGCAAAATCCACATTCAAGATATGACACTCGAATCTTTGCTCAAAGACTATGCGACCTTCAACCTCTGGGCCAACACCCAGTTCGTCACTTGGCTGAAAACAAAGCCTGCGGAATTGATG
>JBJXFT010000067.1:0-27338 GCA_046155725.1 Saprospiraceae bacterium
GTTGACTTTTGACCGTTGAGTGAAGATGACAATTATCAGGTGCCAATAAATGGTCAACGGTCAACGGTCAACGGTCAAAAGTCAACGGTCAATGGTCAACGGTCAATGGTCAACGGTCAATGGTCAAAAGTCAACGGTCAATGGTCAAAAGTCAACGGTCAATGGTCAAAAGTCAACGGTCAATCGTCCACCCGGAATTTGAAGCCCACGCCGTGGATGTTCTCGACCTTGATGCGGTCGTCGAGGCTGAGGTATTTGCGCAAGCGGGAAATGAACACGTCGAGGCTTCGGCCAAGGAAATAGTCGTCTTTTCCCCAAATGTTGATGAGGATGAACGAGCGTTTCACCACTTGGTTGCGGTGTTCGTTCAGCAGTTTGAGCAAGTCGGCCTCCTTTTGCGTGAGCGTTTCGGAGTAGCCTTCGGTGGTGAGGCTCAGGTTTTTGTAGTCGAAAGCGTAGTTGGCGATGCTGACGGGCTTGCCAGGCTTGACGATGATGGCGTACTTGGTGCGGCGCAGGAAAATATCAATTTTCAGCAACAGTTCCTCGATGCTGAACGGCTTGGTCATGTAGTCGTCCGCGCCGATGGTGAGGCCGTGGATTTTGTCCTGCTTCATGCTTTTGGCCGTCAGGAAAATGATCGGCACATGGTCGTCAATGGAGCGGATTTCCTCGGCGATGGTGAAGCCGTCCACCTCCGGCAGCATCACGTCGAGGATGCAGAGGTCGAACTTTTGGCCCGCCTGGATGATGTCCATCGCTTGCCGCCCGTCGCTGCAGTAGGTGACGTGGTATCCATTGAGTTCGAGGTTGTCGCGGGTGACGAAGCTGAGGCTTTCGTCATCTTCCACGTAGAGCAGGTTTGCTTTTGAATCGGCCATTGTGTTGAGGATTTGTAGATTTTTTACCCGCCGGAGCCTATTCATTCGCCCTTTTATCCGCCGAAGTCTTGACGTAGGTGGAAGTTTTTAACGAAGGAGAAAGCGAAGGAGGGGGTGATTGGTGAATTGCATGACTGCGAGCAGGCGGGGTTTATTCGTACAAAGGAAATTTTTTCATAAACCCATTGACCGCGCCGCGCACTTTGGCGTGCGTGGCCGCGTCGTCGGGGCGCGAAAGCACCTCGTCGGCCCATTCCACCACTTGGCGGCAATCGTCTTCGTTGAAGCCCCGCGAGGTGATGGCCGCCGTGCCAATGCGGATTCCCGAAGTAGTCATGGGCGGTTGCGGGTCGAAAGGAATCATGTTCTTGTTCACAGTGATGTCGGCTTCGCCGAGAATGTGGTCGGCCACTTTGCCCGTCACCCCTTTTCGGCGCAAATCAAGGAGCATCAGGTGGTTTTCCGTGCCGCCGGTAATGATGTCGTAGCCGCGCGCCACGAATTCGGCGGCCATGGCCTGGGCGTTTTTCACCACCTGCCGGCAGTAATCTTTGTAGCCTGGCTGCAAGGCTTCGCCAAATGCTACGGCTTTTGCGGCTATGATGTGTTCGAGCGGGCCGCCCTGCATTCCGGGGAAAACCCCGCTGTCGAGGATGCTCGACATTTGTATCGGCTCGCCTTTTTTGGTGCTGCGGCCCCAAGGGTTGTCAAAGTTTTTGCCCATCAGGATAATGCCCCCGCGCGGGCCGCGGAGTGTTTTGTGCGTGGTGCTGGTCACGATATGGCAATGGGGCATCGGGTCGTTCAGGAGTTTGGCCGCGATGAGGCCGGCAGGGTGCGCGATGTCTGCGAGCAGCAAAGCGCCCACCGAATCGGCGATGGCGCGGAAGCGGGCATAGTCCCAGTCGCGGGAATACGCCGAAGCGCCGCAGATGATGAGTTTGGGCTTTTCCGCGAGTGCGATGGCCTCTACTTTGTCCATGTCAATCAGGCCGGTCTCCGCTTCCACGCCATAGAAAGCGGGGCTGTACACTTTGCCGGAAAAGTTCACCGGCGAGCCGTGCGAAAGGTGGCCGCCGTGGGCGAGGTTGAAGCCGAGGATTTTGTCGCCGGGCTGGAGGCAGGCGAGGAACACCGCCGCGTTGGCCTGTGCGCCAGAGTGCGGCTGCACATTGGCCCATGCTGCGCCGAAAAGTGCTTTGATGCGGTCAATGGCGAGCGTTTCCACCTCGTCCACCACTTCGCAGCCGCCGTAGTATCGCTTGCCGGGGTAGCCCTCGGCGTACTTGTTGTTGAGGCAAGTGCCCATGGCATCAAGCACGGCTTGGCTGGTGAAATTCTCGGAAGCGATGAGTTCCACTCCGCGCCTTTGGCGGTCGAGTTCTTTAGCGATGAGGGAAAAAACAATGTCGGACATGGGGCAAATGTAGAGAAAGCCGAATGTTTTTGGTTGAAAGAAAAACGGGGCTTCGCTCGGGTGCAATGTTTTTTAAACCAATACTCCCATTGAATCTAACTTTGCAGCATGATAACATCGTTGCAAATCAGAAATTTCAAGTCTATCCGGGAACTTGATATTCCCTGTAAGAAGGGCTTTGTTGCATGAATCCTCGTGAGGAATCGGGCTCCCCTACCCGGCCAATTTTTCAAGCGACCTTTACGGACTGTGGCTTAGCGACTTGAATAAATCGGTTTAGCACAGCGGACTTGATCGCTGCCTCGGTTCGCTGGGTTTGGAAATTTCGGGCGTACATTTTTTCTCCAAGAATTGTCTTCCATCGGAAGAATGCGTTTTCGCTGATGCTTCGTCGGTGATACCCCGACTGTACCTTCCAGCCCTTTCGGTTGGCCTCCTCCCCGCCCTGGTCAATGATCTCGATGGCTGCGTTTCGGGGGTGGTCGGTCAGGCAGCCGTCCGGGTCGAGCAGGTAAGCGGCGTTTTCGCGCGGCGGGATGACAGGCTCGATTTCGAGGTCCTTGAGCAAGCCCCAGCACTCGAAAGTGTCGTATGCGCCGTCGGTGCCCACCTTGCCAATCTCCAGCTCCTCGTCAAAAGTGTCGACCACCAAATCGGGCAGCACCGATGCGTCGTCCGTGTCTTTGTCTGTGAGCACCTGTGCGGTGATCTCCCCGCTCTTCTCGTCCACCGCCAAGTGGATTTTGCGCCACGTCCGCCGCTTCGAATACCCGTGTTTGCGTACTTTCCACTCGCATTCCCCATATATTTTGAGCCCGCTGCTGTCGATCACTATGTGGAGCCGCTCGCCGTTTTTGAGCCGCTCGCTGATGCCCAGGGATACTTGGAGTCCTTTCTGCCGACGGCTTGCCTGGGTGTACGACGGCACTTTCAACTCAACGCCCATCAACGCCAGGATCGAAACAGCGAACCCCTCCAACTGCCGGAACGCCAAGCGGCACGCCACTTTCAACAACAACAGCGTTCGGATGCAGTCATCTGAATACTCGTACTGCCCCCCGCGCTGAGGCTTGCCCTGAAAATGCCATCTCTTTGCAACATCTTCGCTCAGCCACAGCGTCAGGCTGCCGCGCTGTTTTAGCCCAGCGTTGTACGCCGGCCAGTTCTTCACTCGATATTTGTCTTTGGGCTTTTCGGGTACAGGGGTAGTGCCTATCTTTGCCATGAGCCGGTGCGGTGCGTTTAAGTTTTGCAACTCAAAAGTACACCCGCTGGCTCGCTTTTCATCTGGCTACGAGACCATGTGGGGATTCATGCAACAAAGCCCAGCCGAGAGAAAAAACGAGTCCAACTAATAAAGTGGAAAAGTGAGACCTAACAAACGAGGATATCTTTTGCATGATTCAAATAGTTGATTTAGAAAATTATTTGTCGCAAAATTTCTACTTGTCAAAGGTGTCCCCATCTTTGCTATACTCCACCTACCCTATCATGGGATCGTGCCGGAGAAACACAAGGGATTGGAGCAGCGGATTGCTCATTTGGAAGGCGTAGTAGAAACCCTAGAAAAACTCCTCTCGAACGAGAAAATGAAAGGTTGATTGACCTTTTTTATTCCACCAACTCCATCTGCCGCTTCGCCAAACCCATGTCACTACTTTTCAACAAAAACGCCCCGCAGGTTTTTTCAAAAACCTGCGGGGCGTTTTGTTTTCTCACCCTCTCACCTCTCTCACCCTCTCACACGTCTCACATCGTGCTCGCCGATTTGAAAATCCGGTCCCAGTTGATGCCGCCTTTGAACATGCTGCCATTCTTGGTGCTGAACCAGATGAAAAGCGGTTTGCCCACAATGTGGTCGGCTGGCACATAGCCCCAAAAGCGCGAGTCTTCGGAATTGTGGCGGTTGTCGCCCTGCATCCAGAAGTAGTCCTGCTTGAAAGTGTAGGACGTGGCTTCTTGGTCGTTCACGAAGATTTTGCCGCCGCGCACCTCGAGTTTGTTGCCTTCGTAGACTTGGATGATGCGGCGATAGAAAGGCAGGCTGGCGAGCGTGAGCGAAGTGGTTGCGCCTTTTTTGGGAATCCAAAGGGGGCCAAAATCGTCCACCGTCCAAGTGGCGTATTGGCGGGCATCGTTGGGGAAGATATTGCCAGGGTCGGAGATGCGCTTCACGCGCTCGACTTTGAGGCCCATGCCCCGCACTTTTTCTGCCTGTGCGAGGTCGAGGAAAGCGCACACCCTTCCGCGCTCGTCTTTGTACATTTCGTTCACGTTCACGCCAAGTTCTTCCAATTTTTTGGCATTGAACGAACTGCCCGTGCTTTCGAGGCTGTAAGCAAACTGCGTATGCGTGGGGTTTTGTGCCGCCGCGCCATTTACGAATACCTGTCCATCGCGTATTCGGAGGCTATCGCCCGCAATGGCGAGGCACCGCTTGATGTAGTGGTCTTTTTTGTCCACGGGCCGCGTCACGAAAGGCAGTTTCATGCCCCGGTAGCGGCCCGCCACGTTGTTGCGGTTCCATTGGCCGATGTCCCAGCTGCGGTCGGGCGCGATGTACACGCTGTCGCCCGCCGGCCAATTGAACACCACGGGTTCGTTGCGGTCAATGGTTTCGATGGCGGGGAGGCGGAAGTAGGGGAGGGAGGGTTTTTTGGTGTAAGATTCGCCCCCGAAGAACGGCATCACGTTGTGCATCAGGGGGAATTGCACCACTGTCATGGGGGTGCGGATGCCGTAGTGGGCTTTGCTGACAAAGAGGTAATCGCCGATTTTGAGGGAGCCTTCCATCGAAGAGCTGGGGATTACGTAGGCTTCGATGAGAAACATCCGGATGAACGCTGCCGCAAAAACCGCGAAAACGATGGCCTCGGTCCATTCCCGCGTGGCTGATTTTTTGAACTGCGGATATTGGCTTTCCAATTTCTTCAGCCCCAGCACGTCCTTTTTTTCCAAAACCTCGTGGTGCAGGCGGTGGTATTCGCGCTCTTTTTCCAGAATCGGGCCTTCGTATTTCGCCGCGCTGCGCCCGATGAGGTAAAACGGCACGGGAGCGAACACTACGGCCAACACCGATTCCCAAAACCCATGCCGCCCAAAAGAGCGGATCATGTCAATGACCATGCCCGCATAGATGAAAAAATTGACCACGGGGAACAAGAACCACAGCGCATAAGATGGCTTGCGGCCCACCATTTTGCACCATTCCACGGCGGCCACGCCCGGCACGAGCGCTTTCCAGCCGGGGATGCCTGCTTTTTCAAACAATTTCATCATGCTCAAACCGAGCAGGACGTAGAGGACGATGACGAAAATGAGAACTGACATGGGTGGCTAATTTGATAATTGGACAATGAGGGGAATTTGATAATGACGGCTGCTCCAAAACGCGGGCGAAGGTATTTTGAGGAAAAAAATCGGCATTTGCGATTCGACCAACCAAAACGAGCGGGCGAGGAAGGCCGCTTATTCCGATACCGATTTTATTATTCCGCATTCATCATTCATCATTCCTCCTCCCCCTTCTTGCGCCGCTTGCGCCGGGTCTTGAACAGTTCCACCACCTCTTTGTCGTTCAGAAATTTGAAATCCACAAACTGGGTGGACACAAAACGCTTCACGTCTTGGTAGTCTTTTGCCCGCTTGTCGGTGAACACCGTTAGGAGTTTGCCCACATAGTTGAGCGAGAGTTTTTCCACGTCTTGGTTGAACTGCTGGTTGCCAAATATCTTCATGTAAAGCCCAAAAATCTTGGTCAACTCAAAATAGTCGGCGTACTCGCGGTCGGTGAGGCCGTTGATGAGCCGCGCGAAATAGGTAATCACCAATTGGCGCAAGCACTCCGTCTCCACCGAAAGCCCTTCGTGCCCGTTGTAAAAATCCTCCACCGCTTCTATCGAATCGGGGTGCACATAGCCGAGGCTGTGGATTTTGTCGGCGATGCGGTAATAGTCCGAAATCCGGTCTTTCCAAGACTTGTCCACCGCGTTGCTCATGCGCTCGTCGTTGGTGGAGTCAATTCCCGGCGATTTGTAGAGCAAGACGAGAAAGCGCAGATAGCGGATGTCGAACTCTTGGAACGACCGCCGCTCGCGCTCGAAGTGCGTGGCAAAAGACTTGCGCTCCGCCGGGTCGAGTTCCACAAAATTGCCACAGATGGCGAGCATTTCGAGGTATTCTTCTGTGGCGTGGAACTGCTTATTGTCCAAAAAATCAATGATTTGGGCTTTCAGGCTGTCGTTCCCCGCGCCTGTCTCGAAGCGTTTGAGGAGGAATTGGCGCAGGGCCGAAAAATTCGGCTTCATCTCGCCCAAGGTTTTGGGGAAATCCGCCGAGTGGTACTGCTCGTTGCGGAACTGGTTGGAGTATCGGCGGTAAATGTCCTCGCGGTCTTTCAGGTCGCGGAAGCGGTCTTGCTTCTGTTGCTGGAGGAAATAGCGGATGCGCTTGTTTTCCACGAGGCTCATCATGTTCGTTATCCAGATGTCGCTGCTCAGCGCAAAGCCCACCGTGATGCTCTGCCCGATGCGCTTTTTGAGTTCCTCAAAATGTACGCTCTTGCAAATGGCGAGCAGGATTTCTTTGAAATGGTCGTTGGGCCTGACGTACTTGTACTGGTCGGTGATCTCGCCGCGCAGCACCGAGAAGCCCAAGATGCGGGGCAGGTAAAGCCCCTCGAACGGCGGTTCCAGCAGGTATTTTTCAAACGTCACCAACTGCAGCGGCGCCTCGGAGGCCACTTGGTGGTGCAAGGTGGAGAGCATCGGCTCAAATTCTGTGCGAAGCGCACTGTAATGCTCGTCTTCTTCCTCTTCGAGGTATAGCGCGAGGTTTTCGGAATCTTGGATGGCTGCCGCTATCTCGTTCAAGCGGTCGTAATACTGGTCGTCTAATGCCTGCATGATGTGAGAGGGGTGAGAGAATGTGAGAGGGGTGAGAGAATGTGAGAGACGTGAGAGAATGTGAGAGCGTGGGAATCAAACCCTATTTTGAAAAAGACCTGATGAAACCGCCCAGGGCTTCATCAGGTCTCACTATCCAAAACCAATTTTTTTCGAGGGCAAATGTAAACACCGGCCTCGAAGTAGCATATTATTATTCTGCTGTTTTTTCTTCTGCCGCAGGCTCCTCTACTGCCGGAACGGGTTCTTCTGCTGGAGGAGCGGGTTCTTCTATAACGGCTTCTGCAGTTTCCTCGGCCACCGCTGCAGTTTCTGTTGGAACTTCTGCCGCTGCCAAGACTTCGGCGGGCGAATCTGCGGCTGCCGTGGGTTCTTCAACCACGGGCGTTTCCTCTTCTACCACCGGCGGCGGCGGCACTGGCTTTACTTTTACTTTTGCTTTGCCATCCACCTTTTCTACAAATTTCTTCTTGGCCTCTTTCGTCTCCTCGCGGCGCTTTTCCACGCCGCTCTCTTTTTGTTCAATCCACGTTGCCAGCATTTCATCGGCTTTTTCTTGGTCGAATGCGCCTTTGGCTACACCTGTTTGAAGGTGTTTTTGGTACAGCACGCCCTTCACGCGCAGGATGGCATTCACCGTATCGGTGGGTTGTGCGCCCACGCCAATCCAGTATGTTGCGCGTTCGCGGTTCAGTTCGATGGTGGCGGGAATGGTGAGGGGGTTGTAAGTGCCGAGTTTCTCGATGAACTTGCCGTCGCGGGGCGAGCGGCTGTCGGCGGCTACGATGTGGTAAAATGGGGCGGCTTTGCGGCCTCTGCGTTGCAGGCGAAGTTTGACTGCCATGTGGGTGTGAAATTGAAAATTTGAATGAGAAAATCTCGCCCGGCTACTTATATCAAATAGCACCGGGCTTTTCGCGGGGCGCAAAGGTAGAAAAGCAGGGCTTTAAAAACCAAAGAAGATTTTCTTTTTACCCAAAATCAATCTCCGTGTTGTCGCCGATGTTGAGACTAAGGTCCATGCCGCGCACACTCGCGTCGGCCCCGATGACGGAATGCTTGAGCACCACGTCTTCGAGGGCAGCGAAGTTGCCGATGATGCTGTCTTTGACGATGCTGCGCTGGATGTGCGTGTTGTCGCCAATGGTGACGTGCGGCCCGATGATGCTGTTGGCGATGTTGCAATTGCTGCCTACCGCCACTGGGTGTATGAAGATGGTGTTTTCAAAAGAAGGGGTGTCGAGCTTGCTGGCGGCAGTGCCGCGCTGGTCGAGGAGCATGGCGTTGGTTTCGAGCAGCACTTCTTTGCGCCCGCAATCGAACCAGTTTTGCACCGGAAAGGTGTGGAAATGAATGCCTTGCTCCACCATGTGCTGCAGCGCGTCGGTGAGTTGGAATTCGCCCACTGTGCGGATTTGGTTTTGGATGAGGTGCTCGGTGGCGCGGAGGAGCGCCGGCACTTCGCGCACTTTGTAGAGGCCCACGAGGGCCATGTTAGATTTTGGGATGCGGGGTTTTTCTACCAAACGGGTCACGCGGCCATGTTCGCCAAACTCTGCCACGCCGAAATCGCGCGGGTCGCCCACCTTTTTCACCCCCAGGCAAGAGTGGGGGCAATCGAACATCTGCTGGAGGTCAACGTCAAAAATGGTGTCGCCAAATGCGATAAAGATTTCGTCTTCGTCTTCGATGGCTTCGCGCGCCGTCCACACCGCATGCGCCGAACCTTCGCGGTGCTCTTGGTACACAAACTCTGTGTGCAAGTCAGGGTAGGTTTCTTCAATAAAATGCCGCACTTTGCCGCCGAGATGGCCGATGACGAACACAAAGTTTTTGATGCCCACCTCCGAGAATTTGTCAATGATGAAACACAGGATGGGCTTGCCAGCCACAGGTATCAGGGGTTTGGGCTGGGTGTAAGTGTGTGGGCGGAGGCGGGTGCCGACACCGGCAACGGGGATGAGGACTTTCATGTGCGGTGCAGGTTGTTTTGTCGGGCAAAAGTAAGAGAACAAGCCTATTTTTGAGCGGCGCAAAAGTGGCGCGCCTTGTTCTCCCTCAAAAAAAACGGCATCGGGTTACAAAAGGTGGCTTTGTGGGAATCAATGCTTGGCTATACCCCACACGGCGGTCAAAACTACAGGGTCGAACCCCACACTACTGGACATTTTTGTTTCACGCAACGGCGCAACGGCACAACGACACGAAACTCAACGCTTTCAAATCATATTCGTCGTGGCGTTGTGCCGTCGTGTGAAAAATGTCCAGTAGTCTGGTCGAACCCTCCAGCACGGAGGGCGTTTCGTCCCCGTTAAAAAATATATTTGAAGTTTGGGTAAGCCCCCGAACTTATTGCGATTAAAGAGCATTCGGCTACATTCAATCTCATTTCAAACATTTCCAACCATGTTGCAAAACGCAAAGCCCTTCTCCATCTTCTTCTTTCTTGTTTTCCTTCTTTTTTCAACCCCCGCCTTTTCCCAAGCCCCCGACTCGCTCAACCTTTGTTCCGACGGGTCAGTCCTTACTTCCAGCGCGGCCAATGGGGTTTTTTATGATTCTGGGGGGCCGTTCAATTACTACTACGACTCCGAATTTTGTACCCTGCTCATTGACCCCGGCTGCGCCGAATCCATCACCATCACCGTGCACGAGTACAGCACGGAAAATTGCTGCGACGCGCTCCGCTTCTATGACGGGCCTGACCAGAGTTCTCCCCTGCTCCTTGATATGCAGTATCTCGGTGCCCCTCAAACGGCCACCTTTTCCTCCGGGAAAGTGTTTGTGCTTTGGGGTTCGGACGGATCGGTTACGAGGGATGGTTTTCGGGTCACTTGGTCGAGCAACCTCATTGCCCCTACCCCACCGGTGATTGATGTTTTTTCCGCTTCCGATATCAATCCCGCGCTCCAAGAATCCGTGCAGTTCAGCGCATCGGCCACCAACTATCCCCAGCAATGGCAATGGGATTTTGGCGACGGCAGCAGCTCCAACCAGCAAAACCCCAGCCACACTTTCAGCACACCGGGGCAAGACACCGTGCGCCTCATCGTCATCAATTGCTTCGGCCTTGCCGATACGGCAGAGCAGGTGCTGAAAGTGCAGGAAGCCCCCACCGTCATCGCCGAACCGGACACACTCGATGTCACGGTTGACTGCGGCAGCACGACCGAAACGGCGCTAAACCTCATCAATACTGGTCAAGGCGATTTGACATTCAAATTGAGCCGCTCGAGTTCCAATACAAAAGTGCGCCCACTGATTTACACCTACAACGCCTTCTTCTATTCGGTTGGGGGCATTCAGAGTGAACTGGCGGCCTATTCCTCCCAATACGATTTGCTGTTTTCGGCAGAGACAGACCCGGCCGCTTTTGCCGCCCAACTCGCTGAAACGGACGTGCTGATTTTCCCCGACATGCCACCGTCTGTTGAAACTCAAACCGTGCTGTACGGGCTGCGCGACGCCATCCTCGATTTTGTTGCCAAAGGCGGCTCCATCGTTTTTTGCGGGCAAGAATATGGCGGCGATGTGCTGCCGTTCACCGGGCTTTGGGAATCCGACTTTTCGCCCTATTATTTTGGTGGCTCGTACATCGAACTTCCCACCCAGCACCCCATCACTGCTGGCCTGCCGAGCGGAATCTACACGCAGTACGCTTCCATGGCAATCAATTTTACCAACCCCGACTATGTGAGCCTTGGCAACATAGACGTCTTTTCGTGGCTCGGTTTTCGAGAAGTGGGGGATGCCAAAGTGATTTACCTCGGCTCCAATTTCAACGGGCACGACGCGCTGCTCGGCCAACTGCTCCACAACTCCCTGCAATGGTGCGGCTCACGGGGCAATTTCATCGCATCTCCTTCGGAAGGCACCGTCGCACCAGGCGACACGCTCCAACTGAACCTCCAGTTTTCGGGGGAAAACCTCTACGCGGGCGATTATCCGGGAACGATAACCCTCGAAACAAACGACCCCGCGCAGCCCCTATTGGAAATCCCGTACACCTTGCACGTGCTCGGCACACCATCTTTGGAGGCTTCGCCCAATGCGCTGGATTTTGCCTCTTTGCAACAGTTCAGTCAGTCGGGGCAGCAGGTGGCGGTCAGCAATTCCGGCTGCGACACCTTGTTTGTCCAAAACATCGCACCGACCTCGGCGGGCTACACCGTCGAACCGCAGCAATTGACCGTGCTGCCATTTTCAACAGAATATGTCAATGTAATTTTTGCGCCGCAAGACACCGGCCAGCACACCGGGCATTTGGTGCTGCAAAGCAATGTCGGCACCGACAGCATTTCGTACACTGGTTACTCGGTCGGTGCGCCCATCATGGGCGTAAGCCCCCAAAGCCTGTCGGCCACCGTGGCTTGCGGCGATTCGGTCACGTTGCCCCTCACCATCACGAACACCGGCTTGGGCAATCTGGAAATACAGGTGACAGGGGCCGCCGGCAGCGCAGGCCAAGCCCCGCTCAAAATCCTCGTAATGTACACGGGCGCCGCCAGTGGATACATTGTGGATCGCACGGAGCAGGCCATTCTGGCGCGCACCCCCAATGCCCAACTGACGCGCTTCGATGTGCAGGACATCAGCCAATTGCCCAGCCTGCTTGCCGACAAGAATCTGGTCGTCGCGCCATTTTTGGGTTTTGGCGACCTCAGTTACTATGCCCAATTGGGCCAGGCCATTCGCCCGTTCGTGGAGTCGGGCGGCGGGCTGATTTTTACCGGTACCAACGCTTGGCAAAGCCTCAATGCCTACGGATTTTTGCAATGCACGGGCGACGTCATCAATGCTTATGGCTACGGCATGGAAGCCATTGTGCCGCAGCACCCCATCCTGCAAGGCATGAACCTGGCAGAAGGCGTGTACGACGATTTTATGGGGCAAATATTTACTTCGGCAAGCTTCGAGCCTTTGGCCAAAATCGGTTTTTACCCACATACCGCCATAGGCGTACAGCCCTTTGGTTCCGGGAAAGTGGTCTATCTCGCCCCGGCCTTTAGTTACCACACCGACAATATGCTCGACCTGATGGAAAATGCCGTGAAATGGTGCGCTCGCCCAAGTTGGCTGTCAGTTTCCTCCACTTCGGTCACGGTGCCTGCTGGCGGCTCGACCACCATTCAAGTGCAGTTCAACGCTGCTGGGCTTGCAGAAAACACCTTTTCGAGCAATCTCGTCTTTTCAACCAACGACCCGCAAAACCCACAACTGAGCATCCCCTGCACGATGGTCGTGGAAGGCGAACCGCAATTGGCGGGCCTTCCGGCCAACCTGAACTTTGGCATCATGCAGCAATTTGCCCAAAAAGACCTCGCCATCGAATTTGAAAACATGGGCTGCGACACGCTCAACGTCTGGAGCGCAACGATTGACAACCCCATTTTCCAAGTCCTGAATTTTGATGCCACCAGCCTTCCAAACAGCAAGGGCGACTTGCGGGTGCGTTTCGCGCCGCTCCTGCCCGGCAACCAATCGGCTACGCTGACGATCGTGACCGACGCTGGCACATTCAGCATAGCCCTCAGCGGCATCGCGGTCGGAGCGCCCATAGGTGCCATCGCGCCCGGTTCGCTTTCCATGGATTTGGCTTGCGACGAGAGCGCCACCCTGTCCGTCGCCCTCAGCAATGCTGGGCTGGGCGGTTTGAACTACCAAGTCGGCAACCTTCAATCGCCCCGTAAGGCACTTGCCATCACCTACGGTGCAAATATTTCGTATTGGAACAACGTCCGCGGGCTCATGCTCCAAGAGGTGCCCAACCTGAGCCTGTCGGAATATTCGGGAAGTACAGCTGCGCAATTGGCCGATTCGATTGGCCAAAACAGGGTGGACGTGCTGATCGTGCCGACCTTGGATTTTTCCGCCAACCTGGTATACGCCAGCTTTGCGCCCGCTATCCAGGGTTTTCTGCAAAACGGCGGGCAAGTGCTGGTTTTGGGCGCGTACAACGCTGATCCCTTGGACCAAATGGGCCTTTTTGAACTCATCGGCACGGAGTATTACGATTTCCCTCTGGTGCGCGTCAGCGACAAAAGCCACCGCCTGACGGAGGATATTTTTGACACTTATCAAGTGGCCGAAACCTGTTACTTGGGCGTTTTCCCCTTTGGCGATGTGCGCCCCGTGATACTCGGCCCCAACGACAACCAAATCTTCCTCGGCTACCGGAATGTGGGCCAAGGCAACGTGGTGTATTGGGCGCAAACTTTTAACAACCCCAGCTCTCTGTCGGCAAAACTCATGAAAAACGTGTTCGCGTGGTTTTCCAACCCTGTGCCGAGCGGCGTGGAAGTTCCCGCCGTAGGCGGCATCGTCCCAATAGGGGGGAACACCCAAGTGCCAGTGGTTTTTTCGGGCGAAAACCTGCCCGGCGGACAGTACACGGGGCAAATCCGCTTCTACACCAACGACCCGGTGAACAACCCGCTCATCGTGCCGATCACGCTGAATATGCGCTTTGAGCCTTGCACCGACTTTGACTTCACCGTGCCGCCTTGCAGCGGGGTGGTGTCGTTCAAAGACAACACGCTCAACTCGGCCACTTCGTGGTACTGGGATTTTGGCGACGGCGGCACGTCATTCGCAAAAAACCCCACGCACACCTACGCCAGCGAGAATGTTTACAACGTGGCCTTGGTATCGTGCAACAACTTTGGCTGCGACACGCTGCTCAGGCCCATCGGAATCCTTTCGATTGACGGCCCTCGGCTCGCCAATTGCGACCCCCAAACCACCAGCGATTGCTGCGGTGCAGGCATCAGGCGGGTGCAGCTCGGCCTGCTCAACCATTTTTCTGCCGATGCGCTTACGGAGGAAGGCTACAAAGATTTCTCGTGCAGCAAAGGCACCGAACTGATGGCTGGCATCCAGTTCCCCCTGACCATCACAACGGGCAACCAAAACGAGGAATATGTGCGCGGCTGGATTGACCTGAACGACAATGGCGTGTTCAGCGATAACGAGCAGATCATCAACGATCAGGCATTCCAAACACACCACACTTTTTTCACGCCGCCCATCAATGCGGTGAAAGACGTGCCGCTGCGGATGCGCATCATGTCCGAACCGACCTTTGTAGGCCAGATAGCCAGCCCATGCAGCAACTTGGCCTACGGCCAATGCGAGGATTACTATGTCATCGTCCGCACCACCGTGGGCACTTCGGAGCCGGGCGAGGCGATGGACGTGCGCGTGTACCCCAACCCTTCGGCGGGCGAAGCGTGGCTGGAATTCAATCTGCCGGAAGCCCGGGCCGTGGCGCTCAAAATCGCCGACCTTATGGGCCGCATCGTGTGGGAAAACAAGTTGGAAGACGTAGTGGCTGGCTCCAACCGCCTGCAATTGCCCGAGTTGCCTGCGGGAGCTTACGCCATTTCGGTACAATCGGGCGCAACTATCAAGGTTGAAAAATTTGTGCGGGTGGAACGGCCGTAGAGGAATGGGCGACGCAAGGTGGTTTTGAACGGAGGTAAGGGAGTGGGCGGGGGTAGCCCGCGAAATCATAGAAACGTAAGTTGAAAAATTAGATCAAAAGCATCGTAACTTCTTTCGCTGGTGCAGGGCTTCAGCCTTGTGCCAGCAGAAGAAGAGCGAGCGGGAGATCTCAGAAAACCACTACGTTTGTACTAAAAGCAGTGACATGAAATCTTTGAGCCTCCCTCTTTCAGTCGTTGGCCTTCTTCTGGCCTTCGCATTCAATCTTTCATCTCAAACGACCCCTACGGAGCAACACCTCTTCATCCTCGATTGCTCTGGTTCGATGTGGCAAAAAATCGGTGAGGAACACAAAATCACCGTTGCCAAACGGGTGATGAAAAACCTCGTGCAATCCCTGCCCGCCAATGCCCATGCGGGTCTGATTGCCTACGGCCACAACCGCAAAAGCGACTGCGACGACATCGAAACCCTCGTGCCGCTGGCTCCACTCAACAAGTCGGCGTTTTCCGCAAAACTGGATGCCATCAACCCGCAGGGCAAAACACCCATTGCCAAATCCATCGCCCACGCGCTGGCGGTGGCGAAAACGGCAGTGGCGCCCGTGACTATTATCCTCGTCAGCGACGGGTTGGAGACTTGCGAGGGCAACGCCTGCGATTTGGTCAAACAAGCGCGCGCGCAGGGCACCAAAACCACCCTTCACGTCGTCGGCTTTGGCATCGAGGAACATGACCTTTCCCCACTGGAATGTATCGCTCAGGCAGGTGGAGGGCAATACTTCCCTGCCAACAACGCCGAAGAACTCAGCGGCGCACTCGAACAAACGATAGAAAAACCCGTGCTCGAAGCGGGGCTTCTTTCCGTAAAAGTTACCCTCGAAGGCAAGCCGGTGGATGCTACGCTGAAGGTGTTCAGAAAAGGAGAAACAATAGAAACTGCTATCGGCAGAACCTACACTGGTGCCGAAACCAATCCCCGCATCCTGCGGCTGCCCGCCGGAACCTACGACGCGGAAATCGCCGCCATCACCCTCGACGGCAAGCCCGTGCAAAAGTTGGCCGACTTGAAAATCAGCGCGAACGACACCCTGCGCCGGGAAATTGATTTTGCCAAAGGCAGCTTTGAAATCCTTGTCACCCGCAACGGAGACTTGTCCGACGCGGTGGTGAGGCTGTACCGCTCTGGCACAAAGGAAACGGTCACGCAGACCCGCTCCTACAAGGATGCCAAGAACAATCCCGTCAAATTCCAAGTGCTGCCCGGGCTGTACGACGTGGAAATCAGTTCCGTCGAAATCGAGGGCAAGCCTACCGCCCGCATAGAAAAACAAACGCTGGCAGGCGGGACAAAAATCTCGCTTGCCCAACACTATAAGTCAGGGGAAATCGCCGTCGGCGCGCGTCAAGGTGGTTCGCTGGTGGATGCGACGGTCGGCGTTTATCTTAAAAAAACGGGTGTCAACATCGCCAACGGAAGAACCTATCAAGCCGATACCTCCAATCCGAAAACATTCATTGTAGAACCGGGCGAGTACGAGGTTCGGCTGAATGCGGTAAAGCCAGCGGGCTTGGGCAAAAAAACGCTCTCCGTGACAGTGATGCAAGGAGGACGCGCTACGGTAACGGGAGAATGGTGAAGGGAAAGGGACAAGCACACGCCTTTGAGTTTTGACACAAGCTTCAGCGCATATTTTTTTCAAATTCTACAAAGCATTTTGCTGCGCTGCGGCTTGCTAAACTTTGATGCGTTAAAGCACCGTGGCCATTCCCACCCCTACCCAAACGCCTTCTCCACCGCCACAAAATCAAACTTCTCCACGTCGAAAAGGCCCCGGTCGGTCATTTTCAACTTTGGGATGACGGGCAGTGCGAGGAACGACAGCGACATGAACGGCGCGCGCAGCACACACCCGAGTTCGGATTTCACCCAGGCATCGAGCCTCGAATATTCCTCCGCCAATCGCCAGCCGTCGCTTTGGCTCATCAGCCCAGCGATGGGGAGCGAAAGGGTGCGCACATCGCCCGCGCCATTGGTGGCGGCAATGCCGCCTTGGGCTTCTATCACAGCGTTCACCACCTCGGCCAGCGCCTCGTCGGAGGTGCCCACCGCCACGATGTTGTGCGAATCGTGCGCCACGCTGCTCGCCAGTGCGCCGCGTTGGAGGCCAAAGCCCCGTACAAAGCCCAAGGCAGGTTTGGCATCGAGCGCGTAGCGGTTCAGTACCGCGATGTAGAGCAGGTCTTGGCCCACATCAGGCATATACTGCCCCTCGCGCATTTCGCTGACCGAGCCTTCCTCTTCGCCCGTCACGATTTCGCCGTCGAACACTTTTATGACGCGGAGCTGGGGGCAAAAAAATTCCTGGAACAATTGGAAATCGCTCGCCTTTCTGGGTTTTGCCAAAAACTGGTTGGGCGCGGCCACGGACAAATGCGGGAGCAACGTCGCGCCCTGCGCGGCTACTTTCTGTCCGTCAATCCAAGTTTCCAAAACCTGAAAATCGCGCAGGTCGGCCACCCGCACAAAATCCGCCGGGTCGCCCTCGCGCAGCAAGCCGACAGGCAGGCGGTAATGCTCCACGGGGTGGACGCAAGCGGCCCGCAGCGTGTCGAACAGATCGCAGCCATGGGCAATGGCGCGGGCGGCGAGTTGGTTGATGTGGCCCTGCACGAGGTCGTCGGGGTGTTTGTCATCGGAGCAAAACATGACCTGCGCCGGGAACTCCCGAAGCAGCGGCCACAGCGCCTCGAAATTCCGCGCTGCACTGCCTTCGCGGATAAGGATTTTCACACCGAGTTGGGCTTTTTCCTGGCCTTCGTCGTAGCGGAAACACTCGTGGTCGGTCGTGATTCCGGCGGCGAAATAGCGTCGGGCATCCTCGCCGCGCAGGCCGGGGGCATGGCCGTCCACGGGTTTGCCGAGGCGATGCGCGGCGGCGATTTTGGCCATTACCGCTGCGTCGCCGTGCAGCACGCCGGGAAAGTTCATCATTTCGGAGAGGTAGCCGATGGCTGGGTTTTGCAGGAGTTTTTCTACATCGGCGACATCGAGCGTTGCGCCCGCCGTCTCGAAAGACGTGGCGGGAACGCAGGACGGCGCACCGAAACAAAACTTCAGGGGCGAACGCGCGGCATCGTCGAGCATGAACGCTACCCCTTCGTTGCCCAACACATTGGCAATCTCGTGCGGGTCGGACACCGTGGCGACCGTGCCGTGCACCACCGCCATTCGGGCAAATTCGGTAGGCGGCAGCATGCTGCTCTCGATGTGGACGTGGGCATCCACGAAGCCGGGGAGGATGTAGCCAGCATCGGCAGGAACGCTGGCGATTTCCCGGATTTGGCGGATTCGCCCACCTTCCAGCGTGATTTCGGCTGGGTAGATGCGGCGTTGGTGGAGGTCAACGAGGTGGGATTGAATCGTCATTGCGCTATTTCGTCATTGTTTATGCGAATCAAGGGTTGAGTAAAGAATGACCTCGGAGAGGTCAAACGTTGGTAGAGAATATGTCATCCAAAGGTTTTCGACCTCGGAGAGGTCGCAGGTTCTAAGGCTTTGCGCATAACGTTCGACCTCTCCGAGGTCGTTGATGCCTTTTCGTGTGATTGTTCTACCAACATTCGACCTCTCTGAGGTCGTTTTTCCGAACCCTTGATTCGCATTGTTTGATAGTTGTTTCAAGAAAAATCCATGAACATCAGCCTGTTCTGCACAATCTGCGACCAACCCTAAAAACTCACCATTCCACCACCAACCCATCAAAAGCAAGCCTGACATTCGGTGGCAGCGTGGGATTCACCTCCGCCGCCCGGCCCATCTGGTGGCTCGTGTGGGTAAGCCAAGCCTGTTGGGGAGCAAGTCGTTCCACAAAAGCAAGACTCTCTTCGAGGTTCATGTGCGTGGGGTGTTCTCGATGGTGGAGTGCCGTGACCATCAGGTATTTCACCCCTTCCAACTTTTTCAATTCTGTTTCCGAAATGGTTTTCACGTCGGTCAGGTAGGCCAGGTCGCCGAACCGGAAGCCCAGAATCGGCAGCCGACCGTGCATGATTTCGAGCGGTTGGGCGGCGATTTGGCCAAATTGAAGGGGCGTGTCTTTGTCAATAGGCATCAGTTCGATGCGCGGCAGGCCATATACTTTTTCCATAAAAACATAGTCGAAGCGGCGGCGTACCTCGGCGGCCACGCGGGGCAGCGCATACACGGCCATTGCTTTGGCAGAACGGTAGTTGAACGGGCGGATATCGTCCAGCCCAATCACATGGTCGTTGTGCTCGTGCGTGAGCAGGATGGCATCGAGGTGTTTCACGCCGTGGCGGAGCATCTGCTGGCGGAAATCAGGGCCTGCGTCAATGAGCACATTGGTGATACCGTCCGTCACCAGCGCAGCCGTGCGGAGGCGGTTGTCCAAAGGGTCGGGCGAAGTGCACACCGGGCAGTCGCACCCGATGACGGGCACACCCTGCGAAGTACCGGTGCCGAGGACGGTGATTTTCACGGAGGCGAAGTTGAGATGGTTGAGAGCAATGGCAACCACAAATTAGTTTGACCTATTCACCACGGAGGACACAGAGGACACGGAGGCTTTCCTCTCTGAAAATTAAACTCTGTGCCCTCCGTGTTCTTCGTGGTTAAGTAAATTTGCCGAGATACTTAGTTGAGATGGTTGAGGAGGGTTACAAAACAGAATGCTCCACAAACGGCAACTGCTCCGGGTAGTCGGTAGTGTAGTGAAGTCCCCGGCTTTCGCGGCGGTGCGAGGCCGAGCGGGTGATGAGGTATGCTACCGTGATGAGGTTGCGCAGTTCCATCAGTTGCGGGCTGATGGTGGTGGTTTTGTACAGTTCCTCGGTTTCTTGGTAGAGCAAAAATAGGCGGTCGAGCGCGCGTTTCAAGCGCACATTGGAGCGCACGATGCCGACGTAGTACGACATGATTTCGCGCAATTCCTTCAACCCTTGCGTGATGAGCACCATCTCCTGCGGGTCGGTGGTGCCTTCCACATTCCAGTCTGGCACCCCGTCTTGGAATGCCCAGCCGTCCAATTTTCCGACCAAATCCTGCGCTGACCGGTGGGCGAACACCATGCCTTCGAGCAGCGAATTGGAAGCCAGGCGGTTGGCCCCGTGCAGCCCCGTGCTGCTGCACTCGCCCGCCGCGTAGAGCCGATGAATGCTCGTGCGGCCCAGCGCGTCCACCATCACGCCGCCGCAGGTGTAGTGGCAGGCTGGCACCACGGGGACCATGTCTTTCATGGGGTCAATACCGATGCTTTTGCACTTTTCGTAGATGGTGGGGAAGTGCGCCAAGAAGCCTTCTTTGTCCAAATGGCGGCAGTCCAAGTACATGAAATCTGTGCCGCGCTTTTTCATTTCGGAGTCAATGGCGCGCGCCACAATGTCGCGCGGGGCGAGCGAAAGGCGCGGGTCGTAGCGCTGCATAAACTCCTCGCCCTCGGCAGTTTTCAAAACCCCGCCGAACCCGCGCACGGCCTCGGACACGAGGAAGGAAGGGTTTTCGCCTGCTGGGTTGTGGAGCGAAGTGGGGTGGAACTGCATGAATTCCATGCCTTCCACACGGCCTTTGGCGCGGTAGGCCATTGCCACGCCGTCGCCCGTAGCGATGACGGGGTTGGTGGTGGATTTGTACACCTGTCCCGCGCCGCCCGTGCAAAGCACCGTGGCGCGGGCGAGGATGGTTTCGATTTCGCCGGTTTGTTTGTTCAGCGCGTAGCAGCCGTAGCACTCGATGCCGGGCGTGACGCGGATGACCATGCGCCCCAAGTGGTGCTGCGTGATGAGGTCGAGCGCGAAGTAGTGTTCGAGGATTTTGATGTTGGGGTGTTTGGCGGCCTCCTCCATCAGCGCGCGCTGCATTTCCCAGCCCGTGAGGTCTTTGTAATGCAGGATGCGGTGTTCCGAATGGCCGCCCTCGCGGGCGAGGTCGTATTTCGTCGAACCTTTTTCCTTGTCAAACTGTGCGCCCCAGCCGATGATTTCGCGCACCCGTTCGGGGCCTTCTTCCACCACGATGCGCACGATGTCGGGTTTGCAAAGGCCGTCGCCCGCGTCCAGCGTGTCGGCGATGTGTTTTTCAACATTGTCTTTTTCGAGGTCCCACACCGCCGCCACGCCGCCTTGGGCATAGCGCGTGTTGCTCTCGCCCTCGGTGGTCTTGGTGAGCACGAGTATGGGTCGGCCTGGGAACAGGCCGGCGGCTTTGATGGCGAAGCTCAGCCCGGCAATGCCCGAACCGAGGACGAGGATGTCAGTTTTGGTGCGCGTCATGGCGCAAACATACGCCTGCCTGCCGGTAGGCAGGGAATGCGGATTTTGGAATGCGGAATTCGGAATGCCCCATCCTTCCCGCGCCTTTCCTACTTTTGGCGCAAAATTTTCCCGATTGAAATTCCTTTTCAAAAACAGATTTTTTATCCGTCTGAGCCTCGGCCAAAGAGCGCTCCGTCTCTGGCAACGCGCCAAGCGTGGCAGCGTAATCGCGTTCATCGTTCATCGTTTATCGTTCTTTGTGAAACGCCGCCCAAAAACCACCGCCGCGCTCGCCCTGCTCCTGCTCGCCTGGCTCTTTTGCCTCCCTCGACCATTGTTCCAAAAACCCCTCAGCGTAGTGCTCGAAGACCGCCGGGGCGAGCTCCTCGGGGCGCGAATCGCCGAGGACGGCCAATGGCGTTTCCCCACCAGCGATTCACTACCAACCAAATACGAACGCTGCGTGGTGGCTTTTGAAGACAAGCGATTCTGGTATCACCCCGGCGTAGACCCGCTCAGCCTCGCCCGCGCTTTTTGGCTCAACCTGAAACACGGCCGCGTGGTGAGCGGCGGCAGCACCCTTACCATGCAGGTCATCCGGCTCTCCCGCGACAATCCCTCGCGCACCGTTTGGGAAAAAATCCTGGAGATGTTCCTGTCCACACGGCTCGAACTGACCTATTCCAAAAAAGAAATCCTGTGCCTCTACGCTTCCAATGCGCCGTTTGGTGGCAATGTGGTGGGCCTCGAAGCCGCCTCGTGGCGGTACTATGGCAAACGACCCGGCCTGCTCACTTGGGCCGAGTGTGCCACGTTGGCTGTTTTACCCAACAGTCCTGCGCTCATTCACCCCGGCAGAAACCGCGCTGTTTTGTTGGCAAAACGAAACCGCTTGCTCCAAAAACTTTGGGCGGAAGGCGTGATTTCCGCCTCCGAGTGCGACTACTCGAAAGAAGAACCCTTGCCCGAACAGCCGCTCCCGCTCCCGCAGCTTGCCCCCCACCTCCTCGACCGATTGATGCTCGAAAGTCAAAGGTCAACCGCCAACGGTCAACAGTCAAAGGTCAACAGTCAAAAGTCAACGGTCAACGGTCAAAAGTCAACAGTCAACGGTCAACAGTCAACGGTCAACAGTCAACAGTCAACAGCCTCCCGCCACCGCACCTCCCTCGACAAAAACCTGCAAGAGCGCATCACCGAAATCCTCGCCCGGCGGCAAGAAATTTATCGGGGCAACGACATCCACAACCTCGCAGCGGTAATTATGGACGTGCCTACGGGCGAAGTGCTGGCCTACGTTGGCAACGTGGCAGGCGCGGGCAAAGACCACGGCGAATCAGTGGACATCCTCACCGCGCCGCGCAGCACCGGCAGCATCCTCAAGCCTTACCTCTACGCGCTGGCTTTGGAGAATGGCGACATCTTGCCCAACAGCCTCTTGCACGACACCCCGACTCAACTCGGCGACTACCGCCCCGAAAATTATTACGAAACCTACGACGGCGCTGTGCCCGCCCGACGCGCCCTCATCCGCTCACTCAACGTGCCCTTCGTGCTGCTTTTGCAGCAATACGGCCTCGAAAAATTCCACTTCGGCCTGCAACGCCTCGGCCTGAGCACCTTGAACAAACCGCCCGGGCACTACGGGCTTTCGCTCATTCTGGGTGGCGCGGAGGCCAATTTACTCGACATCACGAACACATACACTTGCATGGCGCGCCGCCTCGGTAGTTTTTATGAACGCAATGGCCGCTATGCTCCCGACGATTTTCGCAGCCCACGATTGACGGTTGACCCCGCCAAGTCGGGGCAGGCAGGCCAACGGCCAACGGCCAATCGCCCACAGCCCACCGCCGACCTGCTTAGCGCGGGCAGCATTTGGCACACCTTCGAGGCGATGCGCGAGGTAGAACGACCCAACAGCGCGGGGGAGTGGCAACTTTTCCGGGCGAGCAGGCAGGTGGCTTGGAAAACGGGGACGAGTTTTGGGTTCCGCGACGCTTGGGCAGCGGGCGTTACGCCGCGCTATGCGGTGGGCGTTTGGGTGGGCAATGCCGATGGCGAGGGGAGGCCGGGCTTGCTGGGCGTGGAAATGGCCGCGCCCGTGCTGTTCGAGATTTTTCAGCAATTGCCGCAGGAAGGCCGATGGTTCGACCCGCCTTACGACGATATGGAGCAGGTGCGCCTGTGCCACCAAAGCGGTTTTCGCGCCAGCGACATTTGCGAAGCCGACACGGTGTGGGTTCCAAAATCAGCCCTTCGGGCCGCCGCTTGCCCTTATCACCAAGTGTTGCACCTCGACTCGACGGGGCTGTGGCAGGTGACGAGCGACTGCGAATCGCCCGCCGCTATGCAGCACCGCCCGTGGTTTGTGCTGCCGCCCATCGAGGAATATTATTTCAAAGGAAAAAACCCGGGCTACCGGTCGCCGCCGCCGTTCCGCGACGATTGCAAAGGCTCGCAGGCGGCGCAAAGCCAATCGCCGATGCAACTCATTTACCCCAAGCACCCCACGCGGATTTATGTGCCGGTGGATTTGGACGGCAAGTTGGGCAGCACGGTTTTTCAAGTGGCGCACCGCTCCCGAAGTGCGGCGATTTTCTGGCACTTGGACGGCGATTACCTCGGCACTACCACGGTGTTCCACCAAATGGCTTTGCAGCCACCGGTGGGCAAGCACACGCTCGCCCTTGTGGACCGCGACGGCTTCCGCTTGGAACAATCTTTTGAAGTGGTGGGGAAAAAGTAGGGGTGCGAATGTACCGGCTGCTTTAGCTGCCGGATGCCGCGCTCGGAAGCCGGCAGCTAAAGCAGCCGGTACATTCGCGCTCGAAAGCCGGCAGCTAAAGCAGCCGGTACATTGCTACAATTGAACGGTGTAGTTGTAAGTCACCTCGGCGGGCTTTTCTTTCTTCGCCGGCGCGGGTGGCGCGGTGGGCGTGACGGTGTAGGTCATTTGTGCTTGGGGCGACATGGGCGCGGGCACTGGAGCGGGCGCTTGCTTTTGTCTTTTGAACTGGACTTTTATTTTCTGGTGGAAAAGGATGTGTATGCCCCGGTTGCGCCCCACGTCGAATTTCAGCATCTGCGCCACGCGGCACGCTTCTTCGTCGCAGCCGTGCCCCAAGCCTTGCAGCACCCGGGTGGCCACCACGTTCCCCAGATAGTCAATGTCGTACTCGAGGTACACGGTGCCTTCCACTCCGGCCTCGAACGCATCCTTCGGGTAGCGCAAGTTGGCATAAATGAACTTGGTCAATTCCTTTGGCCCGCCTTTGAATTGGGGCTGATGAATGAAGAGCGTCTTTTTGTCTTTTGCCATTTTACCCGCCGAAGCCTCGGCGAAGGAGGTTTTTTTTGACGGATTTCCCGCCGTGCGAGCGCCTTGCGACCCCGCATATTTTTATGGTTGATTCAAATACGGCAGCAAAGGTACTTTTCCCAATCGCTTTCGGGCGCGGCAAAGTTTGTCTTTACCCGCGCGGTGAAGGATGAAAGCGGCAACTCGGCTAACATCAGCACCTACGATGTGTACCAATCCATACTACTGGACAATTTTCACACGACGACACAACGCCACGACGAATATGATTTGAAAGCGTTGAGTTTCGTGTCGTTGTGCCGTCGTGCCGTTGCGTGAAACAAAAATTGTCCAGTAGTGTGGTACCAATCCCTTTTTTTGTTTTTACGGGCGAAAAACGTAGCGCGCCAGCTGCTCCGCGGCCACCTGTTCGATGAGGTGTTTGGCACCGGGCAGTATCTCAAAACGGCCGTTCGGAATGGCTTCGGCGGCGCGGCGGCTTTCGGCTTCGGTCACCACATTGTCCAAATCGCCCCAGCCGATGGTGACGGGGCAGCGGATTTGGCCGAAGGCTTCGGGCGGTAGGCCAAGGCCGTTGCCCAGGTCGTGAAGGAATGCTGCAGTGTGGTGGCAGAGTGGTTTCCAATTTTCGGGGCCGTGGGTTTTGGCGAGCGATTCGGCGAGCGCGGGTGCTTTGGCCTCTATTTTTTCGGGGTCGAACATTCGGCTCATGCTTGCCGATGTTTCTGGCGACCAATCGAGTTTTGTTCCAAAAGTGGTCAGGCTTCGCACTCGTTCGGGGTGTTGCCAAGCGAGCCACAGCCCAATGTACCCGCCCATGGAGTAACCAAAAATGTCTGCTTGCTCGGCGTTTTTTTCTTCCAAAAAATTCAAAACCGCGCGGGCAAAAATCTGCATGGAGAACGGCTCGTGGTTGGCCGCACCGCCGTGGCCGGGGAAGTTGAGGGCGTGAATCGGGCGATTCTTGTCGGGCATTTGCGCCAGCAAAGCATCGAACTGTGCCGCGCTGCCCAATGCGCCGTGTAGGAATATCTGCATTTTAGTTTCAAGTTCCAAGTTGGCAAGTTCCAAGTTCCAAGCCCCATTACCTGAGCAGCGTGAGGCTTCCTGCTTTCACTTTTTCCATGCCATCGCATTTGTAGTACAAACGGTAGAGGAAAACTCCGGGGTTGGCAGGGCTTCCGTTGGAAGTGCCGTCCCAGGCATCAAACTGGTCGGCTGCGGCGAACACGCGCCCGCCCCAACGGTCGAAAACCTCGAAGGAGATAAACTCGTCCACCGCGAAGGGGTTGCTGATTCCGAACACGTCGTTCAGGTCGGGCGTGCTTCCGGGCGTGAAAGCGTTGGGGACGAAAACCTGGTTGCAATCGAGGGTTTTGGGGTCAATGACGGTGACGAGGAGCGTATCGGTGGCGATGCAGCCGTCTTCGTAGTTGAACGTAACTTCGTAGGTCGTCGTCACGGTAGGCGTGATGAAAGGCTGGGCTGTGGAAGGGTTGTCCACGCCGGCCAGCGGCGACCAAGTGTATTGGCCCACGCAGTCTTGCGAGACCAATGCTTGGAATGTGTTGCCGAGGTACACGAGTGTGTCGCGGTTCAGGATTTGGTCGGCTCGGAGGTTGTGTTTTTTGATTTCGTCTTCGTTGAGGGCTTTGCTGTGAAAGCGCAATTCGTCAAAAACCCCTTGCAGTTCCAAATCGAGGGGGCAAACCGGGTCGCCGACGACGAGGGGCGTGGTGTTGGTGAGGTCAATGCGCGCGGCAGAGTTTCGGAAGTCTTTCAATTTTCCATTCACGTAGAGCGAATAGAGCGTGTTGCTGCGCGTGATAGTGATGTATTGCCAGCAGGCGTTGGGTTCCAGTTCTGCGGTGACGGTGACGAGCAGGGTGTCGTTTTCGCTGATGCCGGAGCTGATGCGCCCGAACTTGTCGTTGTAGCGCACCCAAAAAGCATGGCTCAAATCGCAGCTGTCTTGCTTTGCCATCACGAGTTGGGAGGCATTTTGCTGCGCGGCTTGAGGGAAGGGGCGGAAATAGAAACTGACGGTGAAATCGCTGGTGCTGAACACATCGGCGAAAGGCCCGACGAGGTCGAGCGCGTGGTTGGCATCCACAAAGTTCATGGCAGAATCGCGGAGGCCACAGGTGCAGGGTATCCCGCCTTTGAGGGCGGCGCTGGAGCCGTTGCCACTGTCGTCAATGCCTTTGCAGTTGTCGAACGAAAAGTAGGCTTCCAATTTTTCGGAAACCATTTGGGCGGGCGCGGCTGCTGCGCAAAAGAGCAAGGGGAGGAGGAAAAAGAATCGCATTCGAGATGAAGTGAACTATGAACGATGAACGATAAACTATGAACAGCAAACTAATCTGAGCGCGGCAAACGCTCGATAATCGGTGGAAAGTGTAGCGCAATGCGCCGCTTCTGGCACTGTGCCAGAAAGCGACCTTTTTACCGGCCCAGCATCCCGCCGAAGTCGCCCATTCCGGGGGGCATCATGCCTTGCAGGAGTTTGCTGCTTTCGAGGGCTGCTTTTTTCTTGGCTTCTTCGAGGGCTTCGTTCACGGCCACCAGCACCAAGTCTTCCACCTGCTCCAAATCGTTCATGTCCAATTTGGCGGGGTCAATCTTGATGTTTTCGATGTGCAGGTCGCACCCCGCTTTCACGGTCACCGCACCGTCGCCGGCATCGGTTTCCACAAAGGTTTCGGCCAGTTTTTGTTGCAGTTCCTCTTGCTGCTTTTGGAGGTTTCCGAGTAGGTTGTCGAACATGGCTGATTGCTGGTTGATAATTGTTGATTGCTGATTGCTGATTGCTGATTGCTGATTGCTGATTGCTGATTGTTGATTGCTGATTGCTGATTGCTGATTGCTGATTGCTGATTGCTGATTGCTGATTGCTGATTGCTGATTGCTGATTGTTGATTGCTGATTGCTGATTGCTGATTGTTGATTGTTGATTGCTGATTGCTGATTGCTGATTGTTGATTGCTGATTGCTGATTGCTGATTGCTGATTGCTGATTGCTGATTGTTGATTGCTGATTGCTGATTGCTGATTGCTGATTGTTGATTGCTGATTGCTGATTGTTGACTCGGCTATCAA
>JBJXFT010000431.1:0-3065 GCA_046155725.1 Saprospiraceae bacterium
CTCCAGCAACGCCTCGACGACCCCACCAAATTCTGGAAGCACAACGATGCAGACTGGGAAGAGCGCAAACTCTGGGACAAGTACATGGAAGCCTACGAGTACGCCATCAACGAAAGCACCACGCCCTGGCACATCTGCCCGGTGGACAACCGTTGGTACCGCGATTATTTCATCGCAAAAACGCTGGTGGAAGGGCTGGAAAAGTTGGGCATGGATTTCCCGAAGCCGAAGAAGTAGCTCCAGAGAGTCATCAAAAAGAATCGGCCCCGTAGGTTTCTCAGAAAACCTACGGGGCCGATTCTTTTTGCCCCAATCTATTCAATGCCGCCTCCCGCCAGCCGGGTTAGGGTAAAAGCGGTCGGCCTCCACATTTTTTCCAAAAATCTTGCAGCGCACAAACACCTGCGCGCCATAGGTCGTCATGCGGGAACTGCGCACGATTTTGTCCGTGAGGTCAAGTTCGTAATAAGCCTCCACGCCTGCGCTCCAGCGATAATACCAGTCAAGGGTGCGGGCGAAGCCAACGCGTAGGGCGAAAAGGTCGCCAGAAGGACGGCCAAGCGGTTTTACAGGGTTGAAAAACGAAGCGGCGTTCTCCCGCTGCTCTGACACACCAATGCTGTTGACGATCGTGTTGGCCCCAAACCCATAGTCTTTGATGACGAATTTGTAGCCGCCGAGGAAGGAGAAATACCAAGTGCTGTCAGAGATGTAAATATCCTTGCCCAAGCCCAGCGTGACAGCGTAGGAGGCCCGGGTGTAAGACGAGGGCGACGACATGGCTTCGCCAAGGGCTTTGATGGGCCAATCGCGGTAAGTCAGTTGGGCAGAAAAGCCCACTCGAGGCTGACCAAAGCGGTCCTTGATTTTGTAAGTTTCGAGAAATTCTTCCCAAGTGTATTCATCTTGGCCGCCGTGCGAAAAGGCAACAAAATCATAAAGGTTGTAAAGCGGAGTGGTGCGGAAATCGGTTTTGTGCGCCAACTGCGAGTAGCCGCCATTCATGCTCACGTTGAGATGGAGGTGCTTGAGTTGGGCAAAAGCCATTTGGGAGAGCAGCAAGAATGCAGCAATTGCGGCGTATTTCTTTTGCATAATTAAGAGAGGGATGGTTTGGTGAAAGATGCGTGGTTCACCGAGTGCAGACGAACGGATTAAAGCGCGTCGAGTGAGACGCAAATGGCGAGCGAAGTTACAACAGGCAATTATTATTCCAGATGAAAAAACACGCTGCCAATCAAATGTGAAGTAAACAGCCAAACCCTAAACGGTGCCTTAATACACTTTCTTAGGGTTGCGTTAAAGGGGGGATCGAAGCGGCAATAATTTTTGGGCGAAGGGCATTTATGCGCCATCCGATTACAAACGGACAATTTCCAAACCCGTATCGTTTCACCTTTTTTCAATCTTTCATCATTATGAAAAACGCAGTTTTGAACCTTGCTGCCTTCCTTCTGCTGGCCTCCGCCTTTGTCGCCTGCAAAAAAGAAAAAACCTTCAAAGACCAACTCGTCGGCCACTGGCAGTCCGTGCAAGTCACCGTGGCGGATGTGGATGCCACCCCCTCCTACGGCTTCGACCTGAACCTCGAAGAGAGCAATGAGTTTGACCTCGACGTCAGCTCTGTCGTGCCGCTCGCAGGCACCGTCACCCAATCGTACAGCGGTGACTGGGACGACGACGAGGCAAAGCAAGACGTGACGCTGAACTACACCAATGGCGACAAAAAAACTTGGGACGTGACCGCCATTTCCGAAACCAGCATGACGGCTGAACTCATCGAGAGCAACGTGCGCTATCAAGTGAAATTCGCGCGGCAATAGGGCAAAGAGCGCGGCATTCAATCCACTGATCCACTTACCGAAAGCCACCCCGAACAATCGGGGTGGCTTTCTTTGTGGCCAGCGGGCTAAAAACCATCCTTGAACGCCAAAGCCACCTTTTCAAAAATGCCTGCCCGCCCAAAGCCATCACACCGTTATCACCCGCAAGGGGCCCCAACGGAGCGACATTTCGAGCAGCAGGAGGCAAAACACCAAATTCAAAAACCAAAAAAACGTCTCCGACGTTCGGCGCACCGCCGTCTTCACCACCTTCGTTTTTTCCAAATTTTCCACCTCGTCGTAAATCCCCTCCAAATCCGCAGCCGTGCGGGCACGGTAGAATTTCCCGTTCGTCATCGAGGCCATTTCCTCCAAAAGCCGCGTGTCGAATGTCATCTTCCGAGCCGCAAAAGCGAAACTCCCATTGGCGTTTTGATAAGTTGGCGACATCACCAGCCCGTCGCTGCCGATGCCGATGGTATACACCCGCACACCCAGAGCCTTGGCCGCCGCCGCTGCGGTGAGCGGCCCCAAATCGCCCGCGTTGTTTTCGCCATCGGTGATGAGCAGTACGATTTTGCTCTTAGAATCGCCCTTGTCCAAATGCCGCACCGCCGTCGCCAAGCCCATGCCGATGGCCGTGCCGTCGGGCAAGCGACCCACTTGCAAGTTGTTGATGAAGGCTTGCAAAATGCGGCGGTCGTTGGTGAGCGGGCATTGCGTGAACGCGCCGCCTGAAAAGACCACCAGCCCCAGTTGGTCGTAAGGCCGTCGGCTGACAAAACTCGCGGCCACTTCCTTGGCCACCGTCAGCCGGTCGGGCCGAAAATCTTTGGAAAGCATACTTGGCGACACGTCCATCACCAGCATGATGTCAATCGCCTCGGCTTCGATTT
Source organism: Saprospiraceae bacterium (assembly GCA_046155725.1). Lineage (GTDB taxonomy): Bacteria > Bacteroidota > Bacteroidia > Chitinophagales > Saprospiraceae > M3007. Next base: position 2,720 of record JBJXFT010000431.1, read on the forward strand.
CCTCCTCGTGCCAGAGCAATTGAGGCCGCGCCATGGCGATGACAATCAACACCAGCACCACCCAGCGCAGGAGTTGTATCCATTTGCGGGCGTACACGACCCAGGTTTTAACGCCCTTCATGGCCGTCATGCGCGACACTTGTAAGGTGACGTGCCGCCGCCGCGCGTCTCGCCGGTACCGATAGATCAGCAGGGGCAGAAACAGCAACAGTAGTAGCCAGAGCGGTTGGGCGAAAGTCATTTTTTTGATTGTTGGTGAGGGAGCGAGTGAGGGAGCGCGGGGTTCAGCCCGCGTCAATAAGAAACCCCATTTGACGCGGGCTGAACCCCGCGCTCCCTCACGCGC
>JBJXFT010000044.1:0-4363 GCA_046155725.1 Saprospiraceae bacterium
GCAGCCACGGCTTTGTGAAATACAGCGTCCGACCGCGCCAAAACCTCCCGCTCGGAACGCCCCTGCGCAACACCGCCCACATTTTCTTTGACTTCAACGCCCCGGTGACCACCAATACCACCGAGACTACGGCAGGCTTGGTACACACCACCGATCTGTCAGATCGCTCCGGCCAACTCCTCCTCTCTCCCAATCCCGCCAGCCACCTCGTCCGTGCCGAAACCGGCGAGGAGGCTGGCGAACTGATTTTGCAAGATGCCACAGGCCGAGTGGTGCTGCGCCAAATGGTGGAGGCCGGAAACACCGAGTTTCCCGTGGACGGACTTCCGCAGGGGTTGTACAACGCAATTTTTGTTGGAGAAAAAATGATTCGACACGGCCAATTGGCGGTGCAGCGTTGAGTTAAGTTAGGGGCAAGAATACCCCCCCAAAAAAAGGTTTAGACCCCTCCCCACGTTATGCTATCCCCGCGACAATTTTGGGGATAAGCTAGCCGATGCCACTACGGTCATCCTACTTTCGGGCGGGGATTTCCTTGCCTAACTTCAGCGAATTGGTGAAGGGAAAAATAACCTGGTTGTTGGGTCTCCCCTTTTTTGCCATCCATTTCTTTCACGCTTATGAGAATCCAATCTTTTACTTGCAACCTCTTTTTCTACTTTTTACTCCTCGCATTTTCTTCCCCTCTTTTTGCCCAATGCCCGCCCCCCGGCTTTCCCGATCCCGGCAACACCTGCCCCGACGCACCCATCCTTTGTCCAGACCTGGATGGCTACTGCTCCACCATAAACAACAACAACCTGGAGCGGCCTTTCCCTTGCTGCGGCGGTCAGTGGACGCTGAACAACGACGAGTGGTTCGGCTTTTTTGCCGGCACGGCCACCATCAGCATCCAAATTGTGCCTTCCAATTGCTCCAGTGGCGGTTCGCAAGGGCTGCAAGGAGCTATCTATGACAATTGCCCGCCGAGCAACAACCCCGGCAACGCTTGGTGCAACGCCAACATGATGGACATCCAATGCCCCTGCACCGAAAACTCGTTTACGCTTAATTCAACCGACTTTGTCGTAGGCGAAGTGTACTGGATCGTGCTCGATGGATGCAACGGCAGTGTGTGCGATTACACCGTGAACGTCTTGGAAGGCTCTACGGTAGGTTTTGCGCCCGACAATCCCGGCGTGATATTAGGGACCAGCCCAGTTTGCAATGGTTCATCTGCGGGCTATTCCGTTGCGGTCGCCAATGGCGCGACGGGGTATAATTGGACGCTCACACCATCGAATGCCGGCACTTTGGATACAGACGGCGAAGAGGTGACAGTCACATGGTCTCCCACATTCAGCGGTTTTGCGGAGTTGTGCGTGGCTACCTCCAACCTTTGCTATTTGAACCCCAACGAATCTTGTTTTACCATCCAGGTGCTGCCCGACGCTGCCCGCTCGGAAAGCGTCTCGTTCTGCCCCGGCGAATCGGTCAGCATCGGGGGGCAGGTGTACAGCCAGCCGGGCATGGTGATGGACACGCTTGGTTCCTCCGCAGGCGGATGCGATACAATTGTGACCTACACCCTGACGCTTTTGCCCTACCAGACCCGTTCGGAAAATGTATCGTTCTGTCCCGGCAAGTCGGTCAGCATTGGGGGGCAGGTGTACAATCAGGCAGGCACGGTGCTTGACACGCTTGCTTCTGTCAACAGCGGCTGCGATACGGTTGTGACCTACAACCTGACGCTTTTGCCCCCGCCAACCCGCTCCCAAACCATCGCGTTCTGCCCCGGCGAAACCATCTCGCTCGGTGGCACGAATTACACCCAGCCTGGTATGGTGGTGCTTACGCAGCCTTCCACTACTACCGGTTGCGACACGATTGTCACATACACGCTGCAATTTCTCACCCCCGCCCCTTCCAATGTCAGCATCACTTGCCCAAGTGCCATCACCATCGGCCAGCAAAGCGGAAGCAACGGTGCGGTGGTCAGCTACAGCCAACCAGCTGCTGCGACCGATTGCATCTGCCCCGGCATCAGGCTCACTATGACAAGCGGTTTGGCATCGGGCAGCGATTTCCCCCCGGGCACTACCTCGGTTTGCTTCGCAGCCAAAGACAGTTGTGGCCAATCAGCCTCCTGCTGCTTCAAGGTGACCATTGAGGGAGATGACCCCTGCGATACAAAGGTGAACGGCTGTATCAAGTACGAGCTCCTGACCATCACCGAAGACCCGGGCAAAAACCGGACATACCGTATTCGCGTGACCAACAATTGCCCAAACAAATTGATCTACACAGCCATTCAGGTGCCCGATGGGCTTGTGGCCATAGAGCCTGACAACTTTTCCATCTACACCGCGCCATCGGGCAACACGTACCGGGTGCGCAACCCGAATTTTTCGCCTCAATGGTCGGTCCGTTATTCGTCCATTTCTGATAGCATCAACTTGGGCGAGTCCGACATTTTCAAATACACCTTGCCCGCCCAAGCCGATGTGACATTTATCCATGTCGTGTCTCGACTTGTGCCGTATATCTATCTGGAAGCACACCTCAACACATTTTACTGCCCGATCGGGATTACGCCGACCAGCAACCACCCCAACGGGGAGCGCGACGAGGAAGCCGTTTTTGAAATATTGGCAGAAACCGAACTGCTCCTTTTTCCCAACCCGGCCAGCCAGAGCGTCCAAGTTTTCACGGGCGGCCAGACAGGCGAACTCACCATACTCGACCCTATTGGCCGGGTGGTGCTGCGCCAGGCGATGGGCGAATCGGCCGCCGAGTTTTCCGTCGCGGAACTTCCGATTGGGCTTTACCAAGTTGTTTTTGTGGGAGAAAAAACGATGCTTTACGGCTCCTTGGCGGTGCAGCGTTGAGCAGTCTGCTTGCGTAGCCATCTTGATGGGCATCTCACAAGTCCGGTTTAGGAGCTAGAGGGGTTTAGATGGTTTATATCTCTTGACCTCAAACAGCAATATTCAGTGCTATTTGCAATTTCTAAACCATTCTAAACTATCTAAACCCCTCTAAACTATCTAAACCCCTCTAAACCTGACTTTCGAGATGCCCCCTTTTCAATTTATTCAAAGCCGTTCTCTGACAAAATACGCCCCACCTCTTCCTCCGGGATGCCTGCAATTTGGGCAATCCTATCGTTCGGAAGGTTGTTTTCCCTCATCGAAACGATCAATTGGATGAGTTTTTTCCTTTCGCCCTCTTCTTTCCCGATCTCTTTCCCAATCTCTTTCCCAATCTCTTTCCCGATCTCGATGCCCTCCTCTTTTTCCAAGGTCAGTACCTCTCGGTGCATGACCTCGAATTTGGAGTCTGCGCGTTCCTGCGGCGTGATGTTTTCGTCTTCCACCAGTTCGGCGGCGCGTTTCACGCCCAGGTTCTGGAAGTTGATGTTTGGATGCGTAGGGTTGTGGATGCTCTCATAGATCAAGTCCAACCAATCGCGGAAATTCTGGGGCGTTTCTGAGTCCTTGTAGTTGGGGTTCAAAAAGACCAATTGATGCCCGTACATATCGCGCTCGACACCTTTCAGCGTGCGCGGGTTCAAACTCGATATCAGCACTTCATCTCGGATGACCCGCCCGGTCGCTTTGTTGAGCCGGTACGGCGCGGTCATCACCACAATGGTGTAGACGGTGCGGTCAACCCCATAATGCGCCGACGTGCGCTGCTGCTCAGTGATGCCTTGCAGGTGATAGTGCAGAAACCGGTCGAAGTTGTGGTCGTATTCCACCTTCTGTATTTCCACGATGACCCTGCTCACCGGGTCGTCGGCAAAAATGTCGTACTTGAAAGCCACATCGCCGACGCGCGGGGCGAACGATTTCTCGGTCTCGATGACCGGCGGGTCCACCTCAATGCCCAAGATGTCTTTGACGAACGCCCGGAAAACCAGCGGGTCAGTGAACGCCTTTTTGAAAAAAACTTGGTTGTCGAGACGGACGATGGTCATGGTGCTGAAATTTAGAACAGACTTGTTGCGGTGTGTTTGAAAGGAATTTCAAAAGCAATCATTTCCGGCCAAAAATACGAGCATTTTGAGCCAAAACTTACAGAACCAATGCACCATTTTGAAATTTTCAAACCCAGTTGCCGCCCCGTGTCAAAACCTAATGATGACCAACGCCTTTGTCACCACCCCCTGCTCGGTGCGGAGGCATACGCGATAGAGGCCGGGAGAGAACATTGAAGTGTCGAGGCGTTGAGAGGAATCCGCCTCGACAATCCGTTGCCACACCACGCGGCCTTGCGCGTCGAACACCGTCAATTCGCCGCCTTTTTCCCCTAAATTTTCTGTCCAAATTTCCACCTGCGTCGTCGCAGGGTTCGGCACTAAGCGCAAGTCCGGATTTGACAA
>JBJXFT010000047.1:0-29168 GCA_046155725.1 Saprospiraceae bacterium
CACTTCTAATGCCCAGTGGCAAAATTCTATAACTTCACTGTGAAACGCGAAACGCACTTGGCAAGTTGGCGACAATCTGGGCTTTCCATGCCTGAATGTCGTGCTGCGACCAATTTACCGCTTTAAACATCTCTTTGTAATCCACCGTGAGCAGCAGCGGAAAATCGTAGCCGGTGGGGTGCAGGAACTGCCCCGTTGCCCCCATGAGCGGCTGACCCAAATCAGCCTCGGTGAACCTGAGCGTGTCGGGCAGCGTAGCGGCCATCGAATCGCGCACCACCACCACTTGCAAGAACACAAACCCCTCGGCTTGACCGCGCCAAAGACTGTCGGGCTGCGCCGAAAGCGGGTGACCCGTGGGAGCTTTGGACGGCACGATTTTTTGCGCGTCGTTAGAAAGCCCGAGGCGGAAATTTACTTCTTCAAAAATGCCGTCTTGCGGGAAAGTGCCGACCGCATAGTCAATCGGAGTGCGGCGCACAAGCAGGAAATCATTGGTGAAAAGTTGGCTCGACGTGTCGTTGCCCACGAAGGTTTGGAGCGTAAGCGTATCGCTTACCTTAAAAGCATTTCCTCCTTGAAACAATTGGAATTCAGAAAGGTAGAACGCCACACTTTTGATTCGGAACAAATGTCCGCCCGCGTCGGGGTAGAGCGAATCGTTGCGAAAAAGCAGCGTGTCGTACACCTGGCTCACCATCAGCACGAGTTTCGGGTATTCGCAGCAGCAGTCCTTGTCGGCCCCTGCCTCGAAGTTCGTGGCCGCTATGTCGAGGCAGCCTTCTTTCGGCTCGAAGCAAGCAGCGAAAAGAGTAGCAAGTAGCAAGAGGAAAGTAGCAAGTTTCAAGTTGGCAAGTTTCAAGTTTCAAGGGGTGAGCGATTCGTGTGATTCATCATTTCGTCATTCATCATTCATCACTATCCCCCCAGTTCTTTCAGCACCTGTTTCATGTACTGTTTCACCTGTGAGGAAAACTCTTTGTCCATGATCCAGGTGGCATAGTGGCGCTCGCGGGCGAGGACGGTTTTCACGGGTTCGCCCACGTATTTACCAAAGTTGAACACCACGGTGCCGTCGGGCTGAACGCGGAGTTTTTGCGTGGCATCTATAAAATTGAGGTCGTTGGTGAATTCGTGTATCGCCTGCATATCGTTTTTGATGGGCGCCGGCACCGAGTTGCCCTCCTCGTCGAGCAGGTCTTTGCCCTCGTAGGCGCGGATTTGACCTTTGAAAACCTCCAGCGTGGCCCGCACATCGGCCAGCGCGTCGTGCGCGTCTTGGAGTTCTTTTTGGCAATAAAGCCGGTAGGCGGCCTTCAAGGTGCGCGGCTCCATTTTGTAGAAGATACGCTGGGCATCAATCAAACGCCGCTTCGAGATGTCGAACTCCAAGCCCACGCGGGAGAATTCCTCCATCAGCATCGGCACGTCGAAGCGGTTCGAGTTGTAGCCGCCGAGGTCGGCGTTGCCGATGAAGTCCCAGATTTTTTGAGCCACCTGCGCGAACGTGGGCTTGTTTGCCAAGTCCTTTGGCGTGATGCCGTGAATCATCATCGCCTCTTCCGAAATCGGGATTCCGGGGTTGATGAGCATCGAAAGTTCTTCGGCCGGCTGGCCGTTTTTGCGGAGTTTCACCAGCGCGATCTGGATGATGCGGTCGCGGATGACGTTCAGGCCCGTGGTTTCCACATCAAAAAACACGAGGTCGCGGTCGAGATTGATTTTGAAATCTTCCATAGTTTGGCGGCGAAGGTAAGCCGTTGGGGATTTTTAACTCCTTCAATTCCCTACCTCCGCGCCCCGTTATGCTATCTCCCTCCAATATCTACATCCAATACGGCGACAATCAGCATCCGCGTGTACGGTGCGCGGCTCAGCTACGCGCTCGAATTCCACGAGGTGGATGCTTCCGTGTCTGCCAAAGCTTTTGAAACATCGAGGGTGGAAGTCTGGACGATTCTGCTCCAGCACCGCAGCCCCACAGGGGGCAGAACAAAGGGATTTTGCCGAAGTACGACAAAATCCCTTTTGTGCCATATTTGAAAATTCCGATGGAAAAACCCTACGACGCTACCGTTAACTCGAATGGGTTGCTGATGGTCTTTTTACCAAATCGAGCGAGTAGTGCGGCAAGGTCATTTTTGTCAATATGCTCCCGCTCAATGATTTCTTTGACCTCTGGCTGCTTTAAACCCGGTATGCGCCCAGCGAAGAAAGGCCATAGAATTTCAGATTCGTACGCTTTTTCGATGTCGGGAAATCCAAAAAGGGGGGCAAGAGAATGTTCTTTTTGTTCGCCAGATTTTGATTTGTAGAAATCCTGCTTAAAAAAATCCGAGTACGAAAAATACCACTTGCCTTCTTCTAATTCGAGCGTACCAACATGCTTGTTGTTGAGTATCACCATGAAGGCCATTTTTTTGTCAGAGGGGGTTGTCACATCGTCCAGCCCCTGAGACTTAAAAATCAAGTCTTTCAATTTTTGTAACATGGCTGAAAATGGTTTGGTGAAAAGGACGATTTTGGGATTGAAAACGCAAAACGGGGCGCAAAGATTTCAAATTCAAAATAACAACTCGCTAAATTTTTGATGTCGAATTTCAAGGCATTTGCAAATCAGGTCAACTCGGCTTTGGCTAAACATCTGCCCAAACTCTTTGCGAACCATCACCTGCACTCGTTCCAAACTTTCGTCGGTGAAAATTTTGCGGGCTATTGACTTGAATGGCAAAAATCGGTCGCTCAGCAATGCTTCGGCCAGTTCGAAGTGGTTAACTTTAGGCTTGTTCGTCAAAGTCAATTGTGGCATGGAGTTTTTGATTTGACTTTCAATCTGCTGTTCAGCTTGTTTGGCTTTTACCCAATCTGCTATTTTCTTCTCAGTGTGATTCCAAAACAGCCCTCTCGCTGAATCATAGATCGGCGAAAAATAGGGGCGTTTTTTTTCGTAAATATCTCGGACAACCCCCCAATTCTGAAAGTGGCGGTCTTGAACACCTACCCAAGTATCAAAGCAGAGCATCAGAAAAAATGCTTCGAGGATAGCAGTGCGTTCATAAGGGAAAACTTGTTCAATCGCCGCCACCGTGTCCTCAAGGGTAAAAAAGTCGCGTTCTCTTTTTTTGACCGCAATTTCCTCGACAAAGGTTCTGTCGCCTAAATGCGTCGCCAAAATATCCATGCCGTGTACCAGTTCTTGGCCTTTCTCCGGCTTTAAAAAATATTTGCTCAAAAATTTGATTTGCCCTCCGGCTATCGCCAAGCGTGATTCTGCCATATTTAGGCCAAGAACGACTCCAATGCGGGCAATCAAGTGCTCCGTGATTGACTCTATGGGATACCATTTGTGCCCTGTTTTGGCAAGGAATAAGGTCCAAGAGTTTCGATTTATTTTTCGTTGCGGCCCATCCTTTTTGTATCCATATACCCGGATAAAAGATTTAGGTGCTTCCCCCATGATAGAGTAGCCTTCCACAACACAATAGTGTTCCCGTTTTAATACTTCAATTCTGGCACCGGGAGGAAATGCAGCGTCGGCGTATTTCTCCTTACGAATTGGTGTAGGCTTAAGGTGTTGCATGGGTTTTCAAAAACAGGTTGTGCCATTCAGGCAAAACAATCATCCGAAATTCGAGAATGTAGAGGCAAAAATAGGATAAGAATTGCAGCCTTCCGTAAACAAATTTGGGGCGCCCTGCCATACGCGGAACGCCCCAAATTTCAAAAAGTCAGAAAGGAATTACCCTTCGTCATCCCGCACAAAGCGAAACCTTTGCGCTTGTTGCAAGCGCTCCAAAGCCGCCAGTTCGTTGAGGTAATCCACCTCCATTTCCGAAAGTTCTCGGCCAAACGAACGCGGTTCGATGCCCAGCGTTTCGCCAAACATTTTGACGATGAGGCTGAGTATCTCGTTCAAAAGAACCAAAAGCGGGTCGAGCCAAGTAGGGTAAGCCCAGCCAAATAGGAAGCATAAAAACTTGATGATCTCCCGAATGATCTTTTTGATTTCCTCGAACCATTTGGCAAGCCAACCGAGCAGTTTTTTCCCAAAGCCTCCTTTTTTGAACATTTTTTTGCAGGTTTCTATGCCCTGCTGTGCCATGTTCACGCCATCTTGGATGCGCAAGAAAGTTTGAAACTCCTCCTTTTGGATTGTACTGAGTTGCCCGTGAGAGTCGCGGATGTAGTCGTTGACCTTCTTCATCTGGCTCAACAAAGTAGCCGAGGTGCTTTCCACGAGAATTTTGTCTTCGCCCTCTGGCGAGGCTTGGATAATTGACTGCGTGACTTCCGTCAGGTAATTTTCAAAGCCGCTCAAGACGGCGTCGAGCGTAGGGGCTTCATTTGGATTCGGAGCAATTTTTTCTTTTTCCATTGTTTGAAATTTTTTTGAGTGATGAAATGCTTTTTTGGATGTGATTGTAATCACACTCATATCTGCGCGAGTCAATTTTTCTTACCTCCTTTCTCAAAAAAAGTTTCAACAGGTTGTCGGTTCGCCCCTTCAAGGGGGGTACTTTTACTGGAGTGATTGCCGAACGGGAAAGCCGTAAGTTGCTATCTTCGCGCCCCGTTATGCTATCTCTCTCCAATATCTACATCCAATACGGCGACCGTATCCTGCTCGACCGTGTGAATTTTGTGCTCAAGCCCGGCGAGCGCGTCGGTCTCGTTGGCCGCAATGGTGCGGGCAAATCCACCCTCCTCAAAATCATCGCCCAAGAAATGTCGCCCCAAGAAGGCGACGTGGTAGTGCCAGGCCACTTCACGCTCGGCTACCTCCACCAAGACATGCTCATGCCAAAGGGCAAAACCGTGATTGACGAGACGATGACGGCCTTTTCCGAAATCCTCGAACTCGAAGCAGAACTCCACCGCGTCAGCGACGAACTTGGGGTGCGCGAGGATTACGAGTCGGACGAATACCACAAACTCATCGAACAGATGAGCGACATCACCGAACACCTCCACCACTTGGGCGGCTCCACCAGCGAAGCCGATGCGGAAAAAGTGCTCGGCGGCCTCGGCTTTCAGGCTTCCGACATGAAGCGGCTCACCGACGAATTCAGCGGCGGCTGGCAAATGCGCATCGAACTCGCCAAAATGCTCCTCCGACAGCCCGACCTCCTGCTGCTCGACGAGCCGACCAACCACCTCGACATCGAAAGCATCCTTTGGCTCGAAAACTGGCTGTTCAATTACCCAGGCATGGTCATAGTGATCAGCCACGACCGGCGTTTCCTCGACAACGTGACGAACCGTACAGCGGAAATAGTGCTCGGAAAAATCCACGACTACAAAGTGCCCTACTCCAAATACGTGGAACTCAGCGCCGACCGCCGCGAACTGGCGCAGAACGCTTATGAAAACCAACAGCGCCTCATTACCGACCGAGAGCGCACCATCACCCGATTCATGGCCAAAGCCACGAAGACCAAAATGGCGCAGTCTATGCAAAAGCAATTGGACAAAATGGAGCGCATCGAGATTGACGATATGGACACGGCCACGATGAAACTCCGATTCCCAGACGCGCCCCGGAGCGGTGAGATAACGGCCAAAGTAGAACACCTGACCAAGCGCTACGGCGCGGTGAAAGTGCTGGAAAACGTTGACTTCCAAATGCTGCGCGGCGAGCGCGTGGCCTTCGTGGGCCAAAACGGGCAGGGCAAAACCACGCTCGCCAAAATCCTCGTCGGCCAAGAACCCGCCACTTCCGGCAAATCCACGCTCGGCCACAACGTGGTGGTGGGCTACTACGCCCAAAACCAGGCCGAGACCCTCGACCCCAAAATCACGCTGCTTCAAACCTTGGAGCAAAACTGCCCCGAAGAAATGCGCACCAAAGTCCGCAGCATCCTCGGCGCCTTCCTTTTCAGTGGCAAAGACGTGGACAAAAAAGTGTCGGCCCTCAGTGGCGGCGAACGCGCCCGCCTCGCGCTGGCCTGTATGCTGCTCCGCCCCTTCAACCTGCTGCTGCTCGACGAGCCGACCAACCACTTGGACATGCTCTCCAAAGATGTGCTGAAACAAGCCCTCCAAGACTACAACGGCACGCTCCTCATCGTCAGCCACGACCGCGAATTCTTGTCTGGACTGACGGATCGCACCATCGAATTCCGCGACGGGCACCTGAAAGAATACCTCGGCGACGTGAACTACTTTTTGGAAAAACGCCAGTTGGACAATATGCGCGAGGTCGAAAAACGGTCAACGGCCAACGCTCAACAGCCAATGGTCAATGGCCAACAGTCAACGGTCAATGGTCAACGGTCAACAGTCACTGCAGAAGAAAAAAAGCAACTGGAGCGCGCGGTGCAAAAGCAGGAGAGGCGCATCGCGGAACTCGAAGCCGAAATCGGCAAATGGGAGGGAAAAATGGCCGACCCGGAGTTTTTCACCAAGCCCAGCGCGGACGGCGACTTGAAAAAATACGGCGACTTGAAAGGCGAACTCACCAAGGTTTATGGCGAGTGGGAAGCGGCGGTGGAAAGGTTGGGATGACTAAGGCCGCGCCACCTTCCCCCCCTTCTTATTTTTCAATTTCTCGTTCAAAAACTTCGTCATCAACGTGTAGAGGTGGATTTTGGCATTCCCGCCACTGATGCCGTGGTTGCGGTTGGGGTAGATCATCGTGTCGAACTGTTTGTTCTTGGCAATCAGTTCGTCGGCCATCTCGGCCGTGTGCTGAAAATGCACGTTGTCGTCGGCGAGGCCGTGGACGAGCAAGTAACTTCCTTCCAACTGTTCGGCAAAATTCGTCGGCGAATTCTCCTCATAGCCCCCCTCGTTTTCCGCGTGCGTCTGCATATAGCGTTCCGTGTACACCGAGTCGTACCACTTCCAATTCGTCACCGGCGCCACCGCGATGGCCGCCTCAAAAACATCGCTGCCTTTCAAGATGCAGTTCGTGCTCATGTAGCCGCCATAGCTCCAGCCAAAAATGCCAATGCGCTCCGCGTCCACAAAATCCAAAGTGCCCAGGTGCTTCGCCGCCTCAATCTGATCCACCACCTCGTAGTGGCCCAACTGCTTGTACGTCATCTTTTTGAATTCCTCGCCGCGCCCGCCCGTGCCACGGTTGTCCACACAAGCCACGACATAACCCTGCTGCGCCAGCATCTGGAACCACCAATAATTCGAGCCTTTCCAAGCGTCCGTCACTTGCTGACTGCCAGGGCCACCGTACACGAACATCAGCACCGGGAGTTTTTGGTTTTGAAATTCTGGCGCGCTGGGCTTTATCATCCAGCCGTTCAAATCCACAGCCCCCTCCCGGCCTCCCCCAATTGGGGAGGAGTTTTTTAGCGGCACTTTGAAGAACTCCACGGGGAGTGTGCCGTACTCGGTTTGCTTGCCGCGCAGCTCGGTGTTCTGTTCCAAGGAGCGCAGCACCTTCCCTTTTCGGTCGCACACGGCGTATTGCGGCGGCGTGTTGGCTGTGGAAAAATTATGGACAAAATAGTCGAACGTGCTGCTCCATTGCGCGGCATTCGTGCCTTCGGGCTTCTTGATTTTCTTGGGCTTTTTGCCCTTCAAATTCGTTTCAAAAAGTTCGCGCGCCATAGGAGTGCTGCTTGCCGCTTGGAAATAGACCTTGCCATTTTTCTCGTCTATGCCGTAAAAATTCGTCACGTCAAAATCGCCCTTTGTCAAGGCAACTCCCCCCTCCTCTGGAGAGGGGCCGGGGGTGAGGCCTCTCCCCTCTCCATTTGGAGAGGGGCCGGGGGTGAGGCCGTATTTGTACAGATGGTTGAACCCGCTCTTTTCGCTCTGCATCACAAACCCAGAGCCGTCGGAGAGGAAAACCACGTCGTGCAGGTCGAGGTAATACTTGCTTTTTTCCTCGTGCAAAACCGAGCAAGCGCCCGTGGTCGGCTCGGCCAAAAGCAAGCGTTGCGTACTTTGGTGGCGGTTCATCCAAGTCAGGCAGAGTTTGCCCGAAGGAGTCCAGCCGATGCGGGGCAGGTAGTCGTCCAAGCGGCCGTCCTTGCGCTCGCGGTCGGGGATGTTTACTTCCACCGTTTTGCCAGAGGCGAGGTCAAAAATGTGCGCCGTCACGAGCGCATTTTTCTCACCCACCTTGGGGTATTTGAACGTCACAGGCTCGGGGTAAGGGTTGCCCCGGAACATCTCCATCGTCATCTCCGGCACCTCCCGCTCATCGAAGCGGAGATAGGCCAGCCGTTGTCCATCGGGGCTCCATTGGAAAGCCCGCACCAATTCAAACTCCTCTTCGTACACCCAGTCCGAGGCACCGTTGATGATTTCGTTTTGCTTGCCGTCAGCCGTCACGCGGGTCGTTTTGCCAGAGGCCAAATCCTTGAAATACAAATCGTTTGCCACTACGAAACCCACTTTTGAGCCATTGGGCGAGAAGGTGGCGTAGCGTTGGGGGGAGGGAGCGCGGGGTTCAGCCCGCGTTGTATTCGCCGGCTGAATACCGCGCTCCCCCAAATCCCTCTCTTCCAGAAGCCGCGAGAGTTTTTTTGTTCTTTGGTCAAACACAAAATAATCGGCCTCCGTGCTCCATCGGAAAATCGGGGTCGTGTGGGTCGTCAGCAGGATTTTGGATTCGTCGCCACTGAACGAATAGCCGTCGAGCGCGCCTTTCCAGCCCGCCCCCTCAATTTGTGTTGGGGACACAGCGGCGGCCTCGAAGATAGTCCCAGACCGTTCGCCCGTGCGCAAATCGTACTGCGTGATGGCCGTGCCTTCCAAGCGCGTATAGTGCACGCCGTCTTTCTGGAAATTGAACCCCGGTACGCCCTTGGAAGCGAAAGTGCCTTTTTGCCAAATGTCTTCGAGGGTGATGGGCTTCTGGGCAGAAAGCGAGAGCAGTGAGAGGGTGAGAGAAAGTGAGAGGGCGAGAAAGCGAGAGAGCGAGAGGATACGGTGCATTATGAAAAAATTTTGTCCGGCCAAAAATAGAGCATTGGGCTGCAAGCTTGTGCGCACGTTCGACCAGTCAGGTATTCTGCTTCTTTTTCGGCTTCGGTGAGGGAGCGCGGGGTTCAGCCCGCGTCTAAATGGCTACGCGGGCTGAACCATGATATCGGTTTCTATGCTGGCACCGCTGATAATCCGCGCCACAAAAGGATGACGCGGGCTGAACCCCGCGCTCCCTCACCCTCACCCTCAAACCCTATTCGCTTTTATCCTCAAAAAATGGTCGGCCAACACCAGCGCGGCCATGGCTTCCACAATCGGCACCGCGCGCGGAACCACGCAAGGGTCGTGCCTGCCTTTGCCTTTGATGGTCACGGTTTCGCCCTCAACGTTCAGGGTTTCCTGCTCGCGCATGATGGTCGCCACAGGCTTGAATGCCGCCCGGAAATAAATGTCCATCCCATTGGAAATGCCTCCTTGGATGCCGCCGGAGTGGTTTGTGAGGGTTGACTGTTGACTGTTGACTGTTGACTGTTGACTGTTGACTGCGAATAGGTCATTGTGCTCGCTCCCGCGCATTTTCACCCCAGCAAAGCCAGAGCCGTACTCAAAGCCCTTGGCGGCATTGATGCTGAGCATGGCCTTGCCGAGGTCGGCGTGGAGTTTGTCGAACACCGGTTCGCCCAGGCCGGGCGGGCAGCCGCGCACCACGCCCGTCACCACACCGCCGATGGTGTCGCCCTCCTTTCTGATTTTTTTTATGAGCGCAATCATCTTGTCGGCAAGGGCTGGGTCGGGGCAGCGCACGTCGTTGGTTTCGGCGAGCGAAAGGTCAAGTTCCGTGTAGTTTTTTTTCAGTTCCAAATGCCCGACTTGGCTCACGAACGCGCAGATTTCGACACCCTGTGTGCGCAAAAACAACTTTGCCAATGCCCCTGCTGCCACGCGGGCGGCGGTTTCGCGGGCACTGCTGCGGCCTCCGCCCCGGTGGTCGCGGTGGCCGAATTTGGCTTGCCAAGTGTAGTCGGCGTGGCTGGGCCGGAAGGCCGTGGCGAGGTGGTCGTAGTCGCGGCTGTGCTGGTCTTCGTTGGGAATTAGGAAAGCGATGGGCGTGCCCGTAGTGCGGCCTTCAAACACGCCGCTCAGCACCTGCACCGTGTCGCTCTCTTTGCGCTGTGTGACAATGCTGCTCTGCCCTGGGCGGCGGCGGTCGAGGTCGCGCTGAATAAAACCAAGGTCAAAAACCAGCCCTGCCGGGCAGCCGTCCACCACACAGCCGATGGCCGTGCCGTGCGATTCGCCAAAAGTAGTGACCCGGAAAAGGTGGCCGAATGTGCTGGACATAGTGCAAAGGAACGATCTCGCCCGGCATATCAAGGAGATCAATGTAGTGCGGTACCCGCATCAGGGGAGGGAGTAGTGAAAAGAGGGGATTCATCATCTGAATCCTCAAATCCGCAGCAACCACCCATTTCCCAGCATTTTGCCCTTCTGCCAAACCTCCACGAGGTAAGCTCCGGTAGCCATTCCCCTCATTTCCAAAACTGTTTTTTCAGCAGGCACGTCCATTTTTTTTATAAAAACCACCCGTCCGGACAGGTCGGTCAAGACAATCGAAACCGCTTCCTTTTCAAAACCGGCCATTTCTAAAATCACAGAGGTTTCCGATGCCGCCACCGGGTTCGGGTAAATTTTCAACTGCTGCTTGGCAGTCAATTCCGGGATGCCAACAATCATCACCGCCACCGGGCCGGAATCTACCCAACCCGCAGGGGGGCAGCTCACCTGTACGGAATAATTTCCCGAAACCGTAGGCATAACCGTCTGCCCCGTCGCTCCCGGAATCGGGTTGCCGTCCAGCAGCCATTGGTACGCCGCCGCCGGGGTTGAAATCAAAATGCCACTCGAAAATACCGCTACCGGAGCGACCACCACCAAAACTGCCGAACTCGCTGCCGTGCAGCCATTCATGTCGGCCACTTCCACCGAGTAACTGCCACATTCAGAAACAACTATTTGCTGGGTGCTTGCCCCCGTACTCCAAATCCACGACGAAAAACCCGCCCCGGCATCCAGCGTCGCCGACTGCCCGTAGTTTAGCATAATCGTGCCCGATGGCTGGATTTGAACCGTCGGCACCGGAGCGATCTCGATGGTCATTTCGTTGGAAAAACCCTCGCAGCCCGCCGTATCGGTCACCCATATTTTGTAAATGCCGGAAGCCGCCGCCGCGAAACCGGCAGCGGTTTCGCCAGGAATTTTCGCACCATCCAGGTACCATTGGTAAGCCGCAAAATTTCCACTGGAAGCCATCAGCAGCACCGATTCCCCCTCGCAAATCTGGGTAGGGCCGGATGCCGAAATGCTGACCGCCAGGGTCGGGCACTGCACCGAAATCATTTGCTGCAAGGTCACCGAACCGCAGTCGTTGGTCGCAGTCAGCACCACCGTGTAGATTCCGGCCACCGAAAACGTGTGCGCTGGATTGGCCTCCGAACTGGCCGGGGAGCCGTCGCCAAAATCCCAGGAAAAGGAGCTGGCATTTGTCGAGGTGTTTGAAAAAGCAGCGGTCAAGCCGTTTGCGGAAAAAGAAAACGCTGCCGTCGCTTTCGGCTGGATGCTCACCTGCATCGAAGCCTCTCCGGTGCAATACGACACCTTCACCTCGCCCGCGCCGCCCGCGCCCCATTTCACCGAAATCGAGTTCGTGCCTTGCCCGGAGAGGATTTCTCCACCCGTCACCGTCCAGTTGTATGTCGCGCCCGGCACAGCCAGAATCGAGTACGGCATCGTTTCGTCGCCGCAGGCATCGGCCGCGCCGACGATGACCTGAGAAAGCGGCGTGTCGGTTTCGCCTTTCCAAAGTCCGCCGCCCATACTCGTTACCCACACTTCGCAGGGATTTCCGGGAGGGAAAAATACCCGTTTCGGTCGCCACCAGGGATAGGAGCTGACCCGCTCGAAAGTGGGGGTGGCCGCCCCGAGGTCTTCGGTAAAAAACAGCCCGTCATTTTCCACAGCCAGGTAAGCCGTGCCGGGTTTGGCGGGGTGAATGCTGATGCTTTCGGTTTGGTCTGCGGGGGGGGTGGCGAAAATGCGCGTCCAGGTTTGCCCTCGGTCGGTGGTTCGGTAAAGACCGCCATTGGCCTGGTTGTTCGACCCCGGCCAGGTGGTGTGCCGCCCCCAAACCGTTGCGTACCAGGTATTTTCTGCCGGGTCGTGCGGGTCAACGGCGAGGTCTTTGGTGTAAAATTTCATGGCCGGGTCGGTGCGGTCTTCCCAGGAATTGCCGCCGTCGGGCGAGAAAAACACGCCGCTGCTCTCGGTCAGGGTTTGCGCACCATCGTCGAGGGCACGCGCGGAGTAAGTGACTACCAGGCCGCCGCCGGGCAGGCTGACGATGTTGTACGGGTGGCCTTCGGTGCGGGGCGGGGCGGGCAGTTTCGTCCAAGTTTGGCCGCCGTCGTCGCTGCGGAAAATGCCGCCTTCGAGGTGATGCACCACGCTTGCCCAAATCTTGGCAGGGTTGTTTTTGTCTATTTCAAGCCAGACGACGGGGTGGCCGAAGTTGTGGAGCGTGTCCCAGGTCGTGCCGCCGTCGGTAGAGTTCAACACCAACCCGCCCGACCATTCGGTTGTCCAATCCAGCAGGCGGTAGCCGTGGTAAATGTCGTTGACATCTGCCACCGCCGCGAACAGGTGCTGATTGTCCGGGCGCTGCACGATGCGGTACCAGTTGTTGTTGGAGGCCGCGCCCCAGGGGTGAAAAGTGTTTCGGGCAAAAGTCCAGGTATCGCCCGCGTCGGCGGAGTAGGTCAGGCCCACGTCTGTATTGGCCAGGAAAAGCTCGGTGTCGTTTTTCCAAAAAAGATGGTGCGCCGTGGTCACGTCCAGCCCCGAGGATTTGTAAAACTTGTCAATCGCCGTGGGCTGTCCGATGGGGTTCAGGTAATTTTGAAGGACATATACCGAGCGCCAGGTCGCGCCGCCGTCGGTCGTCATCTCTGCTTCGCCCCGTGTCCGCATGACGTGGTTAGGGTTCGTGTCCGAGACATCGAAGCCCAATGCCGAGCTGGTTTGCTGCAACCAGTACGGGCCGCCAGCACCTGCCCAGCCTGTGCTGATGTTTTGATTGTCCGCGATTTGAAAAACACTTGCCCAGGTCGCGCCGCCGTCGGTGGATTTCCAGGTCATGGTAAAACCGCCGGGAGCTGGGCCGTCGGCCCACACGATTTGGGTGTTGTTTTTCGCCAAATCCACCCAGGCGATGTCAATGTCAGCCGGGATGTTGCCCCGCGAATTTTCCCAAGCCGCGTTGGTCGCGTAATTCATCCGAAAAATGCCTTGCCGGAGACCGTCGAAACCCAAAGGCTCGAACCAGGCATACATTTCTGAAGCGGGAGCGGGGATGCAAAACAGCCGCGTCGTCGCGCCTTCTTTCGCCCCGGCAAGGTGGTAAATGCCTGCCCCGGCTGGCAGCCCGCTGTGGCTTTCGATAGCGAAACTCGCCCCGCCGTTTTTGGAAACGAGCAGCCCGTGATTCGTGCCGATGTAGATGTTTTGATCATCCCAAAACACCCCACCGAGCCACATTTGCTCATCCAGCGGCTGAAAAACCGATGCCCACGAACTTCCGCCGTTGGCACTGAAAAACAACTGGTTGTATTCATTCAAAATCAAACGCTGGGTGCTTGCTGGGTCTACTTCGAGGCGATGCACCCCAACGCCGGTTGGGTCGGGCATGGCCAACCAAGTCGTGCCGCCGTCGGTGCTTTTGGCGAGTTCGCCGCGCCAGAGCGGGTCGTCGAGGTTGGTAGTCGAGCGGCGAACGGCGTACAGGATGTTCGGGTCGGAGGTGAACTGCACCTTGCCTTTCACGGTGTTGACGAATTGGTCGGTGTGCATCATTTTCCAAGTCTGCGCCCCATCCTGCGAGCGGTACGTGCCGCCCATGTCGCAGCCCACGAACAGGTGGTTCGGGTCGTGCGGGCTGATGCTCGGCGCATACATATAGCCGCCGCCGCCAAAGCCTTTTGGTTCAAAATGGGTGGGAAAAGGCTGCTGAGAAGCAAGTTGTGTTTTGGAGAAAAGAAAAAAGCAGGCGATGACGCAAAAGAGGAGAGGGGATTTCATAATTTTAGATGAATAAGGTTGAAGGGGCGAAAGTAGGTTTTCAAAACCTCTGAGGGGTATGCAAAAAAAAAGCAGGAAGCCAAGAAGGAGGCCACCTGCTGCTGCACGGATGATGATGCTAAAAAAGATGATGATGGATTATGAAACGAGTTTTGTCCTCAACCAAAAGCATGAGGGGAAACATGAGTGTCGCCCGGAAATTGGGGACTTCCAAAAAAAATGTGGTGAGGAAACCAGCCCTACCCCCCAGATGGACTGGTTCCTCGCCCACGGGCTTAAGACCGCATTTGGCCTTAAATTCTTACACGGAGTTTGTCCTCGTTTTTCGAAACTGACCGCATTCGGAGTATCTCATCGGCAGCAGCGTTCGTGCTTTATGTTAAGACAACTACTGTGCCACAATTAACAAGCAGGCAACATTTTTTTAGGCTCAACAAGCCGCTCGCAGCCCATTTTTTTCTTTCAAAAATTTGACTTTCAATGCCTTAACCCCAAAATGAAACTGACGGACATTTTGGCAGCATCGCTGCGATGGCACAGCCTTTGAAAAGCGATTGGTTCGATTGGTTCGATTGGGGGATTGATCCGATTGGGCACACCCTCTCACGTTTCTCACCCCTCTCACGCTCTCACATTTCTCACCTCTCACACCATGCACACAGGTACCATTTCCGTCCAGACCGAGAACATTTTCCCCATCATCAAAAAATTCCTGTACTCCGACCACGAGATTTTCCTCCGAGAACTCGTGTCGAATGCCGTGGACGCTACCACCAAACTCCAAGTGCTGGCCCAGCGCGGCGAAGTGAAGCACGAAATAGGCGACACGACCATCGAGGTTGTCTGCGAGGAGGACAACGGGCGGCTAATTATCCGCGACAAAGGCATCGGCATGACCGAGGAGGAAGTGCTCAAATACCTCAACCAAATCGCGTTTTCGAGCGCCACGGAGTTTCTGGAAAAATACAAAGACAGTGGCATCATCGGCCATTTCGGCTTGGGGTTCTATTCCGCCTTTATGGTGGCCGACAAGGTGGAGGTCGTCACCCGTTCGTGGCAAGAAGGCGCGGAAGCCGTGCGCTGGGCTTGTTCGGGCGACCCCTCTTACACCATTGAGCCTGCCCCCGAAAAGACCGAGCGCGGCACCGACATCATCCTTTACATCAACGAGGAGAACCGGGAGTTTTTGAACAAAAACCGCCTCGAAGGATTGCTCGAAAAATATTGCCGCTTCCTGCCCATCCCCATCCAATTCGGAACCCGCACCGAATACCCCAAAGCCCCAACTGTCGCCGAAGGCGACGACACCACCCCCCAGCCCACGGATTCATCCGTGGGAAACACGGGTGAATCGGGGGGGAACACGGGCGGCGTGGAAATACCAAACATCATCAACGAAACGCGCCCGATTTGGAAACGCCTGCCAGCAGAGTTGCAAGACGCGGACTATCAGGCATTCTACCGCCAGATGTTCCCCATGTCGGCAGAGCCGATGTTCTGGATTCACCTGAACATTGACTACCCGTTCAACCTGACGGGCGTACTGTTTTTCCCAAAAATCGGCGGCAACGCCATGGAGTTGCAGCGCAACAAAATCCACCTCTACTCCAACCAAGTGTTCGTGACCGACGATGTGCGCGACATCGTGCCGGAATGGCTCCAACTCCTGCACGGCGTGATTGATTCGCCCGACATCCCGCTCAACGTGTCGCGCTCCTACCTCCAAGCCGACGGCAACGTGAAGAAGATCAGTGAGCATATCACCAAAAAAGTGGCCGACAAACTCCAAGAACTTTTCAAAACCGACCGCCCGGCTTTTGAACAAAAATGGCGCGACTTGGGCGTGTTCGTAAAGTACGGGGTCATTTCTGACAAAAAATTTGAGGATCGCGCGGCCAATTTCGCCTTGGTGGAAAACACACAGGGCGCGTTCGCGCTTTTGAGCGAGCACAAGGAAAAAATCAAAGCAAACCAGACCGACAAGCACGGCAAAACCGTAGTCATCTACTCCAATGATCTGGAAGGCCACCATGCCCAAATCGCCGCTGCCGAGGCCCGTGGCTACGAAGTGCTGCGGCTCGACACGGTGCTCGACAACCATTGGGTGCAGCATTTGGAATACCGCTCGGAACTCGGCCTGACATTCGTGCGCGTGGACTCCAACACCGCCGACCATCTCGTGCAAAAGGACGAAAAGCGCGAATCCGTGCTATCAGAAGCCGAACAGACAGAACTGAGGTTGCTCTTTGAAATAGCCCTCAACAGCCAAGCCGGGGCATCGGTGGAACTCTCTGCGCTCTCGCCCGACGACCAGCCTGTGCAGATCGTGAAGCCCGAGATCATGCGCCGGATGAAGGAAATGCAAGCCATGCAGGGCATGGGCATAATGGGCGATTTCCCTGATTACTACACTGTGGTGGTGAACTCCAACCACCCCGTCATCGTGAACAAACTTTTGAAACTCCAGGGCCAAACCGAACAGGCCAGCTTTTCAAAATACCTGCTCCAGCTCGCGCTCTTGCAACAGGGGATGCTGCGCGGCGAGGCGCTGACGGGGTTTGTGAAAGAGACGTTGGGGAAGTTGTAAGGGCTGTCAGTTTCTGATACGCTGGAAAAACTCTTCGAGACTCATGTCACGGCTTTGCTCCGCCGCCCAAATGCGTTGGCGAAATTCTGCTGGGGAAAGGGCGTATTCCTCTTCTGTGTCTATCTGTTCCGTTATTTCAAATTGAATCGTCCAAGCCTCGAAAACAGCAAGCGTTTTTTCCTCTGAAATTGTCATGGCAGAAATAATCGTGATTTAGGTCACAAAGTTAGGGAATGAAAAAACAATCTCGCCGCCGCAAATTCTTCCGCCGAATGGCCTATCTCCTCCTCGCCCTCCTCGCCGTTTGGGTCCTCGCCGTTCAATCCGGCTGTTTTGCCATGCGCACTCCTGATGCCGATTGGGCAAAAAAATTGCGGGAAAAAGGCCAGCCAATCGCGCCGCAATTTCTGGACGTACAGGACAAAAATGGCCGCCGCATCCATGCCGTGGCAATCAGCAAAACCGATTCGCTGCCGCTCGTGGTGCTGGTGCACGGCTCGCCCGGAGCGTCGGATGCCTATCTCGATTATCTCGCCGACACTTCGCTGGCGCAAATAGCGCGGCTCGTGGCGATTGACCGCCCGGGCTTTGGCTACACGGAGGGCTTTGGCAAACCCGAACCCTCTCTCGAAAACCAAGCCGCCGCCGTACAGGCCATAGCAGCCCATCTTGCCCCACAACAAAAAGTCGTACTTGTCGGGCATTCGCTGGGCGGCCCGATCATCGCCCGTTTTGCCATGGACTATCCAGAACTGACGGCTGGGCTGGTCGTCGTGGCTGGCTCCATTGACCCCGCCCAAGAAGAACACCCTTGGTGGCAAGCAGTGGTGAACGCGCCGCCCGTCAAATGGCTCACACCAAAACCCCTGTGGGCGAGCAATGCCGAAATAATACCCTTGGAAAAAGAATTAGAAAAAATGCCCCCGCTGTGGCCGCGCATCACTTGCCCGGTGCGCATTGTCCATGCCGTCAATGACCGGCTGGTGCCGGTGGCCAATGCCGATTTTGCCAAAAAAATGCTGGTGAATTGCCTTGACCTGAAAATGGAAATCCTGCCCGATGGCGACCATTTCATTCTGTGGAGCCGCCGCGAACGAGTAACGGAACACCTTTTTCAATTGCTGGAACAAGGAACGCGGCATTTTTAAAACCGCCCCTATTGCTTTGGAACGAGTGGGAAATAAAGGAAGCAAAATGCCAACTCAAATTTTTGCGATTCAAGGGGTTGGGTTGGTCATCGTTTATCGTTCATCGTTCCGTTTCTTACTCCACGCACAGCACCAGCCCCTTTAGGTACGCCCCCTCCGGGTGGAAAAGGCTCACCGGGTGGTCGGCGCTCTGCGAAAGATGGTGCAGCACCCGCACAGGCCGCCCCACCTCCATGGCCGCCGCCGCCACCGTGTGGTAAAACAACTCTCGATCCACGACTTGCGAACAAGAAAAAGTGAACAAGATGCCGCCCGGTGCCACGCGGCGCATGGCTTCGGCATTCAGCCGCTTGTAGCCCTGCACGGCGTTGTGTCGCTTGTCGAGGCTTTTGGCGTAGGCAGGCGGGTCAATCACCATCACCTCGTAGTCGCGCTCGGAGTTTTTCAGGAATTTCAGCACATCGTCGGCGAAGCCCTCGTGCTGGCCGGAGTAGGGCGCATTCAGCGCAGCATTTTCGTTGCAAAGCGCAATGGCCTTCGGCGAAACATCTACCGAATGCACGAGGCTCGCCCCCGCTCGGAGCGCGAGGCAGGAAAATCCGCCGGTGTAGCAAAAAGCGTTCAGCACGGTTCTCCCAGGGGCATATTCCGCCAAAAGGCGGCGGTTGTCGCGCTGGTCGAGGAAGAAGCCCGTCTTTTGCCCGGCCACCCAGTCCACGCGGAATTGTGCGCCGCTTTCTTCGATGATGGCCGAGTTTTCGGGCGCGTCATTGGCCGACCAGAGGTAGCTGTTCTGTTGGTTTTCGGCATATTTTGGCGGCAGGCTTTCCGCGCTTTTGTCGTACACGGCTGTCAAATTTTCACCCAAAACATTCCGTAGCGCGGCGGCGATGCGCTCGCGCTGTCGGTGCATCCCGATGCTGTGGCATTGCACTACGGCGGTGCTGGCGTACACGTCCACGATGAGGCCGGAGAGGCCGTCTCCCTCGCCGTGTACGAGGCGGAAGCCAGCTGTCTTGTCCAAACTTCCCGAAAGTTCTAAACTTTCGGGAAGTTGAAGCGAGCTGCGCACCCGCAGCGCATTCCTCAACTTTCCCTCCCAAAAACTGTCGCTCTCCAAGTCGGCTGCGCCGAAATGCAGGAGCCTGACGGCAATGCTCCCGTGGTGAAAATGCCCCACACCAAGCAGGTTTCCTTTTTTGTCAAAAACTTCGGCGATGTCCCCGTCTTCGGGGCGGCCATCGGTGTGCGCAATGGCGCCAGAGAACACCCAAGGGTGAAAGCGGAGGATGGGGATTTCTTTGCCGGGGCGGAGGAAAATTTGGATGGGTGTGGACATTGGAAAAAAAGTAGGGCGTAAAATCGGGCTTTTGCGGATGTTTGAGCCAAGAAACAATCCTAACTTCTATTCCCGCCTTTGATTATTATGACAACACCTGAAAACAACGACAATCTGGATACCTCAGGAATGCGTATTGAGGAGGCCATCAAAAATGGCTCTTTAGAAAATGGGTTTGAACGTTTCGATGCGTTCGTCAAGATGTTCCAAGCGATGCACACCGATGTGGTGCAGCAAATGGGGCGGCTGAACCGATTGAAACAGGCGCAGAGCCTCGGCAAGATTGATGACAAAATTGCCCCCCTTGAGGAGAACCAGATCCGACACGGTTTTCTTTCGCAGTTGGATGCGTTCAAGAGCGAGCTGCCTTTGTACTTGGATATGTCGCGCCCGGAATTGTTGCTGCGCGGCACTACCAATCAGATGGACATCATCCAAGAAGTGCTGGAGACGCGCTTGCGCGGCCATTACGAAGTAGAGAAGTTGATACCCGGGGGCAATTCTACCGTGGTGTTCAAGTTGAGCGACATCTATACCAAAAGGAAGGCAGTGGCGAAGGTGCTGAAAGTGCCTACGCTGGACCCTACAATAGAAGAGGAGATCGGGAGGGTCTCGGAACTCAAACACCGCAACCTCATCAAAGTCTACGGCGAATCGCTCGACCGTTTCCCATTTTTTATCATTTGCGAGTTTGTGGATGGGCTTGTGCTTTCGGAAGTCCTCGAAGAGGCTGGCCGGCGCTCGCCCTCCCAAGCGTTGAATTGGCTGTACGAGCTGTGCGATGTGCTGGATTATCTGGTTCAAAAAAACATTGCCCACTCGAACATCCGGCCTTCCAAAATTTTTATTGACCGGGAATACCACCCGATGCTCTCGCCGTTCGATATCATCAAGGCGGGGATGGACGACCGCTCGCTCCGCAAATTCCGCGAAGACTGCCAGTACCTCAGCCCAGAGATGCTGAAGAGCGACGGGGAAAAATTGGACAAGCGCGGCATGAAAGCCTCCGACCAGTTCACGCTGGGGCTGGTGGCTTACAAAATATTGACCGGCAAAGACTTGTTCACCGGTGCTTCGATCAAGGAAATCATCGAAAACCGCAACCGATTCTTTGACAAGGACGACCCCTCTTATCGAACATCCTTGCTTGCGGAGATGCGCTCACCCGACCTGATTGCTCTGGTTGACCGAACGCTCCAAGAAAAGCCGGGCGAGCGTTTCAAAGATTTGCACCTCCTCTTGAGCGCAATCAAAGAGACAAAGAGCAAATTGAGCAAAGAGCGGAGCATCGTGCGCAACAGTTATGTCCGGTGCTTAAAAAGCGAAAATGAGTTGATAAAAATCTTCTACGACAACTTGTTGGCAAAACTCCCACAAGGGGTAAAAGAGCATTTTAAAGACCGAGGGAGACAGGCGTATATGTTCCAAATGGCGGTGGACGCACTAATAGAAGGGGAACACGGAGCAGAAAATTTGAGCGCCCGGGTGTCAGACAAAATCCACAAGAACTTTGACATGAAGACCTTCGAACTGTTTTTGGATACTTTTATCAGCACACTTCGCGGCCTCCATGAAGAGTATCAATACGAGTGGGGGGAGGATTTGCAAGCGGCTTGGGACGATGTAAAAAAGCAATCGCTCGCCGTCATCAAATACACGCTCTCAAAATAAACCATGTCAAAAGCTTCCCGCATCGCCTTCCATGTTTACCTCGTGCTCACGCTGTTCGGCATGACGGTAGCGGTGCTTTATTTCCTTTTAATGCGCAATGACTTTTTGGCTGAAAACCCTGACATTGAGCCGTTTTTCAAGCCCTACATCGGGGCGGCGGTGATGTCGGCAATAGGCGCGTTGGCACTTTTGAAAGACAAACGCTGGGGATTTTGGGTTCTGGCGGCGGGGCTGGCGGTGGCGTTCTGCATCGAAATCATGGCGGGGGTTCCGTGGGGGAGAATGATTCGGATTCCTGTGGCTGCGGGGGTGCTATTTTTGCTGGCAAGGTGGAACAAAGCGGTGTAGGAAGGTGAGTTCAAACGCTCGCAGTCCATCTCCCAAATACCCAATAGTCGGACAATCCAATTTTCATCATACAAACCAACCCAAGTAGTATGG
Source organism: Saprospiraceae bacterium (assembly GCA_046155725.1). GTDB lineage: Bacteria > Bacteroidota > Bacteroidia > Chitinophagales > Saprospiraceae > M3007. Next base: position 21,209 of record JBJXFT010000047.1, read on the forward strand.
CAATCTCTTTCGACTGGTCAGAAACAATCTCTTCGCTGCCATCGCAGCCCATCCCCGCAGAATGGCTCGCCACGCATGGCAGCGGCGTGAACGTCGCTTTCATTGACACGGGGGTCAATCTCGGCCTCGGCTCCTTGAAACACTTGGACAAGCCGGGCCGCAAATTTTTCACCGGCGCGCCCGGGTTCTCCGTCGCCAAACTGACGGGGCAAGACTTGGTGGGCGAGGCTTTTGGCACGCCCGGACTGGGGCACGGCACTTTGTACGCCTCCTTGCTTGCCGGGAAAACCCCCAACCCTCCCGACCCCGACAAAGATGCGGTAGGGGGCATCGCCAATGCCGCCAACTATTTCATCATCAAAGCCCGAAACCCGAACGACAAGAAAACGACCATCCGCAACCTGCTGGATGCCTTGGAGCTCGCGGCCAATCTGGGCGCAGAAATCGCCATCACCGGGCAGTGCATCTCGGCTTCGGAAATGCCTTTTGAGGGGGTGACGCAGGCAGACATAGATCGTGTCTTTGCCCTGCCGGGCGTACAAAGGATGTTCATTTTCGCGCCTTTGAAAAACCGCGAGGCAGGCGAGGCGTGGGAGGGCATCACTGCCGACAATTTTCCCAGCATGCGCTCAGAAGTGCACAACGTGGCAAAGTGCCCAGACGACTTTGACCAGGTTGCGGATGTCGTCAGAGGGCAGCCCATTGCTTATTTGCCAGCCGGTTTTGATGGCCAGTTGCTCGCAAAAAATGGCGATGCCACCGATATGAATTTCTCCAATTCCGGCGCGGTCGTCATTGTGGGCGGCATCGCGGTGCTGGCCTTGAGTTTTTTCAAGCAACAAAATGGCGGAGCATCGCCTAGCAAGGGTCAAATGGCCCAAATGCTCGGCGACCGTTTCAACTCGCTGGACAATGCATTGGGCGGCATTTTTGACAAGCCCGCTCTTTTCAAAAACCTTTAACCCACCTGCACTATGAAACACTTTGTAATCACCCTTCTCGCGCTCGCGCTGTCCGCGCTTTTGCCCGCCCAACAAACCCTGCTGCAAGACGCATTGGCCATACAAGCAAGTTTCGACACAACGGATGCAGCCGACACCGACAAACGTCTGATCTTTAATCAAGAGCCGCTGAGCGCAGATGCGGCAAAGGTTTTGAGGAGATACTTGCCGGCCAAAGCAATCATCTCTTCCAAGTCGGTGGAGGATGCATTCAAGGGCAATCCCTTTATGCGCTTTGAAGGCACCAACCAAAATGAGATACAAGAGTTTTCGCCCACTCGGGCAGAATTGGCAGCGGCGGATGCTTCGCCCGTGGGTCGCTCTGGCTTCTCAGTGGCTGGCTTTGCCGACGGGGTTGCGCGGTTTTTGGTAAAGCGAACCAAGCAGGAACTCTCGCAGGCATTTTTTGCAGATTTCAAAAGAGCCGTGGAGAAAGACACTTTTTTGAGGATTTTTTGCCCCGCCACCAAACAGCAAATGCTCTTCATTGACACGGAGGTGTACCAGTTCCACAACTATTTGGAAGGCATCCGAGAGGCTTTCATCACGGACATGACCGCGCTGCCGGGCAATACAGAGCTATATATGCGCGACAACTATGCCGACAAAGAAGCGGGCAAAATTTCCATTGACCTGCTGCACCTTGCCCAACAAATGGTGGACGGCGAGCCGCCGATAGACATGATTGACTACCTCGCCAGCCGCAGTTCGGCCATACAGAAGGCCAAGAAGGACGAGCTGGCGCTGTACAACATGGCCGGGGGGCTTCGGTTTCTGAACCTCGTGTCCGAATCGCTGCGCAACCCCGAATCTCAGGACAGCCTGATGCCCTGGTATACTGGCAGCGAAATCCGCGAGATATTTGACGACCCTAAAGTATTCCGCCTTTATTTGGGATTGTTGTGGCAAAAGTCAAACAAGATTTCCTTCGTAAACGCCGCCGGAACCGATCCTGTCGGGATGCGCGAGATTCTCGGCAAAGCGGGCACGAGCGCGGATTTGTTTGAAAGCTGGCGCAAATCGTTGGAATCGCTGGGCGAAGTGACGCACTCCTTGCAACGCTCGCTGCGAGCCAATGCCGCCACGCCCACTTCTGTTTCCGACGATTTTTTCCGCTACTCCCAATCGCTCACCAACCTGATGCAATCGGTAAACCAAACGGGGCGGCTCGTGCTGGAGCGCAAATCCGACTTGATCCCGGAGAAATACATTTTCCTGATGCGCCAATCCAACTCGCTGTATTTCAATGTTCGGCAGCGCAACTACACGGGCGCAATCGGCAACGTGATTTACTTCCTCGATTTTTTGAACAAGGAGAACCACGAAAACAAGGGCATCGCCAAGATGCTGAAGTATGCCAATTTCGTGGCTTCCATCGCAGAGGCCAACTCGCCGGACGAGATAGAGCAGGCCATCGAAGTCTTCGCGCTGCCGCCTGGCAGCAGCCGCATGAAAAAGCAGCCCGGCCGATTCGCCGTGGCGCTCAACGCCTACACGGGCTTGGCCGGCGGGATGGAATACCTCGGCAGCGACACATCGCCCAAAGGCGTGGGGGCCGTGGCCGCGCCCATAGGCTTGAGCTGCTCTTGGGGCTTGGGGAGAAAATCAAAAAACGCGACGGACAAAACCAAGTTCTACGATTGGGGCAGCATCGGCTTTTTCGTGCCGCTCATTGACGTAGGTGCGGTGACGGCCTTTAGATTTGAAGACTCTACGTATCAAAACCTGCCCGAGCTCACTTGGGAAAACATCCTCTCGCCAGGGCTTTACTTGGTGTACGACGTGCCGGGCAAATGGCCCATGGCGCTCGGCCTTGGCGCGCAAGCAGGGCCTAACTTGCGCAAAGTATCCGAAACGGGCTTGAGCATTGACAAGAGCGGTGTGCGCGTGGGGGCATTCTTGACCGTGGACATCCCCATCACTTTTTTCCATTTGGGGAAGGGGAAGTAGGACATTAGCAATGAGAAAAAAACGCCTCACACTCGGTAGCGCGGCGTTCAGACTTAAGAGCACTTTCAACCCACGAATTCATTCGTGGGATTGCGTGAAGGCCAGAACAAGACCCAACCGATTCATCGGTTTTACACCAAAAACCGATAAATCGGTTTGAAAATGTGTGGCTTCCGTACATCCCCCACGACTGAAGTCGTGGGCTGAAAGTGAGGCATATTCACTCATTTCTAAACACCACTACCAAATACTTACTATACCACTCATGTCAAATCAATTTTCACCAAAAAAAGCCCTCGCCACGCTCAGCCTCGCGCTCGTTTTGTCGGGCTGTGCCACCTCTCAAAAAAAAGGCGCGACAGCAACGGACGATTTCCCCAAAACCTTTCAAAATGTGCTCATCGCAAGAGCCGAACCGGGCGACGGCCACGGCCCCTGCGAGCCGAGCATCGCCGTCAGCCCAAAGAACCCACAGAACGTAGTGGCAGGCGCCATCCTCAACCGCTACTACTGGAGCAAAGACGGCGGGCGAACTTGGGAGAACGACATTTTGAAATCCAAATCCTCCGGCGTGTTCGGCGACCCGGTGCTGATTGCCGATTGGAAAGGCAACTTCTATTTCTCCCACCTCAGCGACCCGGAGGGCGAAGGCTGGGCCAGCGAAAAACTCTTGGACCGAATCGTGATCCAGAAAAGCACCGACGGCGGCAAGACCTACGACGATGGCGCGTGGTGCGGCCTCCACCACCCCAAAGACCAAGACAAACCCTGGCTTTGCGCCGACCCGAAGACGGGGCACGTCGCCTGCACTTGGACGGAATTCGACAAGTACGCTTCCCGGGATTTGGAAAAAGACCACAGCCGCATCCTCTTTTCGCAAAGCACTGACAGTGGCAAATCTTGGTCGGAAGCGATGGCGATCACCCAGTTTGAAGGCAATTGCCTCGACGGCGACGACACCACCGAGGGCGCGGTGCCAGCCTACGGCCCAAACGGCGAAATCTATGTGGCATGGTCTTACGGCGAAAAAATCTGGTTTGACCGCTCCACCGACGGCGGCAAAACTTGGCTCGAAAAAGACATCGTGGCTGCCGAACAGCCGGGCGGATGGGAAATCGAAATCGCTGGGCTCAACCGCACCAACGTGATGCCCGTCCTCGTGTGCGACCTATCGCCCAGCCCCCGTCGCGGTACGCTCTACCTCTGCTGGGGCGACCAGCGCAATGGCGCCGACGACACGGATATTTTCGTGGCCCAAAGCCTCGACGGCGGCCTCACCTGGAGCAAGCCCGCCCGCGTGAACGACGACACAAAAGGCCGCCAACAATTCCTCCCTTGGCTCACCATTGACCAAGCGACGGGGCATATGTACGCGGTGTTCTATGACCGCCGCAACCACGCCGACGAACAAACCGACGTGTATGTGGCCGTCAGCCGCGACGGAGCCAAGTCGTTCAAAAACCTGAAAGTCAGCGCCGAGCCGTTCACACCGACCTCGTTCGTGTTCTTCGGCGACTACAACCACATCGCTGCCCACAACGGCGTGGTGCGCCCTATCTGGACGCGGATGGACAAAGGCTCGCTGTCGGTTTGGACGGCTATCATGGATTTCAAAATGCCCATGGTGAAGGGAAAGGATATTCAGGATTGACACGGTTTACGCTCCTTTTTTAGTGAATAACCCTGTAAACCTTGTCAATCCTGTTAGAACTTAGACTTGCGAGACGGCCTCATCCTAGGTTCAAACGCCTATCGCAGCACCGTAACATCCCCCTCGTACTGCAGCTCCGCCCCGTCAATAAACCGGACAAAGGCGTACCACGCGAACACGCCCTCCACCTTTTGGCCTTTGGCAGTGCCGTCCCAGCCGAAGTTGGGTTCGTTCAGGTCGAAGTCGCGGTTTTCATAAATCAAACTCCCCCAACGGTCGTAGATGCGGAGCAGGGAAATTTGTTCCGCCGCCGGCCCGCCGTAGCCTGTGAAGTGGTCGCCTTCGCCGTCGTCGTTTGGCGCAAAGATGTTTGGGAAATACACCGGGCGGTCTTTCTTGACCCGAATGGTGACGGTGTCGAAAGCCGTGCAGCCATCTTGGTCGGTGATTTTGACGATGTAGCGGATGTCGTCAATGGCCGTGGCGATGGGGTCTGGCGTGTCGGTTTCGCTCAGCCCAATGGCGGGCGACCACTCAAAAGTGACCAAGCGGCCAAAGGGCGCGGTGACGGTGCTGATGTCCACCGTAAAGCCAAGGTCCACCGTAGTGTCGGTTGGCACGGCGGACACGATGAGCGGCACGGGCTGGCTGATGGTGGCAAAAACCGAATCTTGACAGCCGTAAGCGTCTTTGACTTTCACCCAGTAATCGCCCGCGAGCAGCCCTGTGAGCGTACCGCTCGGAAAGTACGCAACGCCGTCGGGGCTGAACATATAGGGTGGCCGCCCGCCCAGGCCTTCCACCTGGATTTCGCCTTCGGGCGTGCCGTTGCAAATGAGGTCTACCACGCCAAGCAGGTTCAGGGCCACATCTGGCGGCTCGGTGATGAACACGCCTCCGACGATGATGCACTCATTCCCGTCAGAGACGGTCACGCCGTATTGGCCGGGCGGAAGATTGCTGATGGTTTGCGCGGTGGCGCCATTCGACCATTGGTAGGTGTAATTCCCCACGCCGCCAGAAGGGATGGCTTCAGCCATGCCGTCGTTTGCGCCGAAACAAGAAACGTCCACCGTGTCCACCAGCAGTTCGAGCGCGGGATTGTCCGTCACTGTTGCCGTGAACGTTCCCTTGCAAAGCACCGCGTCAATGGCCTGAATGGTGTAAACCCCCGCCACAAAACCGCCCTGCGAGTTGCTGGGGATGTATCCGTTGCCAAAATCAAACTGCACAATCGGTTTGCCATTTGTCACATTGAGCGTGATGACCCCGTTGGCATCGCCAAAACAAAGCGGGGCTTGCACGCTGGTTTCTGCCGTCAAAATCCGTTCGTCCACTTGGATCCCCAGATCGGTTCGGCAGTTGTTGAAGTCAACGATGGCAAGGGTGTAGAACCCCACGCCGAGACTGTCGAGCGAGTTTTCGGTGCTGAAAGGGGCGTTGTTCCAACTAAAGAGGTAAGGGGGAGTGCCGCTCGTGATGTTGTTGATGGTGATTTGGCCGTTGGCCGTGCCGTTGCAGTCGGGCGCAGCGATGAGCGTGTCCACTTCCACATCGGGGTGAATGAGCACCGATTGGATGTCGGTCACTATGCAGCCCAAATCGGTTTCCAACGTGAGCACCACGGGGTGAACGCCGGGCGTGTTGAATGCCACGGTGTGCGGGCCGGGGCCGGTGGCGGTCTGCGGCACGGCATCGGCGCCAAAACTCCAGTTCCAGGCCGTGATGGCACCGAGAGCGAAAGTGGAAGCGTCCACGACTTGCACGGGCGTACCGAGGCAAACTTCCTCGGGGATGGTTTCAAACTTTGCTTCGGGGCCGAGGAACTCGCCTGTGCCGCCGAATTCGATGGCAAAACCGTTGCCCGTGTTTGAAAAATTGTTGATGACCAAGGTGTAGGTTTCGCCCTGAATCATGTCCAAGGGCCGGAGCCAAGCATCGTCGCCGGGTTCTTCGCATCCCGCATCCTCGCTGGTATCAGGGTCGCCGTTGCGCATCCCGGTCGGGCCGAGGCAGGCGGCAGAATTGAGGGTTTGGCTTTGGCCGGAGGCCATGCAGCGTTCCAGCACTTTTCCGTTGCAGTTTCCGATGCCGTTGGGAAGTCGGTAGATGACAAAGTCCAGGTCGTCGGGGCCGTTCAGTGGGGTCAGGGTCATGGTCAAAGTGCCAGATTGCGAGCAGGTCCAGGAGAACCAAGTGGAGTTCGATTCGTACAGCCCCGGCACGCCGTTGTTGAAGCACGCCGCGTCTTGCATTTCGCTGTTGTTGCTGCCCGCGCCAGTCACGTATTGAACCACAAATGGCGATTTATCGCACAAAATGGAAGAAGTGGCGCAGTCGGAAGTTGGCTCCACGGGCGGGTTGTAGTTGTTGACACAGATTTGGAAAGTGCCTTCTTGGCCTCCCGCGCCTTGCACGCGGATGAGGTAGGTGGAGCCGACGAAGAGGCCGCCTTTGTAGGCTTCGGCTATGTTGGCGTTGCCGGCGGATGCATCGCACACGAGTTCGTTGATGACCCCGCCGCAGGTGCCGAAGTAGAACGCCACCTGTGGGTCTTGCAAATCGCCGCCGGGGGCTTGGGCTGTGGCGCCGCGCACGGTGATGGTAACGTCGGTGGCCAATGCGGTGAAAGCAAACCACACGTCGCTCTGCACGGAACCAAAACAACCGGGTGCGCCGTAGCTGGAGGCGGTGGCCGCCAAATTGGTGTAGGCATCCGCTGGGCTGCAAAAGTTCAGGACGTTGGGAAGGACGATGGGGCTGGAGCACTCGTCGTTGGTGGGCTGCGCAAAAGCAGACGCGGCGCAGAGGGAAAGGGCGAAAATGAAAGTAGTTTTTCTCATGGTGTGCTGTTGTGTTTGGAAATCGGAAAGTGATATTTGGAGCATGAGTTTCAAGACGCAAAAAGCCGGGGTTTTGTTGGCTGTTGCGCTTGTCAAAGTTTCCTTAAGGCAAAGAGGTTGATAAAGTTTATGAGGTTGATAAAGTTGATGAGGTTGATGGGTTGTGTTGGAAAAATCCCTGCCTACCGGCAGGCAGGCGCGCAAATCCGCGTCGTCCGCGCAATCCGCGTTCCCGCAGTTTCCGCGCCGCAAATTACCCAAAAAACGTTCATCGGGGAATCTCTACTTTTGCAGCCGATGAAACACTTGCCCAACGCGCTGACACTCGCCAACCTGTTTTGTGGCTGCTGCGCTTTGCTCTATACTTTTTACTGGCAGCCCGGAGTGGCGGCTTTGTTTACCGCCGGGTCGTTCGTGTTCGATTATCTGGACGGCATGGTGGCGCGAGCATTGGGGGTTAGTTCGCCACTTGGCAAGGAACTTGACTCGCTGGCCGATGTGGTGAGTTTTGGGGT
>JBJXFT010000051.1:0-10648 GCA_046155725.1 Saprospiraceae bacterium
GTGGATTTCAGGTAGGTTCGTTTTTGCCAAAACAACTATCTTTTTGTGCGAATAGTGGGGCTATTTAATCAAAAAGATGGGCAGTTTGGGTGAAAAGGAATCACATCAAATTGACAAGTTATTATTCACCCGTTCCTTAGTAAGTACTTGCTCCAAAATAAACGTGGTTATCTTTTTTCACAGCAAGCAGGTTGCCAAGCCTTTGTGAAATCAGCAACCATCAATCAATAATCAGCAATCACTTAATTATTCTCAGTTCTTCAATTCCACGATCAAGCCTTGTCCCGGTTTCCAATTATCGTATTCCATGTACCGCGCAACGTCGGCTGCTTCGTCCGCGCCCAACATCCGCCCCACGAGGTGCAAGGCCCCGTCAATGCCCGCCGACACCCCGGCAGTCGTCAGGATTTGCCCGTTGTCCACCCAGCGCACGTTTTCCAGCACCGTTGTTTTGGGTGCGCGTTGGCGCAGCGATTCGATGGCGTTGTGGAAAGTGGTGGCTTTTTTGTCGTCCAACAGGCCAGCATCGGCCAGAAAAAACGCGCCCGTGCAAACAGACATCACGACTTCTGCCTGTGGTGCTTGGTTTTTCAGCCACGCCGTCACTGCCGCATGGTCCAAATCCTGGCGGGCGTTTCCGCCGGGGAACACGATGATGTCCGGTTGCGGGCAATCGGCGAGGGAATAATCGGGCTGGATTTTTAAAAAGCCCTGACTCGTGATCGGCATTTTGCCCACCGCAAAAGTGATGACCTTGAACCGGCCTTGTTCGTTGCGGGCCGACGCAAAAACTTGCGCCGGGCCGCTGAAATCGAGGATTTCCACGCCATCGTACAGGAAAATGGCAACTGTTTTGGCTTGGGTTTGTGGTACGAGAGCCATGCCACAATGCGGACAGTCGCCGGCTTTTGAAAAAACCAGTGTGTCGCAGGCGGCATTGCAGGGCGGACAGGCGAAGGTTTTTGCCAATTTCGTGGCACTTGGGATTGGCGGCGGCACAGGGGATTTTACTTCGTCGGCTTGGCAGCCGATTAGCAACATCGCGCCCAGCGCAAGACAGGCCGGGAAGTAATTCAGGAGCATTGGCTTCTGCATTGTTTTTAAAAAATTTAAAAGGTCAAAGCTTAAACTACTCGCTGCGCAATGACTTCATCCCGCTAAAGACGGGATTAAAAGCCCCCTCACTCTGATCGGAGGCTTTTAACAGGGTTCGCGAGCGCAGCCCGCACACTCTGAAAACTCACCGTCAGGGCGGCCACGAGGGCCGCCCCGACGCCGGCCAGTGCAAACACCCACCACTTGATCTCAATCCGGTAGGCAAAATCGGCGAGCCATAGGTTCATGAAATAATAAGCGACAGGGCTGGCGATTAAAATCGCCAGTACAACGAGTTTCAAGAAGTCTTTGGCCAGCAAACCCGTGATGCCCGCCACCGATGCGCCGAGCACTTTACGGATGCCGATTTCCTTCGTGCGCTGCTCTGCGGTGAAGGCCGCGAGGCCAAACAAGCCCAAGCAGGCGATGAAAATGGCGAACCCCGCAAACGCGCCGAGAATCTTGCCGATGCGCAGCTCCGAACGATATTGCCGGCCATAGTCTTCATCGAGGAAGGAATACTCGAAGGGTTTTCCTGGAAGGTATTTATTGTAAAGCCCTCCGACGGCGGCCAAAGCCGGCTGAGGGTCGCCGGGGCGGAGGCGGATGCCCATCATGCCAGTCCAGCCGCCGAGGTGCATCACCACCGGCGTGATGGTTTGCCGAAGGTTTTCAAAATGAAAATCTTGGACCACACCGATGACCGTGTAAGTCGGGTCATTTTCCGAGTCTACATTCATGATAGTCAGTTTGCGGCCCAGCGGGTTTTGCCAGCCCAGCATCTTGACCGCCGACTCGTTGAGGATGACCGAAAAAGAATCTGTTCGCAGATTTTTGTCAAAATCACGCCCGGAGGCGAGTTTCATGCCGAGTGTTTGGAGGTATTCAAAATCAAGGTCCCAGCGGTCGGCATAGAGTGTGGATTTTGGGTCGGTCGTTCCTTCGGGTTGGTAAGAACCAGTGTTGCGCATCCCCGGCACAGGGTAAAAATTGGAAGTCGTCACACTTTCCACACCGGGCATTTGCAACAGTTCCTGACGGAAAGTTTCGGTGCTGCGTTGCAGCCACCAGGTATTGCGCAGCAGCACGAGGCGGTCTTTTTCAAAACCCAATTTTTTCGTCTGCACAAAATGCAATTGTTGCTGCACCGTCAAAACACAGATGACCAATGCAACCGAGGTGAAAAACTGAAACACGACCAGCGAGCTTCGCAACCAAGCCCGCCCCTGCCCTCCCAAAGAGGGGGAGTTTCCCCGAAGCACTTCCAATGGGCGGAACGACGACAGGATGAACGCCGGGTAACTGCCCGCCAACAATGCCGTGAAAACCGCCAATATCAAGAGCGGGAGAGCCACATCGGACAGCCCCCAGAAATTGCCCGCACGCGCTTCGGCAAACAATCGGATTTCTTTCCCGGAAAAATCATTGAAATAAGGGAGCGCGAGCGAAGCCAGCCCCAAGGCCAGCACAAACGCCACCCCCGTCAGCACAAAGCTCTCCGCCAAAAACTGCCCGACCAAGGCTCGGCGCGCCGAACCCAGCACTTTGCGCACCCCGACTTCCCGCGCCCGCCCAGCAGAACGGGCGGTGCTGAGGTTCATAAAATTGATGCAAGCCAGCAGGAGAATGAAGAGCGCCACCGCCGAAAAAATCCAGACGTAGCGGATGTCGCCGCCCGATTCCATTTCCTCGTCCCGGTCGCTGCGCAGGTGGATGTCGCGGATGTTTGTGAGGTTATAGCGCACATAATCGCCGTTGGCGGTCATGTCCTGATAGGTCATGCCCATGCTCGCGGCGACCTGCGGGGCGGTGTATTTTTCCACCATTGCCGGAAAAAGGGCGTTGAGCCCAGCCGCGTCAGCATCGGGTCGTAGCAGCAGGTAAGTCTGAAAAGCGTGGCTCAGCCAAGTGTCTGAGGTCGCCTCCTCGCCCATGCTCGGCATGGAGAAAAACACGTTGAAATGAAAATGCGCCTGTGCCGGTATGTCGCGGATGACCCCCGTGAGGCGGTAGTCTTTGTTGTCGTTCACCCGCAGCGTGCGCCCGACCACGCCCGTCGAAGTGCCAAAATATTTGCGGGCCGTGCTTTCCGTGATGACCACCGTGTTGGGTTCGTCGAGCGCCGTGTTCGGGTCGCCCTCGACAAACGGCAGCGTGAAAATCTTGAAAATGCTGCCGTCCACATAAGAGTTGAGCGGTTCTTCAAGGCTCAACTCGTCTTTTTTGATGGTAATCATGCCCCATTGCCGGAAGCGGCAAAACTCCTCGACCTGTGGGTAGTCGCGCTTCATCGTGCCCCCCAAGGGCGGCGGCACAACGGCGTAACGGCTTTCCATGCCGCCGAAATGCACGTCGGAATTGACCCGGAAAATGCGCTCTGCCTTTTCGTTGAACGCATCGAAACTTAGTTCATCCCGCACATAGAGCGCAATCAGCACACAGGTTGCGATGCCCAGCGAAAGGCCAAAGATGTTGAGGCCCGAATAGAGCGGGTTTTTGCGGAGGTTGCGCAGGGCGAGGGTGAGGTAGTTGGAAAGCATGGCTTACTTTTTTGGCAAAATGAATTTGACGCTGTTTTGCAAATTGGACATTTGAAAGTGATTTTGCAGACACCTTGCAAATTGGACATTCAAAACAGCACTTACAAATGGCATTCGTAATCAGGCACTTGGCCGAACATATCCGATTGGGCATCCAGATTTAATCGAATCAATCGGCCCAATCGTTTCAATCGAACCAATCCTGCTCACTCGCTGCGCAGGCTCTCAACAGGATTCGCCAAGGCCGCCCGAACACTCTGAAAACTCACCGTCAAAAAAGCGATAGCCACCGCAGCACTCCCCGCTGCAACAAACATCCACCATTCAATGTCAATCCGGTAGGCAAAATCGGCCAGCCATAGGTTCATGAAGTAATAAGCGACCGGGCTGGCGATTAAAATCGCCAGTACAACGAGTTTCAAGAAGTCTTTGGCCAGCAAACCCGTGATGCCCGCCACCGATGCGCCGAGCACTTTACGGATGCCGATTTCCTTTGCCCGCTGCCGGACGGTAAAACTTATCAGCCCAAAAAGCCCGAAACAAGACAGGAAAATCGCCACCCCCGCAAAATCCGCGCAGAGGCTGGTGAGGCGTTGTTCCTGTTCGTAACCAATGGCGAGATCGTCTTGCAAAAAATGGTACTCGAATGCTTTTCCCGGAAAAAACTGGGGCCATGTTTTTTCCAAAAAAGAAAGCGTAGCGGGCAAATTGTGGCCACCGAGCCGCACGGCAAACGTCGTGAACATCCCCGGCGCGACCTCCATCACGAGTGGGTCAAGCGCGTTTTGCAGCCCTGCGGTGTGGAAATTTTTGACCACCCCGACCACCTCGCCAACCTTGCCGCCGCCTCGTGCGATGCGCTGTCCGATGGCTTCTTCAGGCGTTTTCCAACCAAGCGTAGTGACCGCCAATTCATTGATGATAAATCCCCTCATGTGGTCGGTACCGAACGATTTGTCAAAATCGCGGCCCGCGACGAACTGCAATCTGAAGGTTTCAGAAAAATCGTAGTCCACCGAAATGACTGGCAAAAAGAGGTTGTCTTCCACCGGGATTTTTTCTGTTGCGATGGGGTGCTGCACCGCGCCGAGGCCGGGCATGACATTGGCCAGCGTGATGTCCGTGATGTTCGGGTTTTGCAAAACAGCTTCCTCGAAACCGTTCATCCGGCTGCGCAACGTTGAGTCGCCGGGAGCGAACGCCGAATTGAAATTTGGGCTGGCGAGCGGGATAGTCACGACCGAATTCCCGTCAAAGCCCATCGGCTGGTTGCGCCAAAAACGGAGCTGTTCCACCATCACGAGCGTGCCGATAAGGAGGGCGATGCCGACCGCAAATTGCACGGTGATGAGCGATTTTCGAAGCCATTGGCCGCCAGTGTCGGAGCTGCCCGCGCTGTTTTGGCGAAACACGTCAATTGGGCGGAACCGGGTAGCAAACAGTGCTGGGTAAATGCCAGCCAACAATCCTGCGCCGATGAAAATGGAGGCAAAAAGTGCGGTGAGCCGCCAATCGCGCAAAAGATCGAAATCCAAAAACTTACCCGTTTGGGCATTGAAACCTATGATTGCTGGAAATAAAATCAGCAAGGCGAGCAAAAAAGCAGCAAAACTGAGCAGCATCGTCTCGCTCAAAAACTGCCTGACGAGCGAAGGCCGGCCCGCACCGAGCGCTTTTCGGACGGCCACTTCACGGGTCCTGCCGAGATACACCGCCGTCGAGAGGTTCACGAAATTGATGCCCGCAATGAGCAATATCAGCAGCCCGACGAGGCCAAATATGCGCAGATATTCGGGCTTTGAGGCAGCCTGCACTTCGCCCTCCGCGATGCTGTGCTGGTGTATGTCGCGGACGGGGAAGAAACTCATGTGCTGTTTTTCCGAAAAAGTCGGGTCTGCGTTTTGCTTCATAAAACCGGCGAAAAGGGCATTCGCCGCCGATGCAGTTGCCTCTTTTTTTAACAAAACGTAAGTCGGCGTGTACGAGGCCACCCAATTACGGGTCATCGCAAAGGCGGTGTTTTTTCGCGCCGAAAGGGGTTCGACATCGGGGATGTTCCGAAACGGCACGAGCAAATCCACGCTCAAATGCGACTGCCTCGGAAGGTCGCGTATCAGGCCCGTTACGGTGAAATCCGCCTCGTTTGCCAAGCGCAGCGTGCGTCCCATCGGGTCTTGGTTTCCAAAAAGCAACAGTGCCGTTTTTTTTGTCAAAACGATGGAAAACGGTCGGTCAAGCGCGGTCGCCGGGTTGCCGGCTAAGAACTTGAAACCCATCACTGCCTGCACCGTGCTGTCAGCGAAAACGGCGTTTTCGATTTCAAAGGCGCGGTCGCCCGAAGGTTCGCGGACGCTGACCGAGCGCAAAAAAAGCCGCGCCGATTGCTCTACCTGTGGGAAATGTACGGGCAAGAGCGGGCCAATCGGCGCGGGGATTTGCCCCATTTCGAGCGGTACGTCGCCAAAATCGGCCTGATAATGCACCCGGTACAGCCGGTCGAGGTTCGGGAAAAAGCGGTCGAAATGGCTTTCATAATCCAGAAAAACAGCAATCAAAAAACAGCAGGCCATCCCGACGGCCATGCCGACGAGGTTGATAAGGGTGAACCGCCCGTTTTTCAGGAGGTTGCGAAAGGCGAGGCGGAAGTTGTTGAAATACATTTTTGAAAATTGACTTTGCCGTGGTAAGGAACTCGCCAAAAACAACTTAGTCAGGGGTGTTTGCCCAAAATTGAAATTTGGTTTTCAATTCAATGAAGGCAGCGTCCGCGTCAATATTCGACCAGATGGCTATGGCATGACACCGTGCGCGAGTTGACTAAGTTGTTTTTGGCGCGTTCCTAATAGCTGTGGCGGTTTTTGATTTAGAGCATGTTGCCTATTGTTTGCCCCTAACCACCTTTACCGCCCGAACGGGTTTTCCATCCACCGAAAGCCTGGCGAAGTAGATGCCCTCAGGCAAGTTTTCGAGATTGGCGATGCTCAAATCCTGGTTGCCAACAGGCAAGTCGCTGGCGGCGTTCGCTGCCACTTCTTGCCCCATCGAATTGGTCAAAACGACTTCTACCGATTCTGCTTTTTGCGGCAACTCTATCGAAATGCCGAGTTTTTCAGAAAAAGGGTTGGGGGAAAAAGTGATTGCCAAATCGTTGGTTTCAAATGGGCTATTCGCAGAAACGCTCATCTCGTAATTTATGCAAGCCTTCAAAAGCGCTTGGATTACGGGGACGAGCGCCCATGAAGTTTTCGTCTGGTCGTTGTTCAAAACCGCGATGCTCACGTCCTTGTCAGGGAAGTAGAGCGAGAACGACGAGTAGCCAATGTCGCCGCCATGGCCATATCCCTTGTATCCCAACAGCGTGCGCTCCATCAGGCCAAGGCCATATTTAGTGCCACCGGGCAGGCCGGGTGCCGTGACCACTGTTTTTGCCTGCGCCATAATTCCGGGCGTGTGCAACTGCCCGCTCATAAAAGCCCGCATCCAAACAGCCACATCGGTCGGCGTGGAGAAATAGCCGCCCATAGGACCGGCAGAGGTAAAAAATGAAATCCAATTGGAGAAAAACCAGTCCGCGTCTTCGAGCGTGCCGCTGCCCAGATTCAGCCAGAGGTGAGCTCGTGGCACAGGCAATGGGTCGTAAGGGATCAAAGCGAGCGAACTCAGCCCGAGCGGAGTAAAAAAACGCTCCCGGTATTCGGCGTAATAAGTATTGCCGGCCGCTTCCTCGACGATGAGCCCGAGCAGGGCGTAGTTCGTGTTCGAGTACGACCAGCCTGCGCCGGGTGCGAAAAGTTGAGGTTTCATGAAGTCTCGTATCAGGTTTTCCAGGCTCCAAATGGAATCTAGGGTGGCATTGTTGGCCGTGTTGTAGGCCGGGTTGGTGATGACGTCGTAAAGGCCGCTCTCATGGCGCAGCAACTGGCGGATAGTGATGTTCGGGTTGACGAACTGGAATGTGTCGAGCCACAGGTGGAGCGGGTCGTCGAGGTTCAAAACGCCCTCGTCGGCGAGCTGCAAAACGCAGGCTGCCGTGATGCTTTTCGTGATGCTCCCGATGGCGTAAGCGTGGGCAGGGGTGACGTTTTGGAAGGGGGTTTGGGAGGAAATGCCAGTCGAACGCGCCCAAATCGCGCCGTTTGAAAGTTGCATCGCCGCGCCGAGCGATTTCACGCCGAGCACAGTTTTCATGCTGTCGAGCGTGTTGTTGAGGAGATTTTCAAGCTCAGGCGGGACGGTTTGCGCGGCTGGCTTTTCGAGCATGGTAAGCGCGAGAAGCGCCGGAAGAAGTAGTCTGTAAAAATTCATGTTCCTATTTGTTTGCTGCCAATGAAATGGCAAGGTGAATGATAAAATTTATCGTTGCGCAGCGACATCGCCACGTTGAACTGAGTCCGACTCATTTGCTGCTTATCGAGGTCATCCCGGCTTTATCGGGATTTCCTCACTCTGAACGCAGTGACTTCATCCCGAAGAAAAATCGGGATTTCGAGCCTTATTCACTGCGCAGGCTCTCAACAGGGTTCGCCAGCGCAGCCCGCACACTCTGAAAACCCACCGTCAGGAACGCAATCAATACCGCCGCCGCGCCTGCCACCGCGAACATCCACCACTGAATGTCAATGCGATAGGCAAAATCGGCGAGCCATTTTTGCATAAAATAGTAGGCGATGGGCGAGGCGATGACAATGGCGACGACCACGAGTTTCAAGAAATCCTTTGCCAGCAGGCCCGTGATGCCCGCCACCGTTGCGCCCAGCACCTTGCGAATGCCGATCTCTTTCGTTTTGGCCTCCACCACAAACGCCGTCAGGCCAATCAGCCCCAGCGCGTTGATGAGCAGCGCGAGCAGCGCGACGAGTTGGAAAATCGAGTACACCTGGCCCTCGTCGTGGTAAAGTGTGGCGAGGTAGTCGTCCATGAAGGCTGCCTTGAAAAGGTCGTTGGGGAAGGCCGTTTTCCATAGGGCCTCCATTTTCGAGAGTGTCGCGGTGTTGGAGGCGGAGGGGTCGAGCCGTATGCCAAGAGAATAATTGAAACTATGGTAAGGCAAGATCACTGCCGATTGCAAAGACTGGCGCAGCGAGCGCGTGTGAAAATCGCCCACCACGCCCACCACCGTTGGGGTGATGCTGTTCGCTCCGGTTATCACTTTTTGGCCCAACACGGCATCAGGGGAAGCATATCCGAGGTTTTTGACGGCGGTCTCGTTCAGCACACAGACGTATTTCCGCGCTTCTTCGGGCAGGCTTTCCGCCGCTTGGGCCATATCGCTTTCGTTCAGAAAACGGCCGCTCAGCAGTTCGAGGTCATATGTTTCGCGGTATTGTGGATCGGCCACCTTGATGGCAACCTCCAATTTGTGCTGTTCATACAGTTCTGGGCGGTTGAAACGGGTAGTGAATCCCGCACGCGAGGTCGGCCCACCGCTGCAATGGGTCGTCGAAAGCACCCCTGAAATGCCCGCGAGCTCGGAGCGGAAAGCGGAAATTTGTTCAGGCTTGGCACTGCCGGGCAGTCGGAGGTCCACCACACCTTCTTTTCGGAAGCCGAGCGGTTTGGAACGGATATAGTGCATCTGCGTCGCTACCACGATGACCGCCACGATAAACACTTGGGCCACCACAAACTGAAACATCACCAGACCGCGCCGAAGGCCGAGCGAGGTGCTGCTGCCCTTGCCAGAGAGCCGCCCCCGGAAGGCTTCCACCGGGCTGAAACCCGCCAGCACGAAAGCCGGATAGAGGCCCGCCGCCAGCGTCGTGGCGAGGCCAAGCGCGGCCATGAAACCGAGCATCTGGCCCGAAAACCAATCTGCCACGATGTTTTTTTCCAAAAAAGCATTCAGCGCGGGCAGCAACAAGTGGGCCGCCGCAGCCGCCGCCAGCATGGCGCTCGTGACCAGCAAAAACGTCTCGAACCAGAAGCGCAGGGCCAATTGCTGGCGGCTTGCGCCGAGCGTTTTGCGCACGCCCACCTCCCGCGCCTTGCGCTGCGCGATGGCCGTCGCCAAATTCACATAGTTGACCGCCGCGATGAGCAGTAAGAACAACGCGATGGCCCCAATCCAGTAAAACTGCTCAAAATCAGCAGTGTACGCCGCATTGCCATCTGCGTAGGTCATGTTGGTGTGGATGTCGGCGAGGGGCTGCAAGTGGTAGGTGTAGGTGCTTTCGTCGCCTTTGTCTTTGCGGGCATTGGCCATTGCAGAGATGCGCTCACTGACTTGGGCCGCGCTCATCTTCGCGCCCGGCTTTACATACAGGTACTGCCCGCCCATGAACCAGCCCCAGCCAGCATCGGCATTGGGCTTCACCGAAGCCGCCGAAACCAGCATCGTGAACGGCAGGTGCGAATTGGCGGGCGCGTCGGCCACGATGCCCGCCACCTCGAATTCCTTCACCGGGCAGTCTTCCGCCTCGATGGTGAGGCGCTTGCCCACCGCATTTTCATTGGGGAAATACTTGGCCGCCGTCGTTTCGGTCAGCAGCACCTGATTGGGCTGCGCGAGCGCGGCGCGGGCGTTGCCCGTTTTTGTTTCAAAATGGAAAAGGCTGAAAAAGGCGGTGTCGGCGAAAAGCAGGTCTTTTTCCTCAAAAAAGCGCTGCGGGGAAAGCCGGACGAGTTCCTTGTCGTGACACACGACCTCCGTGAATTGCCCCATCTCGGCCATTTCTGCCCGCACGACCCCGGGCAAGATGGTGGCGACCTGCGCGAAATGCTCCGTCGGGTCCTGTGGGTTGTCCATCTGCGTCACCAGCCGGAAAACCCGCTCGCCATCGGGGTGAAAGTTGTCGAAACTGCGCTCGTGGAACACCATGAGGCCGGTGAGCAGCCCGACCGTGAGGGCGACAGACAGGCCCAAGAAGTTGAGCGCGGCAAAGCCCCTCTGGTGGCGGAGGCTGCGCAGGGTCTGGGAGATAAGGTTCTTGATTCCCATGCTTTTACGTTTTTTTTGACAGATAAAATTATTCGCTCCTCAAACTCTTTACAGGGTTTGCCAGCGCAGCCCGCAC
>JBJXFT010000063.1:0-5418 GCA_046155725.1 Saprospiraceae bacterium
GAGGTTACCGGCACCACCGTTTCGTACCACGGCCTGCTGGAAATCACGCCCATCACTTCGTTCAGCATTGTGTCCACAGGGCATCCATTGCCTGCGCCCAAGCCAATTTCGATTTCTGAAATTTCGGACAATTTGGAAAGCCAACTCGTGGAGTTTGAATGTGCCGCGTTCGGCGGCGCGGGCGGCGTTTTCAGCAGCGCGGGCACTTACGATGTCACAGACCCCGAGGGCAGCGCGGCCAAAATCTACCTGCGCAGCGGCCACCCGCTCATCGGGAGCAGCATCCCGGCGCAGCCCGTTCGGCTCAAGGCCATCCTCTCGGAGTACGACGATTTTCAACTCCTGCCGCGCACCGTTGACGATTTTGCGCAATCGGCCTGCTTCTTTTTTGTCCAAAAATTGGAGCAAACAGACATCAGCACCACAGGCTTCCAAGTCCATTGGAAAACCAACCTGACATCCGATTGCTTGCTCCGAATCGGCACCACGCCTGCTCCCAGCCTCGTGCTTCCCGTCAACGGAAACTCCACAGACCATTCCTACCCGTGCAGCGGCTTACAGCCCGGCACGATTTATTGGATACAGATAGAAGCCCAGCACGACGGCGAGATTATTCTTTCGGAGCCGATGCCGTTTGCCACGCGCTCGCTCTCGACGGGGCAAATCAAAACTTTTTTCAACCACGGCATTGACCACACGTTCGCCAACGGATACGCCCCTGACGGGGAAACTTATGAGGCGGTGCTGTCCGAGACCATTGCGCGAATGGACGCGGCGCAGCAAACCCTCGACGTGGCGATGTACAACAACAACCGCGACGACATCACCAACGCGCTCAAAGCGGCCCATGCCCGGGGCGTTCGTGTCCGCTACATTGCCGCCCTCGATGCCAGCAACTCGGCCCTCGATCCGGCTCCGACATTCCCCGTGCTTTTTGGCAACAGCACGGCGCTCATGCACAACAAGTTCATGGTGATTGATGCCAACCTGAGCGACCAAGCATGGGTGATGGGCGGAGCGATGAACTGGACAAACCAGAACATGGTGAGCGACTTCAACAACACTTTGTTCATTCAGGACCAATCGCTTGCGCGGGCATACGAAATCGAGTTCGAGGAAATGTGGGGCAGCAACGCCCTCCAGCCCGACCTGCTCGAAAGCCGTTTCGGGCCAGCCAAGCGCGACAACACGCCCCACCAGTTCATCATCGACGGCCATGCGGCGGAATGCTATTTTTCCCCTTCCGACCAGACCAGCCGCCGCATCGAAACTGCCCTGCGCGCCGCGCAAAGCGAGGCGCTTTTTGCCGCTTTTTCTTTTACCAAAAACGAACTGGGCGACGCGCTCGTGGATGCGCACAATGCCGCGGTGCCCGTGCGCGGCATCATGGAAAACATCAACGACGTGGGGGCGGAATACGATCACCTCTTGGCCAACGGCGTGAATGTGCGCCACCACAACCTCCCCGGCGAGTTCCACCACAAGTACGGCGTGGTGGACGCCTACGATCTGGATTCCGACCCGACGGTGGTCACCGGATCGCACAACTGGTCGTTCAACGCCGAGACGGCCAACGACGAGAACACACTCATCCTGCACGACCCTGCCCTTGCCGCCCTGTTCAAAGCAGAGTTTGAAAAACGCTGGGGGGAATTCCCTGCTACCTACACCATCAATCCCCAGCAATCAACAATCAGCAATCAACAATTTTCAATCTTCCCCAACCCTGCTTTTGACTTTCTCGAACTTCGAGATTTGCCCGCAGGAGAGGGGTTCTTTTTGGTCAAAAACCCGCTTGGACAAGTGCTGTTTTCACAAAATCGCGTGGCGGGCGAGGCTTCGCTCCTGAATGTTGCGGCACTAAAACCCGGCCCATATTTCGTCACCTTCGTCAGTGCCCATGTCGTTGCCAGCGTTCCGTTTCAAAAAATTTAGCGTGGAGCAATCTGGGGCCGCGCACCCCGTCGGCACCGATGCGGTAATGCTCGGAGCGTGGGCGGACGTGCGCGTGAGGGAGCGCGGGGTTCAGCCCGCTAAAACCTGTACCTGGGTTTTAGACATCGGCACAGGCACGGGAGTGGTTGCGCTGATGCTGGCGCAGCGGCTTTCGGATATTCAAAATTGGGCTGGGATCGGCGTCGAAATCCACCCGCCTTCTGCGGCACTTGCACGGGCCAATTTTTCTGCCAGCCCCTGGGCGGGGCGGTTGGAAGTTTGGGAGGGGGCGGTGCAAGCGTTTGCTGGCGAGAGATTTGACAACTTTCAAAAAGTTGTCAAATCTGAACCTCTCTCAAAACTTTCGGGAAGTTCGTTTCCGCGCTTTGATCTGATCGTCAGCAACCCGCCGTTTTTTTCCGAGCGCACCATTTCGCCCAACCCAAAACGCAGCCTCGGCAGGCACACGGCCACGCTTTCGCCGAGCGATTTGCTGGAAGCCGTGGGCAAATTGCTTGCACCCGATGGCCGTTTTTGCGCCATCCTTCCCGAACGCGAAGGCCGCCACTTGTGCGAACTGGCTGTACCGCTCGGCCTATTTTGGACTCGAATAACGGAAGTGCGCAGCCGCCCCGGAAAGCCGGTGGAGCGTTTGCTGTTGCAGTTTGAAAAAAGCCCTTGCGACTTCCAGCGCGAGGGGATGAGCATTTACGCAGGAAAAAATGGGGAGGGGTATTCGGCGGAATTTCAGGAGATGACCCGCGATTTTTACTTGGCCGGGTAATCTGTTTTTTTCGCGGGCTAAAGCCCACGCTCCCTCACGCTATCTTTTCCACCTCGTAAATCGAGTTGATTTTCCCTGCGAAAAGGCAGTAGAACTTTGGGCTGTCGCGCAGCAGCGCGATTTCCGTAGGCCGCCCGTCGTCAATGTGGCTGGCTTTGAGTTTCGATTTGATGGTGAAGTAGGAGAAAAGGTGGGCAAACTGCACGTCGCCCACAAAGTATTGCTGCATCTGGGCGAGCATCTTGGGAGCGTTGCTGGACGGTCGGCGGGGGCAATCGGTGCAAATGCCGGGGGCTTCTGGGCGGCATCGGGGGTCGGATTCGGGCATCTGACAGTCAAAGCGGGGCAGCGCATCAAAAGAGATTTTGTGGTGGGTGTAGGCCACCGAGGAAAGCGAGAGCAGCCCGCTCAGACCGTAGGGCATAATGGAGCCGAATGGCCCGTCCATCACCGTGAGGCCGCGCTGGCCGAACTGCGGCGAAGTGACAAAAGCGATTTCCGAAATCTCGTGCGTGAGCGCCAAATCTGCCGCGCCGAAAAGCCGGTTGACAGCATTGCTGGCCGCGTAGGTGGCATTGATGACGATTGGGGTTTGAAAGGTTTGGAGAGTTTGAAAGTTTGAAGGTTTGGACTGGACGTTTATGAGCCACTCTTTGCCCGACGGTTCTGCGGATAAAATTTCTGTGTTTTTGAAAACCGTGATGCCCGCCGTGCTTTTCACTTTTTCGCGGTAAAAATTGCCGAGCAAAACCGGGTCGAACGAATGCTCCTCGGTTCGGTACAGGGCTTCCAAGCGGTTGAAATCGAATAGGTCATGTTCCGCCACGCGCTCGCAACGGATGTCGAGGTATGCGCAAAAACGCTCGAACTGCAGCCCATCGGTAAAAGAGCCGTGGCGGTCAATGGCATAAAATTTTTCGAAAGTTTGGTTCACCATCGGGCGGTGTTCTTCTGTGAAACGCGCCTTGTGCTCGTCGCTCATGGCCGCCGTGGCCACGCTGCGCGGATAATGATAGCCGCCGTGCAGCCGGGCTTGGTTCACCAGCGAAGCCTTCTGAAAAAGCCGCGCTTCTTTCTCCAAAATTGCCACTTTTGCCCCGCGCCCGGCGAGGTGCAGCGCGGCGTAGCACCCAAAGATGCCCCCGCCGACGACGACAAAATCAAAACGTTCGGCACTCATTTCAAGCGCAAAAGTATTCGATGGATATTTGGCAACAGTTTCTCGACGGTCTTTTTGCTACCACATGGATCGAATTCATTGCCGTGGCGTTCGGCATCGTCAGCGTCGTGTTTTCCCGCATCGAAAATATCTGGGTGTAC
The DNA here is from genome assembly GCA_046155725.1 of Saprospiraceae bacterium. Taxonomy (GTDB): domain Bacteria; phylum Bacteroidota; class Bacteroidia; order Chitinophagales; family Saprospiraceae; genus M3007. Next base: position 4,040 of record JBJXFT010000063.1, read on the forward strand.
CCCACGGGCATCGTCAACACCACTATCTTTATCTACCTGAGCATTGTGGGCGGGCTGTACGCCGAGGCGGGCGTGAATTTTTACTACACCGTGATGAGCATCGTCGGCTGGGTTTTGTGGTCGCAAAAAAGCGAAGATGGGCAAGTGCTGCACATCACCAAATCCGGCGGGCCGGAATGGCGGAATGCTTTGGTTTTCTTCTTCCTGTGCTGGGGGCTGCTGTTCTTTGTGCTGAAAAAATTTACGGACAGCACCGTCCCCCTCGCCGATGGTTTTGCTTCGGCGGCAGCCTACACCGCCATGTGGCTCATGGCGCGGAAGAAACTCGAAAACTGGCTTTGGTGGATTGTCACGAACATCGCGTCCATCCCGCTCTATTTTGTCAAAGGCTATGTGTTCACCAGTTTTCAATACCTCGTTTTCCTTGTCCTAGCTGTGTTGGGGTATTTGGAATGGCGCAGGCGAACGAGGAACGATGAACGATGAACTATTTTGCCGCTCGTTCATAGTTCATAGTTCATCGTTTCTCGTTCATCGTTTCTCGTTCATACATCATCGTTCATAGTTTATCGTTCAAAAATCATGCGATACCTCTATTTCTTGCTCGCCCTTGTCGGGCCCTCCTGCTCTCCTTCACCTGCCAATGGCCAATCCAAACTCTCGCCCGATGCCTTTGAGGCGATGCTCAAAAGCGACTCTACGATCCAAGTGGTGGACGTGCGCACGCCCGGCGAATTCCAAGGCGGTTATATCGCTGGCGCGCAAAACCTGAACATCCACGATGCGGGTTTTGCCGGAAAGATTGGCCAATTGGACAAGGCCCGACCCGTCATGGTCTATTGCGCCGCAGGCGGTCGGAGTGCGAACGCGGCCAGCCAACTTTCCAAGATGGGTTTTCCCAAAGTATACGACTTGGCAGGTGGAATGGGCGCGTGGGAAAGTGCGGGGAAGGCGGTGAAGAAGTGAGGTTTGAAGGTTTGGAGGTTTGGGAGAACCTTCAAACCTCCAAACCTTCAAACCTCCCAAACCTTCAAACCTTCAAACCACCTGCAACACCAGCCAGAAAAACGGCAGGCAAAAAATGAACGCATCAAAGCGGTCGAGGAATCCGCCGTGGCCGGGCAAGATGCTGCCCGAATCCTTCACCCCCACGCTGCGCTTGAGCATACTTTCCACCAGGTCGCCGAGGTTGCTCCCGATGGCCGCCACGATGCTGAGCGCGAGCCATTGCGCGAGGGTGAAATCTTGGATTAGGAACGAAAGTCCCCAAGCTACCAATACTGTGAAAATAGCCCCGCCGATGGTGCCTTCCCAAGTTTTTTTGGGCGAGATGCGCTTGAAGAGTTTGTGTTTGCCAAACTTCTTTCCGGCGAGATATG
>JBJXFT010000079.1:0-3808 GCA_046155725.1 Saprospiraceae bacterium
CCCCCCTCCCGCTCATCCCCAAAATCGTCGTCCGGCTTTTTCGGTTTCTTTGGGTCGGTGGCTTCCTCGTCCAACTCGTCGTTGTAAATATCGGGCGAAAAATCCTCCTCGTCGCCCGCAGGGCCGAGGCTGCTTTCGTAAGCGGCGCAATTGGTCTCGATGCCAAGGTCGCCGGGCGGGCGCACAAAACGGGCGTTGAAATCGTAGCCCGACTTTGGGTCTTTCTCGAGGCGGCTGATAAAGGAGGCAAAAATGGGCCGGGCCATGCGGGCGCCCTGCCCGTCGTTGAGGCTGAGGAATCGAATCCAACGGTCTTCGCCGCCCACCCAAGTGCCCACCACGAGGCGCGGCGTGACCCCCATGAACCAGCCGTCGGTGTAGTCGTTCGTAGTGCCCGTTTTGCCGCCCACTTGGCTTTTGAGCGTGTTGATTCCCGGTGCGCCTTTCACGTTGTACTGCAACATTTCGAGCATGACCCAGTCGGCGTTGGCTGCCAGCGCGGCGTGTTCTTCCGGCACCGAGCGGTACAGCACGCGCCCGTTTTTGTCTTCTATCTTCTTGATTACAAAAGGCAAACCGTACATCCCCTTGTTGGCGAAAGCAGCGTAAGCCCCCGTCATCTCGAAGGGCGTGAGGTCGGCTGCGCCGAGGCACATGGAGGGCGAGCCGGGCAAGATGAGGTATCGGCCATTGTCTTGGCGCGAGGAGTCAATGCCGAGTTTGTTGCAAAGCCCGCGCACCGCTTCGGTGTCGCCGAGCTGCCGCATCAGGAATGCGCTGACGGTATTGACCGAATTTTTCAAAGCCTCTTTCAAATTCAGCCTTGCGCCCGAATACACTCCTGTGGAGTTCTTCGGCGTCCAATCGGCAGCGTGTTGGAAATTCATGTACCCGCCAGGGATGGTCACCGGGTTGTCGTACACCTCGTAACAAGGGCTGGTGCCCTGCTGCTCGATGGCGGTGGCGTACACAAAGGGCTTGAACGTGGAGCCTACCTGCCGCCGGGTCTGGATGTGGTCGTACTGGAAATATTTGAAATTCACGCCGCCCACCCAGGCCTTTATTTCGGAAGAAACGGGGTCCATGGCCAAGATGCCCGTTTGCAAAAACATCCGGTGGTAGCGCAGGCTGTCCATCGGAGTCATCACCACCTCTTTTTCCAGTTTGGGGCTGTCCCAATCAAAGACCATCATCTTCACCGGCTGCGCAAATTGCTTTTTCACGGCGGCGCTGAGGGCACGGTACTGGGCTTTTGCTTCCGCCCATTCTTTGCCGCCCATAATGCGGCGGTAGGCAGCAGCCTGTGTGGTCGAAAGGAGCGGTTGGGGCCGCACATTCATCAACTTGGCGTGGTATCCGGGCGTTCTTTCCTCTTTCAACATGAGTTCCATGTCCCCGCTGCGAAGCCCGTAGGCGTAGCGGGTTTTTACTTTTTCTACCACCTCGTCCATGTATTTGGGCCACATTTTTTCAAAACGCTCGGTCTCGCGCACCAACCTCCAGAGCGATTCTTTTCGGCCCTGTATTTCCTCCTCGGTGGCATCGCCGGAGCGGTAGGTCCAAGGGTCGCGGCCTTTCCAGACTTGGAAAAAACGCGCCTGGATTTTTTTCATCTGCTCCATCATGGCCGCCTCGGCGTGGCGCTGGTAGGCAGGGTCAATGGTGGTGTAGATTTTCAGGCCGTCGCGGTAGATGTCGTATTTCGAGCCGTCGCGGCGGAGGCTTTCGGGGAGTTCAAGCAGCGAGTCGCGCACCATTTTTTCCAAAAAATCGCAGAGATAAGGCGCCTTGTCGTCGGTGAACGTCACGGATTTGAACTGCAGCCCGAGCGGCATTACTTTCAGGCTGTCGTATTGGCTTTCAGTAAGCACCCCATTTTTTCTCATTTGCGACAACACCACCCAACGGCGTTTGATGCTGCGCTCGGGGTGGCGGTTGGGGTTGTAGTAAGAGGGGTTTTTGAGCATCCCGACGAGCGTGGCGGATTCCTGGATGTTCAGCGATTCTTGGTCTTTGTTGAAATACACCTCCGCCGCCGCGTGGATGCCGAATGCGTTGTTCACAAACTCTGCTTTGTTGAGGTACATGGACACAATCTCCTCCTTGGTGTAGGCCCGTTCGAGTTTCACCGCCGTTATCCATTCGCGCAACTTGATGTAGATGAGTTTGAATGTTTTTCGCAGCTTGCCCATCCCTTCAAAATCGCGGGCGGAATAGAGCATTTTTGCCAATTGCTGCGTCACGGTGGAGCCGCCGCCCGCGCTTTGGTCACGGAGCAGCACCGTGCGAATGACCACGCGCGCCACCGCCCGCCCGTCAATGCCGCAATGCTCCCGGAACCGCACATCCTCGGTGCTGATGAGCGCGCTGACGAGGTGCGGGCTGAGGTCTTCGAAAGGCACTGGCACGCGGTTTTCGACAAAAAAACGACCCAGCAACTCGTTGTTGCTGCCCAGCACCTCGCTCGCCACCGCCGAGGAGGGGTCTTCCAATTCGCGGAACGAGGGAATGGCCATCATGCTTATGACCAAAAACAGGAGCGCAAGGGCAGCCGTGCCGCCCAAAACCAAGCGCCACACCCAGCGCACAATGTTGTGGTAGAGCGGCATCCGCTTTGCTTGCAAAGCGGCTTTCATGGAAATTAGATGCTGAGGTTCCATAGTGTGTGAGAGGGTGAGAGGGGGTGAGAGGGTGAGAGACGTGAGAGGGTGAGAGGGGCGAGAGACGTGAGAGACGTGAGAGACGTGAGAGACGTGAGAGACGTGAGAGACGTGAGAGACGTGAGAGGGTGAGAGGGTGAGAGGGTGAGAGGGGCGAGAGGGCGAGAGGGCGAGAAGGTGCGGACTGCCCCGGTGAACTGCTACTGCTACTGCCTACTGCTACGAGAATGATCCGCGCAAATCTGCCTCATCCGCGCAATCCCTGCCTGACGGTAGGCAGGCGCGTTTCAAATTCCCGCCAAACAAATGTACTTCGTTTCCAAAAAATCCTCCAAACCATACTTCGAGCCTTCGCGCCCGATGCCGCTTTCTTTCACTCCGCCGAAGGGTGCGACGGTGGTAGCCACCATGCCCGTGTTCACGCCCACCATGCCGTATTCGAGGCTCTCGGCTACGCGGAAAACCTGCCCGATGTCGCGCCCATAGAAATAGGCGGCCAGTCCGTATGGCGTGTCGTTTGCCATTTTGACCACTTCTTCTTCGTCAAAAAAGCGGGTGATCGGCGCCACCGGGCCAAAGATCTCTTCGTGCATAATGTCCATGCCCGCGTCCACGTCGGCCAGCACGGTCGGCTGGAAGAAAGTGCCATGCAAGGCTTGGCCGCCCGTCACGATCCGCGCGCCTTTTTGCGTGGCGTTGTTCACCAGCCGCTGCACTTTTTCGAGGGCTTCGGCATTGATGAGCGGGCCGATGTTCACGCCCTGCTCGGTGCCGGGGCCCACTTTTTGCCGCAGCACGGCGGCGGTGAATTTTTCCAAAAACTCTTCGTACACGCCATTTTGGACAAAAATCCGATTGGCGCACACGCAGGTCTGACCTGCGTTGCGGTATTTGGCGACGATGGCCCCGTCCACCGCAGCGTCCAAGTCGGCATCGTCGAACACGATGAAGGGCGCGTTGCCGCCCAGCTCGAGCGAGATTTTTTTTACCGTGTCGGCGCTCTGGCGCATGAGCAGTTTGCCCACCTCGGTGCTGCCCGTGAAGGAGACCTTGCGCACCACCGGGCTATCGGTCAGCACTTTGCCGATGGTGGGCGCGTCCATGCCCGTCACGAGGTTGAGCACTCCGGCGGGGAATCCGGCACGGAC
>JBJXFT010000087.1:0-6923 GCA_046155725.1 Saprospiraceae bacterium
GTACTGGTTTTTGGGCAAGTACCGCTGCCATTTTTGGCAGTCGATCACGGTTTCGTTTCTGGCCACAAAAAGGAGCCAGGTTGAGATTTGTACGATCCTGAGCCATTGTTGCAGGTGGTCGTGCTCGGGGGTCTGAAGTTTGTCGAGCAAGAGGCTGCGCTGTGCAAAACGGTAGTAGGGTTCAACATCATAGCGTTCGCGGTACTGCTGTTGAGCTTCTTGGGTTGCCACCTCGCCTTTGCGCTTCCCGCTGATGGCTAGGAACAAAGGCCGATCAAAAACGGTTTTTTGGGTGACCTGGTCAAGGACTTGGACTTGTACCACGTCGAAAGTTTTTTTCTTCATGGAGTACCCCTTTTTGGAGCGCAGTCCCGCGTTGGGCGGGATTCCAGCGCAGCAAGCAAATGCTTACCTGGCGCCCGTTGCCCAACGTGGCTTTGTATTGGGCCATATCGTCGGCTTTTTTGTCCACAATGGATCGCTGGCAAACCGTTTTTGCCGTTTTGACCCCGGTCTTTTTATCTGTGCGATGATACTTTTTTTCGCCCGAAGCCGCCGACAGGTAATGTTTTTCGCCGTAAACCGGGGGTGCGCCCTTGCCGGATGCCGCCTCGGACGGCGACCATACCCGCATGGACTGCCGTAGCCGAACGATGCTCACCAGGTTGCTCAAGTCGTATAAAGGCGACAAAAAGGCTGCTTTGCCAAAGCCCGAATCGGCCCGCTCCAGGCACAGTTCAGCCCCGGAGGGCAACTCCGGGGCCTCCATCAGCGCCTTGACCTGTGCTACTGCAACCACTGTGGGATCGCCTTCAATTTCCAGCATCACCATGCTCAACGGTGGGCACCAGCCCGCTTCGCCCAACCCCAAATGGGTCACAGCCAAAGGATAGCCCACGCTCAGGGGGCGGTTGCCTGCGATCACGTTGTTCGCGGCCTGAACGTAGCCTCGGCCCTTCAGACAAGGCGAGTGCGGCTTGACCAACTTGGTTGTGTCGCTCGTGAACGCATAAAAGGGCGTACCGATCGACAGGCGGCGCGGTGGGGGAAAAAACGGCCTCAACAAGGCCGTTAGCGTAGCACTCAGTACCTTTGAGGAACTGTCCGCAGGCAATCGACAGCACATGCTATCCAATATCTTGCCGATGTTGCTGTAGTGATAGTGAAAAAACTCACTCTCGCTCAACTCAACAGGACACCTGGCACCTTCGTGCGCCGAAAGACCCATCACCAAATTTGTCATCGCCCGACGGCGACTGACCCCAAAACCTAAAAGGGCTTGGCAGAACTGGAGTGTCTGATTGTCGTTTTTCATACAACCAAGATGGACACACGGTTCTGCTTTTTCAAAGAACTTCAACTATTTTGGGCACCGAAGGTGTCCAAAGTCTAAGAATTCTACTTTGTTATTTTAGAAATCTGCCAGTTTTATACATTTGCTCGGCCCGTCACCGACAAGATTAAGGCACAACTGAATTATGCTACCCATGACAAAACGTAAGAACCGCCCATCGCAAACCTGGGGATGGCTTTTCCTCTTTTCGCTTTTTTTCAATGCTGCGGTTGCAGCCCCTTCCTTCTCTGTTTACAATATTGACAAAACCATCAGCGGCCAAGTGCTTTCCGCCGAAGGCGAGCCCTTGATCGGGGTCAGCGTCATCGAAGCGGGCACCACCAACGGAACAAGGACCGACCTCTACGGAAAATATTCCCTCCAAATCAGCAACGGGGCTACCGCACTCGAATTTTCCCTGATTGGCTACGAAAAATTGCGCGTCGAAATCGGCACCCGCAGCGTAGTGGATGTGGTGCTGCAATCGAGCCTGAACAATCTTTCGGAAGTAGTCGTAGTGGGTTATGGCGTGGAGCAAAAAGCCTTACTGACGGGCGCGGTCGGGAGCATCCATTCCGAAAACCTAAAAAACATCCCGGTCAGTTCGGTGGACGGAATCCTGCAAGGGCAGGCCGCCGGGGTGCAAATCGTGCAAAATTCAGGTACGCCCGGCGCGGCAAATTCCGTGCGAATCCGGGGCGTGAGTTCCATCGGCGGTTCGAGCCAGCCGATGTACATCATTGACGGCATCCCAGTCACCACGGGCGATTTTGCGCAAGTGGGTTACGAAGGCCAGGGCATCAACGCTTTGTCGGACCTCAGCCCGAACGACATCGAATCCGTCAGCATTTTGAAAGACGCGGCATCGGCGGCGATTTACGGCGCACGGGCTTCCAACGGGGTGGTATTGATCACGACCAAGCGCGGCAAAAACCAAAAGGCTGTTATCAATTTCAATGCCTACTACGGTATTCAACAAACTTGGCGGACGCTGGAAATGATCGACGCGCGCGATTGGATGCTGTACCGGAATGACCTCGCGGGCACGGCTGTTTTTTCGGAAGCCGAAATCAGCAACCCGCCAACCAATGTCAATTGGCAGGAGGTGATTTTCAGAACCGCGCCCATTGCGAACTACGAACTTTCGTCCTCCGGCGGCAACGAAAAAACCCGGGTGTTCCTGAGCGGCAATTTTTTCCAGCAAGAAGGCATCGTGATTGGTTCTGACTATCGCAGGCTGAACGGCCGCGTGAACGTGGACCATCGGATGAGCGACAAACTGACCGTGGGCACGAGCATCGGGCTTTCGTACGCCAAAACCAACCGCATCGAAGGCGACCAGTCGCTGCACGGCCCGTTGCCGAACGGCATTTCAACGCCCGCCATTTTCCCGGTGTACAACGAAGACGGCTCCTACAATCAGGAAGGCCCATATTCCAACGCAGTTTCGATTGCCAACGAGGCTATCAACGAGAATTTCTCCTACCGCTCTGTGGCCAATGTTTACGCGGATTACAAAATCATTCCCGGCCTGACTTTTTCCACAAAATGGGGCGTGGACTTTCTGAATTTTCGCGAGCACGCTTACGAATCCATCAAAACCGTACAGGGTGCGAAGTACAACGGGCTGGGTTTTGAAACATATTCCAACGTGCTGAACCTGGTGTCGAACAATACGCTGCGCTACCTTTTGGATTTTGGGAAAAACAAGCTGGAATTCCTCGGGGGCTACAGTTTTGAAAAATACCAAAACCGCAATTCGTTTATCCGTGGGCAGGATTTTGCCGACCCAAGTTTGCAGTATATCAACTCCGCCGCCACGATTGTCTCGGCCAGTTCGAGCGGTTCGGACAATGGTTTGCGTTCCTTTTTGGGTCGGGCGAACTACAATTTTGACAACAAATATTTGCTCACATTCTCGGGTCGTCTCGACGGTTCGTCGCGTTTTGGGGAAAACAACCGCAACGGTTTTTTCCCGGCGGTGTCGGCGGGCTGGCGGATTTCGCAGGAGAAATTCCTGAAATCCAGGGCCATTTCCGAACTGAAAATCCGGGCGAGTTTTGGCCTCACGGGCAATGACGATATCCCCGCTTTTTTGTATTCCGAACTGTACGGTGTCACGTCCTACGGCGACCAGCCCGGCATTTACCCCAGCAACATCCCCAATCCAGATCTGAAATGGGAAACCACGGCTCAATTGGACTTGGGCATTGACCTCGGGCTTTGGGAAAACCGCGTACTGCTCACAGCAGATGTGTACAGCAAAAAAACCAAAGACCTGCTGCTGAGCCGCCCACTGCCCCCCAGTTCGGGGTTCAGCGTGATTACCGAGAACATCGGCGAAGTGGAAAACAAAGGCATCGAACTCTCGCTGACCACCGAAAACTTATCGGGCAGGGCGCTCAGTTGGACTACTCGAATCAACTTCTCCGCCAACCGAAACAAAGTCCTTAAACTCTACAAGGGCCAAGCTATCGACGATCTTGGGCGCGGCAGCAACCGCATCGAAGAAGGCCAGGCCATCGGCATTTTTTACAGTTACGAATCCTTGGGCGTGGATCCATCCACGGGGGATATCGTATACAAGGACAACAATTACGATGGGGAACTGACCACGGCAGACCGGACCAAAGTCGGCAACCCACACCCGGATTTTATCGGCGGCATCACGAATCAATTGGGCTACAAAGGTTTTGACCTGAGCCTATTTTTCCAAGGCTCGTACGGCAACGACGTGTTCAACGGCTCGCGTTTGTTTTTGGAATCCTTGCAAGGCGGCGACAACCAATTGGCCGCCGTGAATCGGCGCTGGACAAGACCAGGCGACATCACCGACATCCCGGACGCCACGAATGACCAGGTTCGCGCCGCTTCCAACAAGCGGGTTTCCTCGCGCTTTATCGAAGATGGCTCGTACTTGCGCCTGAAAAACATGACGCTCGGCTATTCTATCCCCAAAAGCCGGGCCATTGGAAAATGGGTTTCAAATTTACGATTGTACGCCAGCGCGCAAAACCTGCTCACGTTTACCAATTACACGGGCCTTGACCCCGAGGTGAACTATCGTGGCAACGACAACGCGGTAATCGGCACCGACTTTTTTACCTTTCCACAGGTACGCAGTTACACTTTTGGGTTCAACCTAACTTTTTGAAAATGAAAAAAATAGTCCTGTTTTTTAGCCTGGCATGGCTCGTATCCGCTTGCGATGTGTTGGACGTGGCGCCGCAAAGTTCCATCCCGGCCAGCGAGGCATTCAAAGACAAAAACGGTATCGAGCGCGGGATCCTCGGCGCGTACTCCGGCTTGCAAAGCCTGAGTTACTACGGTCGCACCTACTTGATTTTTTCCGACCTCGCGGGCGACAACCTGGTGCATCCGCCCAATGCCACGTCTACAAATTATGCGGAGGTGGACAACAACGCCATGCTCCCCGAAAACGAATCGGTGGACGGAATCTGGAGCGCGATTTACGACGGCATCAATGTGGCGAACAACGTCATCGCTCAGGTGCCGAACATCGCCGACATGAGCCAGGCAGAAAAAGACAAGGCGCTGGGGGAATTGTATTTCATCCGCGCGCTCAACCATTTCAACCTGCTCAATTACTTCGGCGGCATCCCGATTCGGACAAGCCCGACCATTGGGGTGGAAAACATAAACGTTCCCCGAGACCCGGTGAGCGAAGTGAACGCACAGATTGTTCGAGACCTCGAATTTGCCGCCATTCACCTGCCCGCTTCCAGCAGCGTCAAAACCCGGGCTTCCAAACACGCCGCCACCGCTTTGCTGGCCCGCGTCGCGCTGTATCAAAAGGATTATGCCAAAGCCATTGCCCACGCTTCGGATTTGATTGACGGGAGCGAATATGACCTGATGGGCTCCTACAGCAGCATTTTTTCGGATGAGGAAACTGCAGAGTCCATTTTTGAAATTGATTTTACCCCACTTGACCGCAATCGGATTGCCGAATACAATTTTCCCCTAACGCTGAATGGCCGGCGAGAGGTCGCCCCTTCCGACGAGCTCATCAGCCAGTACACCCCTTCCGACGACCGCTTTGCCGCCACCATTGCCTACGCCGGCACCTTGCCCTACGTCATCAAATACGACGACCTCAGCACGGGCAGCGACAACGTGATTGTGACCCGCTTGGCCGAAATGTACCTGATTCGGGCAGAAGCCTTGGCGCAAAGCAACGGCGCCATTCAAGCCATCAAAGCCGATTTGAATGTCGTCCGCGACCGCGCTGGCCTTCCGAACACCTTGGCCAACACACACGCCGATTTGTTGACGGCCATCGAAACAGAGCGTAGGCTCGAACTGGCTTATGAAGGTCATCGCTGGTTTGATTTGGTCAGGACTGGCCGTGCGGTGGATGTGTTGCAAACCGTGACCAACGTCAACCAAACCCTGTTTCCAATCCCATTGAGTGAGTTGCTTTCAAATAACCATCCCGGCATGACACAAAACCCGGGGTATTAATTTTCTAAAACAGTTTCAATATGCTAGCCAAACGTTTCCTTCTCCTCTCTATCCTTGCCGCAGGCGTTTTGTTCAATGCCTGCAAAAAAACAGACGACCCCATCAAGCCCAGCGCGGCTTTTACTTCCAGCAGCACAAGCGTTGTGGTGGACGAAGTAATCCAGTTTACGAACAACTCCGACAACGCCACCTCCTTCAAATGGAGTTTTGGCGACGGCACTACCTCCACGGAGGTTTCCCCTTCAAAATCCTATCAGACTTCGGCTGTTTTCAACGTAAGCCTGAGTTCCACAGGGGCGGGCGGCACCACGATTTCCAATGCCACGATTACGGTAAAGCCCGCCTGTTCGTTCACCGTGGAAAATGAAAACGCGCTGCTGAACACAACCCCGGTGCAATTTACCAATGCCTCCAAAGGGGCAAGTTCCTATCTGTGGACCTTTGGCGATGCGGCCGCCTCGACTTCAAGCCAGCAAAACCCAACTTTCCAGTACAATACTCCGGGCACGTACACGGTCTCCCTGACTGCCATCAGCGCGGTAGGGCAAACGACCGTATTGAAGGATATCATGGTCGGCGGCGCACCGGTTGTCAAGGAATTGTACTTCATCGAGTACGGTACGGGCTTTATCAATAAAATGCCTGTTGACGGTTCTGGCACTGTTACCCCGGTGCTTGACATCAATGGCAAAGCAGGCGCTGGTATCGCTTACGACGATGTGAACAGCAAAATTTACTTCAGCGATTTTGAAGTGACCGGGACTGGAAATATCTGGCGCTGCAATCTGGACGGTACTAACTTAGAGGCCATTGTCAGCAATCTCACTGACCCCTACGGCATCGCCCTGGACCTTGCTGCCGGAAAAGTGTACTGGGTGGACGACCTCGGCAACGTATCACGGGCAAACCTCGACGGCTCTTCTCAGGAAATTGGTCTGGTGAACATTTCAGGCGGCCAAATGCGCGCCATCAGCCTCGACCCGGCCAACAACAAAATGTATTTCTACGAAGTGAATCTGGAAAACCTGTACGTCGCCAACTTGGATGGCAGCAACCCTACCATTTTGTTTTCCGGGGTGTACGGCTATGCGATTCTGGCGGATTC
>JBJXFT010000093.1:0-11997 GCA_046155725.1 Saprospiraceae bacterium
GCATCGCCGACGGTGCGGAAGCGCACGTCGCGCACGGAGGTCACGTCCTCCGGGTCGAGGCGGATGTGGGGCGTGATGGCGAGCAACTGGCCGCCGGGCGTGACTACGCAATCGCGGCTGTGGGAAAAGTAGATGTCGGGCAGTTCGATATTTTCGCGGCGGATGTAGTTCCACACATCGAGTTCGGTCCAGTTGCTGATGGGGAACACGCGGACGTTTTCGCCCTTGCGGACGGCACCGTTGTAGGTGTCCCAAAGTTCGGGGCGCTGACGCTTGGGGTCCCAAGAGCCGAACTCGTCGCGGATGCTGAAAATGCGCTCTTTCGCCCGGGCTTTCTCCTCGTCTCGCCGAGCGCCACCGATACAGGCATCAAATTCAAACTCTTCTATGACTTCGAGCAAGGTGTTGGTTTGCAGGGCGTTGCGGCTGGGGTACTTGCCTGAGCCGTCGGTCAAGCCCTGCCGCCGGATGGTGTCCACGACTTTGCGGACGATGAGTTTTTCACCCAACTGGGCGGCCAGTTTGTCGCGGTATTCGATGACTTCTGGGAAGTTGTGGCCCGTGTCCACATGGACGAGCGGGAAAGGAAACTTGCCGGGGCGGAAGGCCTTTTCGGCCAATTTGACTAGCACAATGGAATCCTTGCCGCCAGAAAACAGCAGCGCGGGGCGCTCGAACTGGCCCGCAACTTCACGCAGGATGTGGATGGATTGGGCTTCGAGGTGGTCGAGATAATTCATGAGTCAATGATGAATGATGAATGATAAATGATGAGTCGGGGGCCAAGTTTGGCTTCGGTGGAAGGTGATGAATGGGACGGTTTCACTCTTGGAGTATCTGCTGTGTCGCGTGATTCATCATTCCTAATTCATCATTCATCATTCCAGCATGGAGGCCGCATTCTTTTTTTGACTGGTCTTCCCACCACCAGCGGCCTGCCCGAAAATCTTCGCCCGGCTGGATGGCGCGGGTGCAGGGGGCGCAGCCGATGCTGACAAAACCCTTGTCGTGCAGTGGGTTGTACGGGATGTTGTGCTGCCGAACGTAGTCGCGCACTTGGTCAAAAGTCCAGTCGAAGAGCGGGTGAAATTTGAGGAGTTGGTGCGCCGCGTCCCATTCGAGCGGGGCCATGTCGTGGCGGTTGGGCGATTGTTCGGCGCGGATGCCGGTGACCCAGAGTTGCTGGCCTTGCAGTGCGCGACCGAGCGGCTCGACCTTGCGGATGTGGCAACATTGCTTGCGGTTTTCGACGGATTCGTAGAAGGCGTTGGGGCCTTTTTCAGCCAAAAACGTTTCGAGCGCGGCGGCTTGGGGAGCATAAGCCTCAATGGGCTGGCGGTAGCGTTCGAGGGTGCGCGACCAGGTGGAGTAGGTTTCGGGGAAATTGCGGCCAGTGTCGAGCGTGAAAACGCGGATGGGGATTTTTTGGGAGAAAATCAGGTGGCTGATGGCCTGGTCTTCGATGCCAAAACTGGTGCTGAACACGGCCTGTCCGGCGAAGCGCTCGGCCAGCCAAGCGAGCGCGGCGAGCGGGCTTCGGTCGGTTCGACTTCGCAACTGGGCTTCTACTTCGAGGATTATTTGTGCCGAAAAATTCATGAGCAACGGGATTGTAGCAGTGACACTTTTTAAAAAGTGCCGCTTCTGGAGATGAAAAACAAAAAGCCCCTCGGTGTGCGTACCGAAGGGCTTTTTGCAAAAATGCTTTTGAATTTCATGCGCAATCGCGCAGCCCAAAAGCAGTTGCAGCCTCCTCGGTAAACGGGGCGGTACAGCAACAGCAACAACAAGCGGCGAATTGAAATGCGGTGAAAGTCATGAGAGCAGGTTGATAAAGGTTGATGGTTGATGAAAAACAAACGCCCTTCGGAGGTATCTCCGAAGGGCGTTTTATGCTGAATGTCTTTTTTGTCGAACGTTTGAATTTCTACTTTTTAGTTCGCCAAAATCGAATTGCAGCCGCTTCGGAAGACCGGGCGCGGACAGCAACAACAACAAGCGGCGAACTGAACTGTGTTAGAAATCATGGTGCAAACATAGAGGCCTTGATTCCAGATAAACAACCCCGGCAGATTAAATTTTCGTTTCAAGCCCCTCGCCAGTGTCGCAGCAGAGCGGGCTTGTTTTTCAAAATCCAAATATCTCGCAGGTCAATCTGCTTTGCAAAATTCAAGCCAACCCGTCAAAAATCTGTTTCACAAAATTTGTGGGAGAAATCAAATCAGTCGTCTGCCCGGATAATTTTTTTTGTCTGCGACCAATTTTTTTGTTTTGCAGAGAACCCAATCTAAAAAGCAAGCCCCATTTGCAGCGTGGGCAATATCACAAAATGCTTTCTATCGCCATTGGCCGAGTATGCCTCGGTTGAGTTGTAGCTTTCCATGCCGAAGGGTGCCGCGATTTCGAGGTTGGCATGGCCGAACTGCCACTGTACGCCCCAGCGCAAAAGGATTTTGGTGACCTTTTCTTTGTGCGCGATGTATGGGGGTTCGGGCGGCGGCGGGAACACGTTGACAAATGCGGTTTGGAAACGGCGTGTGCCGAAGCGGATTTCAGGCCCCAGGTACAGCCCGGTTTTCCGCCCCGAAAACCGCCCGTGCAGGAAATATTTGGAAAACACGCCAACCTCATAACCGCCCAAAAACTCGCGGGAGTAGAAAATGTCCTCATTGTTTTGAAAATAAAAACTGCCCTGCAGGCCGACATGCCAATAGTGCCCAAGCGGCCTTTCTGCCGAGACGCTGGAAAGTTTGTAGACTTCCGAAAACCATTGCAGCCCAATGCCCGTCTGCACAATCAAGCGCGGTGGCGGCGTGTCGAGCGGGTCATTGTCTTGCGCGAGGCATGGCACCGTAGAGGAAAGAGCAAGGAGCAGCGTGATGGCAAAGTTTTTCATGCGCAAATTGTTTTTCTTGTTGACACAAAGATTGCCCATTGCGGTTGGTTCTTTCTCAAAAAATGTTTCCCCGGAACGCTGCCCCAGAGCCGCTCGGAACGGCTTTCCGCATTTCATTCCTCAAAACTGCCGTTGTTTGCGGCAGACTTCCCATATTTGCCTCGCTATGGATTTTGATATCAACTCACCGCTTGTGCTGAACGACGCTCCTGAACACAAAAACTGGAAGTTCAAGGAGATAAAAATCTACTCGTCCACCGAATGGCTGGCCGACAACAAGAAGAAATACCGCCAAGTGTTCGACCGCTTGGAGACCTCCTACATCTACGCCGAACTCGCGTTTCACAACAAACAATTCGACCTCGACGATTGGGAGGTCAACGTCGAACTCCGCTGCTACACCGTCAAAAAACAGCGCAAAGAAGTCTGCATCCTGCCATTCCAGCGCAAAGTCAGCAAGTTCGACCCAGTGGGCTACATCCGCGAAGGATGGGGCAACAAGCAGGAAGGCGTGTTTTGGAAAAAAGGCGCGTACGTGTGGGAGGCCTGGATAGAGGGCGAAAAAGTTGGTTCCAAAAACTTCCACGTCGAAGACGCGGGCCGCGCCATCCGCCCCGGCGACAACCCGTACTGCAAGATCGCCTCGCTCAAAATGTACGAGGGACCCTACGACGACACGCCCGAATTCGAGCGCAACTACCTCAAACGGTTCAACGGCGAAGAAACCCGCTACGTGTACGCCGAGGTTTTGCTCAAAAACATCTTGGTCAGCAAGGCCTGGCAATGCGAGGTGTTCATCAAATTCTACAACAACGCCCGCGAACTAAAAGGCCAAGTGGTGCGCCTCCACGGAGTGCAAAAAGGCGACGATGGCGTGAAAATCACCGCCGGTTGGGGGTCCAACGTGAAAGGCTCGTGGCGGCGCGACCGCTACACCGCCGAGGTCGTGTTCATGGACCAAACCCTCGCCGTCATGCCCTTCGATGTGGGCGAAGAGTGGGACTACGGCACCCACCCCGTCTATCTGCCCGAAAAAGGCACACAAGTTTTCCTCGAACCCGAACCCGAAGACACCGAGACCTTCGAGGAGGTGCTGGCAAAACTCGACGCGCTCATCGGCCTTGCCGATGTCAAAATCAAAGTCCGCGAGCACGCCCAGTACATCCAGTTCCTCCAACTGCGGAAAGAAAAAGGCTTCGCCGAAAAAGACGGCATCAACGTGCACTCGGTCTTCATCGGCAACCCCGGCACCGGCAAAACCACCGTGGCGAAAATGATGGGCCGGCTCTACAAAAAGATGGGCCTCCTCACCAAAGGCCACGTCCATGAAGTAGACCGCTCCGACCTGGTGGGAGAGTACATCGGCCAAACGGCCCCCAAGGTCAAAGATGCCATTGAGATGGCGCGGGGCGGCGTACTCTTTATTGACGAAGCTTACGCACTTGCCCGCAGCCCCGAAGACAGCAAAGACTTTGGCCGCGAAGCCGTCGAAATCCTCGTGCGCGAACTTTCCAACGGCCCCGGCGACCTTGCCATCATCGTGGCGGGCTACCCCAAGGAAATGAAAACGTTCCTCGACTCCAACCCCGGCCTCCGGAGCCGTTTCAAACTCAGTTTCGATTTTGCCGACTATCTCCCACAAGAGCTTTCCAAAATAGCCGACTACGCCACCAACGACAAAGAAATCAACCTCGCCAAAGAAGCCAAAGACTTGGTGGACGAACTGATCACCGAGGCGTTCCGCTCCCGCGACCGCGCTTTTGGCAATGCCCGCTTTGTCCACGACCTCATTGACAAAACCAAAATCCAACTCGGCCTGCGCCTCATGGCCATGCCCAATGTGCGCAACCTCAGCCCCGAAGCCCTCACCGTGGCGCTCCGCGAAGACGTGGAGAAAGTGCAGGTGTCGCGCAAGAAGACTTTGCCCAACATCCCGGTGGACGAAAAACAACTCGCCGCTGCCCTTCACGAACTTGACAGCCTCATTGGGATGCAAAGCATCAAGCGCGACATAAAAGAGTTGGTGGACCTCGTGCGCTTTTACCGCGAAAGCGGGCGCGACGTGCTGGGGCGTTTTTACCTCCACACCGTTTTTGTCGGCAACCCCGGCACGGGGAAAACCACCGTGGCACGCATCCTGACTAAGATTTACAAAGCCCTTGGCGTGCTCGAACGCGGCCATACGGTCGAGACCGACCGGCAAGGTTTGGTGGCTGGGTTCGTGGGCCAAACGGCCATCAAAACCGCCGAGCGCATCGAAGAAGCCATCGGCGGCGTGCTTTTTATTGACGAAGCCTACGCGCTCAGTGCCGCCGCCTCTCGCGGAACGCAAGGCGATTTTGGCGACGAGGCCATTCAGACTTTGCTCAAGCGCATGGAAGATCGGCGCGGTGAATTCTTCGTGTTCGTAGCGGGCTATCCTGAAAATATGGACGGCTTCCTCAAAGCCAACCCCGGCCTTGCCAGTCGCTTCGACAAGGTGCTGCGCTTTGAGGATTATTCGCCCGAAGAACTTTTGGAAATCGCGCTCTACATGTTCCGGCAGGAAAAATATCAGGTGGAGGAGGAAGCCCGCGAACACCTTGGCAAGTACATGGTGTTCCTGCATCAGTTCCGCGACAAATACTTTGGGAATGCCCGCACGGTGCGCCAAGTGGTGATGGAGGCCATCAAAAACCAAAACCTCCGCGCCTCTGCCGCCCGCATCAACGAAGAACCCGAACTACACACACTCCGCTTGGACGATGTGGCTACGTTCACGTTTGACAAGGATAAGTTGAATCTGTTTGTGCGGCGGGGGATTGGGTTTGGGAGGTAGTGAAAATTTGACAACTTCTCAAAAGTTGTCAAATTGGGGGTTCTCTCACAAAAGTTCTGTTCAGCGCACAGCGGCTACGCCTGCGATAGTTCAGCGTTGTATCTTTTTGTCCTCCGGCATTTTACCCACTCCACATAACTCAAATCAAAAAATCAGGCCATGACAAGACTGCTGTTCTCCCTGCTGCTGCTCTTAGTTCCTTTTCTGGCAAACGGCCAAACCAGCGGCAAAGAAAAACCCACCCAGAGCACTCAGGACGGCATTTGGTTTGCCCAATCGGCTACCCGCGCCGTAGTTATCGGCATCTCTGACTACCAGGACCCCGCCATCCCCGACCTGCGCTTCGCCAACAAGGATGCCGAAGCGTTTGCCAACTTCTTGCACTCGCCTGCGGGTGGCAGCCTCGACAAAGACCACCTGCAAATGCTGATCAACCAGCAGGCCACCGCCGGGCAGATAGCGGCTGCTTTTGACTGGCTGTTGGAGCAAAGCAAAGAAGGCGACCAGGCCATCATCTACTTCTCCGGACATGGCGACGTGGAACGAAAGACCATCTCGCAGCCCGGCTTTCTGCTTTGCTGGGATGCGCCAGCGCGGGTGTACATGGGCGGCGGCACTTACTCGCTGGCATTTTTACAGGAAATCGTCACCACGCTCTCGGTGCAGAACAAGGCCAAAGTCGTGGTCGTCACCGATGCCTGCCATGCAGGAAAATTGGCCGGCAGCCAAATCGGCGGCGCACAGGCCACCGCCGCCAACTTGGCCAAGCAATACGCCAACGAGGTAAAAATCCTCTCCTGCCAGCCCAACGAGTTCAGTCTGGAAGGTGAGCAGTGGGGCGGCGGGCGCGGCGTTTTTTCCTATCACTTGGTGGACGCGCTCTATGGCCTGGCCGACAAGAATGCCGACGGCTCGATTTCTCTTTCAGAAATAGACCGCTACCTTGAAGACCACGTGACTGTCGAGGCTGCGCCGCAAAGCCAGATGCCGATGGTGCTGGGCAACAAAGCAGAGCGACTGGCCACAGTCAATGCAGGTATACTGGCGAACCTGCAAAAATTCAAGTCGGAGCAGATGGCCTTTTTCGCCTCGACCGAGGGCAAAGGCTTGGAGGAAGAGGTGCTGGCAAACTTGGATTCGAGTATCGTCAAAAAATACTTCGCCTTCAAATTGGCTCTGAAAGAAAAACGCTTTTTGGAACCTGCCGACAATTGCGCCGAAGGGTTTTACACTACGCTTGCGGCGGAGCCGAGGCTTGCACCGTTGCATGGTTTTTTGAAAAGAAGTTATGCAGCAGCTTTGCAGGATGATGCGCAGCAGGTGATGAACAAGTGGCTGAAAACAGATTTTAGTGAAGGGAACCTTTCCAAAAAAACAAGGGTGGACAAATACCTGCCCTACCCTCGTTACCTCGAAAGGGCTGCAGAATTGCTGGGAGCGGAACACTATATGTACCCCGTTTTGCAGTCAAGGCTGCATTTTTTCAAAGGCTATCTGTTGGCTATGTCGAGCCGAAACCCCGACAAAAAACTCGGCGAACAGGCCTTGGCCCAATTCCGCCAATCCCTCCAATGGCAGGCGGAAATGCCCCAGGCATATTGGAAGATGAGCAGCGTGTTTGCATACAATCTCCTCCAACCTGATTCGGCGGAGCAGTATGCCCGGCGGGCGATAGAGTTGCATCCTTCTTGGGTATTGCCCCGTATCGATATGGTTCATTTGTTTTCCGATAAATACAGACAGTTCGACCGTGCAAAGCCGTATTTAGAACAGGCAAGCCGACTGGATTCCAATTCTGCGTTGGTCTGCGTTTATTGGGGAGTTTATTTCGGCCACCAAAACAAATATGCCGAGGCGGAGCCGCAATACAAAAAAGCCATCCAACTCGATTCGACCTATGTCACTGCCTACAACAACCTGGGGTTGGTTTACTACAACACCCGCCGCAATGCTGAGGCGGAGCAGCAATTCAAAAAAGCCATAGAACTCGATTCGACCGCTGAATTTGTATACAGCAACTTGGGGTTGATTTACTACGATACCCGCCGCTATGTCGAAGCAGAACACCAATTCAAAACAGCAATTCAAATCGATTCGACCTATGCCGCTGCTTACCATAACCTAGGGTTGGTTTACTTCGACACCCACCGCTATGCCGAAGCGGAACAGCAATTCAAAAACGCCATTCAACTCGATTCGACCTACGCCAGTGCCTACGGCAACCTGGGAGGTGTTTACCTTGAAACGCGCCGTTATGCCGAGGCGGAGCAGCAATTCAAAAAAGTCGTTCAACTTGATTCGACTGATGCCATTGCTTTTGTAAACCTTTTCTTGGTTTACAAAGAACTGGAACGCTACGCCGATGCCGAACCGATGATATTGAAAGCCATTTCCTTTGCTCCAAAATTTGTTGGCTTCAAAATCATCTTGGGCGATATGTACCTGATAATAAATCGTTTGGAAGATGCCGAGCGAGCCTATCGGGAAGAATTGGCACTCGCCCCGGATTTTGCGGACGTGTACGTCGGGCTAGCCTGCCTCTTCGCTCGCAGGCAGCAAACCGAGCAGGCATGGTGGCATCTGGAAGATGCCTGCAAAAAAGGGTTTCAAGACTATGACCGGCTGCAAAATGATATAGACCTCGCCCCCCTCCGCGCGCTCCCCCAGTGGAAGCCCTTGATGAAAAAACACTTCCCCGCCCAAGTCAAAGACTGAAAATCTGTGCTACCCCCTACCCTATCCGCACCTTCCGACAAGTGCCACATTCTCCTCGCCGGCTCTGGCCTCGCTGGCCTCACACTTGCGCTGGAGTGCGCCCGGCGGCCTTTTTTTCAGGACAAAAAAATCGTGCTGATTGACCGCGACGACAAATCGCGCAACGACCGCACTTGGTGTTTTTGGGCAAAAGAGGGCGAGCCGCTCCCGCCCGTCGTCCACAAAACATGGAAGCAATGCCAGTTTTTTGGCGAGAATTTTCAAAAAATTTTGGACATCGCGCCCTACCGCTACCATATCGTGCGCGGGCTGGATTTTTACAACTGGGCAAAAACTGAATTGGACAAATGCCCCAACGTGCAGCGAGTCACCGCCAACATCCTCGACATAGACCCGCAAAGCGGAATCGTGAAAACCGACGCGGGCGACTTCCAAGGGGAATGGGTTTTCAATTCAGCATTCTACCCCGCCTCCGCCAAGCCTTTAGCTGGCAAAACAGTGGACGGCAAAGGCTCATCGTTCATAGTTCATCGTTCATCGTTCGTTTTCTTGCTCCAACACTTCAAAGGCTGGCTGATAGAAACGCCCGTTCCAACCTTTGACCCGACTACGGTGACGTTCATGGATTACCGGCTGGAGCAGCATGGGCAAACCCGCTTTGTGTATGTCCTGCCCCTTTCAGAAACCCGCGCTTTGGTGGAGTTCACCGTGTTTTCGCCCGCGCTCTGCCCCGCCGAAGTGTACGATGCCGAACTGCGCCGCTACATTGCAGAGGTTTTGAAAATCAATGATTTCAGCATCGAGGAGGAGGAATTTGGCGTGATACCGATGACTGATTTGCCACTCCAGCCAAAGGGCGAAGGCCGGGTGATCAACATCGGCACGGCGGGCGGGTTCGTGAAGGCTTCGAGCGGCTACGCTTTCTTGCGCACCCAGCGCAAACTCCGCGCGTTCGCGGATGCTTGGGAACAAACGGGGTCGCCCGACCCGTCCATTTTGCAATCGGCTTGGGGCTTTCGCGCGCTCGATTCCATCATGTTGCGCGTGCTGCGTGAAGGCTCGGTTTCGGGCAGGGATTTTTTCAGCCTGCTTTTCCAAAAACTCCCCGCGCCGCTCGTGTTCCGTTTTTTGGACGAAGATGCTTCTTTGGGCGAAACGCTCCGCGTGCTGTCCGCGCCGCCCACTTGGCTTTTTTTCAAAACTGCTTTGCGGCAATTGCCGTTTCTGATGAAAATCTAAGACTGCGTGACTCAAATTTTTAAACGCAACACCCTGCGATACAAATTTTAAAACACTAAGGGAGTAAGGGACACTAAGGCCGAGAGGGGTTTTGTGAGGCATTGTCTTTTTGAGTTTGAAACAAAAAAGGCGATGCGTTTAGGTTGCTACTTCGCCAGCAAAAACCCCTCTTAGTCTTAGTGTCCCTTACCCCCTTAGTGTTTTCAAAAAAAGGAAAGTGGGGCATTCTAAATTTGAATCTGGAAAAAGTGGACAATCAACAATCAACAATAACCAATCAAATCCTCCGCGTCGGCATCACGGGCGGAATCGGCAGCGGCAAAAGCACCGTGTGCCGCATCTTCCACGAGGCGCTGGGCATCCCTATTTTCTATGCAGACATTTGGGCGAAGCAATTGCTGAACTATGACCCTGAACTCCAAGCGGGCATTGTCGGCATCTTTGGGCCGGAAGCCTATTCGCCCGAAGGGTTGTACGACCGCCCGTATGTAGCGAAAATCGCCTTTACCGAACCCGCCAAACTCGCCGCGCTGAATGCGCTCGTGCACCCAGCCGTGGAAGCCGAAAGCCTTGATTGGCACGAGTTTCAGGCCGAACTTGGTTGCCCTTACACCCTCAAGGAAGCAGCCTTGATGGTGGAAAGCGGCAGCCACCAGTACCTCGACTTTTTGATTGTGGTTACCGCGCCCGAAGACTTGCGCATTCAGCGCGTGATGGAGCGCGACGGCCTCGCGGAGGAGCAGGTGCGGGCGCGAATGCGGGGCCAATTGCCGGAAGCAGACAAGTTGAAGTTGGCCGATTTTGTCATCGTGAACGATGGCTCGCAGATGCTGCTGCCACAGGTGTGGGCGGCGCATCAAGCCATTTTAAACCGTAAAATGTAATCAGGAAAGTGTCAAATCACAAAGTTCACCGGCTCGTCGAAAGGGCGTGTGCGCACCTTCACCTGGCTTTGGTGCAGCACCACGGAATAGGCCGGCACACTTTCCGTGAGCCACGAGTTGCCGCCAATAACCGAGTCGTGGCCCACCACTGTGCGCCCGCCGAGGATGGTGCAGTTGGCGTACAGCACACAATTGTCTTCGATGGTGGGGTGGCGCTTCACGTTGGCGAGCGACTTGTCCACCTGCAAGGCGCCCAGCGTGACTCCTTGGTAGATTTTCACGTTGTTCCCGATGAGCGCCGTGGCGCCGATGACAACCCCCGTGCCGTGGTCAATAAAAAACGAGCGGCCAATGGTAGCGGCGGGGTGGATGTCTATGCCCGTTTTGCCGTGGATGTACTCGGCAAAAAAGCGGGGCAATAGCGGTGTGCTCAGGCGGTGCAGGAGATTGGAAATGCGGTAGTTTGCGATGGCGTAAAACCCCGGGTAGGTAGCAATGACTTCCTCGGTGCAAGTGGCTGCCGGGTCGAAATCAAAGAAAGCCTGCGCATCTTCGATGAGCATTTCGTACACCTCCGGCAATTGGTCGAAGAACCCGTTGGCAATGGTGGACACGGATTCGCCGCCGTCTTGCGTGAGCGGGTAGAGCAGTTTCATCAGGTCGTGGCGGAGCAGGGCGTACTGCACCCGTGCGGGCTTTGGCTCTTCGCTGAGCATGGGAAAGAGGAAGAGGAACAGCGCGTCGGCCAAGCGTTGGGTTTCTGCTTTTGGCGGGATTCGGACGTTCTGCGCGAGTTGCTGATGTTCGAGGGTCTGAAAGAAACTTTCGAGATGCGACTTCATTGGTGAAGGATGAACTATGAACGATGAACTATAAACAAACTATGAACGATGAACGATAATCTATGAATTTGGAAATTGGATGTGGAGCCATTACCGCGCCAAAGAAAAGGTTTTGGACAGATTTTGCCTCGATGTTTTTTAGTCTTTCGACCTTTGAGGCTTCCATCGCTTCATCACTTAATAACTTCATCACTTCATTCAATGTTGAATCTACCCCGCCTCCAAAATACTGATTCTGACAATTTTTTCCTCATCGCCGGGCCTTGCGCCATTGAAGGCGAACAAATGGCGTTCGACATTGCCGGGCAGGTAAACGAAATCTGCCAACGCCTGCGCATCCCATACATTTTCAAGGGGTCTTACCGCAAGGCCAACCGCAGCAAGCGCGATTCTTTCACGGGCATCGGCGACGAAAAGGCCCTCCAAATCCTGCAAAAAATAGGCGGCACTTTCCAAATCCCCACTACCACCGACATCCATACCGAACCCGAGGCCGCCCGCGCTGCGCAATTCGTGGACGTGCTGCAAATCCCCGCCTTCCTTTGCCGCCAAAGTTCCCTGCTCGTGGCGGCTGCCCAAACGGGCAAAGTCGTCAACATCAAA
>JBJXFT010000095.1:0-18842 GCA_046155725.1 Saprospiraceae bacterium
GAGCGGATGCTGAAAATGAACTTCATCGGCGGCGGGGTTTCCCAAGCGGCCACTTCGGTGGTGGTCATCTCGCCGCGTTCGAGGCGTTCGTAGAGGTCTTGGCCGAGGGATTCTGGAAGGCGTTCCTGCACGAGGTCGGCGAGTTCGGCCACAAAACGGGTGCGTTTTTCCTTGTCGGGGTAGAGCGTGAACAGTTCTTCAAATTGGTCGAAAATCAGCAAGGGCGTGAACTGCTGCTTCCCTTCGCCAAAAGGGCATCGGCGGATTTGCTCCCAGAAGGTTTCGTTCGGCGAAGTGTCGCGGGCTTGTTTCTGGGCTTGCTGTTCGGTTTTTCCCAAAAACTTGAGCCACGCCGTGTCGAACTGAATGCTGAAATGCTGCTCCGGCGAGAGCGCGTCCGTGCCAAACCGCACTGGCACTGGCACAATCTGGCGACTGTACAAAAGGGGCATCACGCCCGCTTGCAAGAGCGAGGTTTTGCCGTAGCCCGATTTGGAAAACAACACGACCGTGCGCTCCACCGAGAGCAGATTGCTGAGGTCGCGGGTCTCCTGCTTGCGCCCGAAGAAGATGTCTTTCTGGGCAGTGGTGAAGGAACTGAGGCCGGGGTAGCGGGTTTGCATGGAACGGGGATTTTTTGCAACGCGGATTTTACGGATTGGGCTGATTTGCGCGGATTTTTAGGGAGGCGGATTTTTGCAACGCGGATTTTACGGATTGGGCTGATTTGCGCGGATTTTTAGGGAGGCGGTCAGGTTAAACGTATCTAAATCAGACTGACCTCCGAGAGGTCAAATGTTGGTAGCAACGAACCGACCCACCCAACCCGACCTCGGAGAGGTCAAACGTTGGTGGCTAAGACTGACCTCGGAGAGGTCAAATGTTGGTAGCAACGAACCGCCGCCCCACCGAACCGACCTCGGAGAGGTCGAACGTCGGTAGCTAATCCGGCAGAAAGAAATCGAACATTTGTTTTTTGCCGATTTCAATCTCGAAATCGCTCAAAATCTTAAAAAACTCTTCTTCGAATGTCTTCTTTCGATGATGTTCTTTCTGGTTCAAGATATATTTACAAACAGCATCACGGTGCGAACGGCTGTATGAAAACGCCCCATACCCAGCCTGCCAGTCAAACTTGAATTTTGACAAGTGATTTTCATGGATGTATTCATTGGTGGCCTTTTTGATTTCCCTCACTAAATCAGCAAGTGCTTCGGCGGGTTTCAGCCCAACGAAAATATGAACATGGTCAGGCATTCCGCCAATAGCAAGCATTTTGTTGCCTCTATTTTGCACAACGCCTGTGGCGTATTTGTACAAATCTTCTTCCCATTTCGGGTTGATTAAGGATTGTCGGTTCTTGACCGCAAATACGGTCTGGATGTAGATTTGAGAAAAAACATCTGCCATGTTGTTTGGTGTTAATTGTAAAAAATGCCACCAACGTTCGACCTCTCCGAGGTCGGGTTGGGTGGGTCGGGGCGTTTTCTACCAACGTTTGACCTCTCCGAGGTCGGGGCGGAGGGGATTCATTTGCTGCCAACGTTTGACCTCTCCGAGGTCTTTTCAACCCTTGATTCGCATGAGTTATGAGTTTGATGGTAACGCACGGGAATAACTCATCACTCATACCTCAATGCGGCAATGATTTGCTCCAAAGATTTTGCCACCATCGAGTACGCCGCGTCTTCCTGCATCAGCCCAAGTAGCGGGAGGGTTTCATGTGGGAACACAGGTGCTTTGCCCCGGAATATCTCGCCCCAACCTTCGCAAGCACGGGCGTACACCGCCGCTACGCACACCGAATTGGATTGCCGCGCCAAGGCGCGTTGGAGCAAGGCGTTGCTCAAATTTTCGTCCGCAAAAAAGTCGGCAGAGATAATCGGCACAATGACCGAGGCCGAATCCACCAAGCGATTGGACGCTGATTCCAAATTGTCACCTGGCAGGATGTCGTGGATGCTGAGGCTTTCCAGCCCCTGCGTTTTTTTTACCAGCGCCAATTGGCGGTCGAGTTTGTTTTTGATGTCGGAATCGGCCTCTGCGTGTAGGAAAAGGAGTTTTCGGCTGGAGGCATGGCCTGCCGCACCTTTGCTCGATTCGCCTGCCAGGCCATCGGCGTGGAGGTATTCGCGCACCCCGCGCAGCAGCGCGACAGGGTCTTTTTTGAAAAACGAAAAACGGTATTGCTGCTGGAAATAGGCCGCTGTTTCGGGAATGAGATTGGCCGATGCGCCCTCCGGCACGGCCCAGAGCAATTTGGCTTTTTCCGAAACTTTGAGGATGTGGAAGAGGACGCGCAGGTACCAGTCGTCGTAGTCGAAACCCAAAAACAGGAAGGATTCGCAGTCCTCCTGCATGGCGCGCTGGAGGCTCATGGGGAGGCGGGTTTCGCGGCCCACGCCTTGCACCGAGTCCATGTAGGCCAATTGGTCGGCCTGCGTCAGCACCAAGGAATCGTCAGGTTTGGAGTTCAATTGGACGCGGCCAAACAACTGGTAGAGATAGGTCCAATGCTCCGGCGTGGTGTCGTAGTCGTCGGTTTGGGTTTTGGAAAAACGGTAGTAGCCGTCCTTGAACGAGCGTTTTTTCTCCTCCAAAAAGGCTTTTTGCAACAGGTCGTCGTGCGCCGTGGTGAACACCAGCCGGAAGGGCAGCCGCGCTACTTCGCGCAACAATTCGGAAGGCTGTTGGTGGCGGCGGTAGAAATCGCGCACCAGCATTTCGAGGCCGAGGCGTGGGGTGGCGGGCTGCTGCATATAGGCCGAACAGGCGAGCGCGAGCTTGTCGGGAGCGGGGAATGGGCTGCCGATTTTACGTTCCACCTCGGCGGCGATTTCGCGGGCGAGCAGGGTGTGGAGCGGAGCCCCGACAACGTCGGGATTAGCGAAGGGCCCCAGCACGAGGGCGCACTTTTCGTTTTCGATGAGTTGCGCCAATTGGCGCGTGTCGGGGGCATTGGATTCGAGCGGAGGCATGATTGTTGGCGCTTGGTTGCGTGGGTAAAGAAACGGAAAGCAAATCCTTTCCGGCCTCCATCCTTGCAAAACATTTTCGCAACCACAACCTGCTACTAATTATGAGATGCTTCTGTTTTTCGCCTCATCCATCCATGCTTGCTGTTCGTCGGCAACTTTCAAAATTTGACAGAAAAAAACTTGCCTGCGCCAAATTGATTTGATTACATTTGCTATCAAATTAGTATCACATCAAAATCAGATTGTAGTCATGGAAAAAACTATCAAACCCACCTCCGGCTGGCTCATGTTGCTGCTGCTTGTTCTGCTGACAGCGGCTGGCATCTTTTTCTTGACCACCCGCCAATTCCTGCTGGGTGCAGTGCCATTGTTCATTGCTTTTGCGCTCATCGCGCCAGGGTTCCTCGCCATCGAACCCAACAGCAGTCGCGTGCTGACGCTTTTCGGCACTTACGTTGGGAGCATCAAGGAAAGCGGGTTTTTCTTCGCCAACCCGTTTTTTACCAAAAAAAGGGTGTCGCTTCGGGCTGTCACGCTCGACGTGCCGACCATCAAAGTCAACGACCGGCAGGGCAACCCCATCATGATTGGCGGCGTGGTGACCTATCGGGTACAGGATACTTTCAAAGCAGCATTCGCCGTGGAAGATTATCCCGATTTCGTGAAAATCCAGAGCGAAACCGCGTTGCGCAAACTCGCCGGGATGTACAATTACGACAACTGGGAAGACGAAGCGGCCACCATCACGTTGCGCTCCAGCTTCGATGAGGTGAACCATCAACTTGCCCACGAGATCGGCGAACGACTGCACATTGCCGGCATCGAGATCATCGAAGCGAGAATCAACAACTTGGCCTACGCTACCGAGATCGCGCAAGCCATGCTCCAGCGCCAACAGGCGACGGCCATCGTGGCTGCCCGCAGCAAAATCGTGGAAGGTGCTGTGGGCATGGTCGAAATGGCACTCGAACAACTTTCCCGCAAGAACATCATCGAACTGGACGAGGAGAAAAAAGCCGCAATGGTCAGCAACCTGTTGGTCGTCCTTTGTGGCGACCGCAATGCCCAGCCCGTGCTGAACACGGGAACTTTACATCAATAACTGTTGACTATTTGCTATTGACTATTGAACATTAAAGTCAATAGCAAATAGCCAACGGTCAATAGTAAATAGTCAATAGCCAACAGTCAACATGGCAGCAAAAAAATCATTCGTACTCCGCATAGATGAGGCCACGTTCGCGGCACTCGAAAAATGGGCTGCCGACGAATTTCGCAGCGTGAACGGGCATCTGGAATGGATTGTCAGCCAAGCCCTGCGCGATGCAGGTCGCTCGCCCAAAGAACGGAAAGCCCTGCCTCCGCCTGACGAGGAGCAAACAAAATGAATCGCCGAAACGGCAGGTGGAGATGCTCTCCACCTGCCGTTTTTTCTTTCGGGTCGCCAAGGCTTTCCTACCTTCACGCCCGCAAAACATTTTCCTATTTCATGAAAAAATTGACCCGGCTCCTACCCCTCTTAGCTTTATCGTTCATCGTTCATAGTTCATCGTTAACCGCGCAGCAAACGTTCCCCAAGCCTGCCCCTTCCGACCAGCGCACAGGGCTGCACGCCTTCACCAACGCCACCATTTACATTGACTACAAAACCCGCGTGGAAGGTGCGACGCTCCTCATCCGCGACGGCAAAGTGCTGGCCGCCGGCCTCAACGTGGCCCTGCCAAACGACGCGGCCACGCACGACTGCACGGGCAAAACCATCTACCCTTCGTTCATTGACCTGTACGCCACCGACTATGGCCTTCCCATCGTTCAGTCAGGTGGCGGCGGCGGCGGTTTTGGCGGGCCACAGCAATTTTTTTCCAACAAAAAAGGCGCTTACAGCTGGAACCAAGCCTTGCGCTCCGAATACAATGCTGCCGCCGAATTCAGCAACGACCCCAAGGCCGCCGAAGAATGGCGCAAAATAGGTTTCGGCGCGCTGCTCACCCACCGCGCCGACGGCATTTCGCGCGGCACGGGCGCACTCGTGTTGGCCGGCGACTTGCGCGAACACGAACTGGTTCTGGCCGAGCGAGCCAGCCACCATCTCTCCTTCCGCAAAGGCACCAGCACCCAGGCTTACCCCAGTTCGCTCATGGGCATCATCGCGCTGCTTCGCCAGACGTACCTCGACGGGCAGTGGTACAAAACCGAAGGCTACAAAGAAGAGGAAAACCTGTCGCTCGACGCCTGGAACGCGGCACAGGGGCTGCCCCAGATTTTTGAAGCCGGCGAAAAACTCGATGTCCTCCGCATCCACCGGCTTGGACAAGAGTTTTTTGCAAAATACATCGTCAAATCTGCGGGCGACGACTACCAGCGCCTCAGCGAAATCCTGCTCACCGGCTACTCGCTCATCGTGCCGCTCAACTTCCCCGAAGGCTACGATGTGCGCGACCCTTTCGACGCGCTCAACACCCCGCTCAAAGACCTCAAGCACTGGGAACTCGCGCCCACCAACCCCGCCCGCCTGCAAGCGGCGGGCATTCCTTTTTGCCTCACGGCACATGGGCTGAAAGAGAAATCCAAATTCTGGGAAAACCTGCGCAAAGCCATCGAGAACGGCCTTTCGGAGGAAACGGCGCTCAAAGCCCTGACCTACAACCCCGCCACTTTTGTGGGCGCGTACAGCCCCGTGTCCGGCACCCCGAGCAAAGGCGATGACGCGACTCCACTCGGCGGAGGCTGGGGCGGGGTCGGCAGCCTCGAGCCCGGCAAAACCGCCAACTTCATCCTCACCAACGGCAGCATTTTCAAAGCCGAAACCAAGATTCAACAGCACTGGGTGAAAGGCCGCGCGTTCGATGTTTCGCCCGACAAATCGTTCCCGAAAAGCGACATGGGGACCTATGATTTGAAAGTGGGCGAGGGTGCCAGTATGGTGACTTATTCGCTGGTCATCAAAGGCAAACCCGATTCGCCGGAGGCGAATATTTTGAAAGCCGACAGTTCGAAAGCCAAAGTCAATTTGACCTACAACCCCAGCGGTCTCGTGTCGCTGTCGTTCCAACTCGACACCTTGAAAAAAGGCTACATCGCGCTTTCGGGCAGTATTTTCAACCGCGTTTGGAGCGGCGTCGGGACGCTGCAAGATGGCACTTGGACGCCGTGGTCGGCCACGCTCACAAAAGCCGCCGAGCCAGAAAAGCCCAAAAAGCAAGACCCCGTGCCGCCCCCATCCATCGTGGGCGACGTGACGTATCCTTTCACCGCCTTCGGCTGGAAAGAAAGACCCCGCCAGCAAACGGTTTTGGTTCAAAACACCACGGTGTGGACGGGCGAAAAGGAGGGCATTCTGACGAACACCGACGTGCTGATTGGCAACGGCAAGATTTTGAAAATCGGCCGAAAACTCCCCGTGCAAGACAACGCCACGGTGGTCAACGGCGAAGGCAAACACCTCACGGCGGGCATCATTGACGAGCACTCGCACATCGCCGCCACGCGCAACATCAACGAAGGCACGCAGGAGTCGTCCGCCGAAGTGCGCATCGGCGATGTCATTGATTCCGAAGACATTGACATTTACCGCCAATTGGCGGGCGGGGTCACGAGCAGCCACATCCTGCACGGTTCGGCCAACCCCATCGGTGGGCAAACGCAGTTGCTCAAACTGCGCTGGGGCTTTGGGCCGGAGGAAATGAAGTTCCAGAATTGGCCGGGCTTCATCAAGTTCGCCCTCGGCGAAAACGTGAAGCAAAGCAACTGGGGCCGCGAGGCTGGCAACCGTTACCCGCAAACCCGCATGGGCGTGGAGCAGGTTTATGTGGATTATTTCGCCCGCGCACAGGAATATTCCCGCCGCAAAACTTCTGGTAAACCGTTCCGAAAAGACCTCGAACTGGAGGCCTTGGCCGAGATTCTGGACTCGAAAAGGTTCATCACCTGCCACTCCTACGTCCAGTCAGAAATCACGATGATGATGCGCGTGGCAGAGCAGTACAAATTTAGGTTGAACACCTTCACGCACATTTTGGAGGGCTACAAAGTGGCGGACAAAATGACGAAACACGGCGCAGGGGCCTCGTCGTTCTCCGATTGGTGGGCTTACAAATACGAGGTGTACGAAGCCATTCCGCACAACCCCAAGATGATGGCCGACCGTGGCGTGACCGTGGCCATCAATTCCGACGATGCCGAAATGGCGCGCCGCCTCAACCAAGAAGCGGCCAAATCGGTGATGTACGCGGGCATGGGCGAACACGAGGCTTGGAAGATGGTGACCATCAATCCGGCGAAACTCCTCCGCGTGGACGAGCGCACGGGAAGCATCCGAACGGGCAAAGACGCAGACTTGGTGCTGTGGAACGACCACCCGCTCTCGGTGTACGCCAAGGCCGAAAAAACTTGGGTGGACGGCATTCTTTTCTTTGACCGCCAAGAAGATGCGCGGCTGCAAGAAGCGGTGCAACAGGAACGCGCCCGCCTCATCCAGAAACTCCAGGCTGAGAAAAAAGGCGGCGAAGGCGGCGAGAAACCGCGCGGCCCCAAGCAGCATTACCACTGCGACAGCGATGGAGATGAGGGGTAGGGGAATACGGAATGCGGAATGCGGAATCCCAAACGTGGATCTCCGATCTCAAAATTCCGCATTCCGTATTCACCATTCCGCATTCCAAATGCGGGTATTGCGGTAAAGAGCCAAGTGCTTTTCCACGCTGCGCTGCCAAGTGAACTGCTCCGCCCGCTCGCGCCCACGCGCCACCAACATTTTTCGAAAAGAGGAATCCTTTAAAACTTGGCAGACCGCAGCCTCCAAACTTTCGGGGCTTTTTTCTTCAAAATAAACCGCCGCGTCGCCGCCCACTTCGGGCAGTGAACTCGCGCGGTTTAGCACCACCGGGCACCCACAAGCAAACGCCTCCAAGACTGGGATGCCAAAGCCCTCGTATTGCGAGGGGAAAATGAAGCAAGCCGCGCTGGTGTACACTTCGGCCAATTCGGCATCGGAACTGACCGCCAAATACCGCACTTTGGCAGCAATGCCGAGCCGCATCAATTGCGCTTTCTCGACCGCATCGAATGCCCCGCCGCCCACACAGCAAAGTTCCAAACCCTTTTCCGAGCGCAGCAGCGCAGCCAAATGCTCCAGCATCCACGCAAAGTTTTTGTAGGCTTTCCGCTGACCGACGAACAAAATGAATGATGAATGATGAATGACGAACGAGGAACGAGGAACGGTCGGAGATTCATCATTCATCATTTTACATTCATCATTCAAAAGCGAGTTGCCATGATGGATGACGTGGATTTTTGCGGGGTCGAGATCGGGGCAAAAGCGCAGCAAATCCTGCCGGGTATTTTCCGATACGGCGATGACGGCTGCGGCTTTTTCGGCCAAAAGCCTTTTGTTCTGCACCACGTTTGCATCTAAGGAAAATGGGCTGTGGCTGCCGTGGCCGTAGATTTCGTGGATCATGTCATGCACGGTAAGCACGAACGGGATGCCGCGCTTTGCTGCCGTTTTCAAAAAATAAGGGTCGAAATAGGTGGGGTGGAAAATGTCTGGCTTCGCCTGCTCCAGTGCGTGGAGCGAAGCCCGCCGGCCCAGCACGTTTTGCAACATTTTTTTCCCCTTGAAGGAAAATGGCGCGAGGCTGTTCCGACGAAATTCGGGGAGTTGCCGGAGGTAGACGTTTTCAGAAAAAAAATTTTCCGGCAAAAAAACTTCTTGCCCAAGGGCCTGCAGCCCGCGCATCTGCTCGGCGAAATAGCGGGAAATGCCGCCATAAGTCTGCCACGAAAAAACCTGGTGGTCGAAGAGGATGCGCATCCTGGGGAGGTTTGAGGGTTTGAGGGTTTCTGGGTTTGAGGGTTTCTGGGTTTCTGGGTTTTGATCAAACCAGAAACCCTCAAACCCTCAAACCCTCAAACCATTTTACGCAAGTTTTATTCCCTCGTCCAAGTACACGTCTTGGATGGCATTCAGCAGCGAAACGCCTTCGTTCATAGGCTTCTGGAAGGCTTTGCGGCCCGAAATGAGGCCCATTCCCCCGGCGCGTTTGTTCACTACGGCGGTGATGACGGCTTCTTGGAGGTCGGTCGCGCCCTTGGATTCGCCGCCGGAATTGATGAGCCCCACGCGGCCCATGTAGCAGTTGGCGACTTGGTAGCGGCAGAGGTCAATGGGGTGGTCGGTGCTGAGTTCGGAATAGACTTTCGCGTGGGTCTTGCCGTGCTTCGTGGCGTTGTAGCCGCCGTTGTTGGTGGGGAGTTTTTGCTTGATGATGTCGGCTTGGATGGTCACGCCGAGGTGGTTGGCTTGGCCCGTAAGGTCGGCGGAAGCATGGTAGTCCACGCCATCCACTTTGAAAGCGTTGTTGCGGGTGTAGCACCAAAGGATGGTGGTCATGCCCAGTTCGTGCGCCATCTCGAAGGCTTTGCTGACTTCCACGATTTGGCGGGCGCTTTCGGAAGAGCCGAAATAGATGGTGGCGCCGACGGCCACGGCGCCCATGTTCCAAGCGTCTTTGATGGTCCCGAACATGATCTGATCGAACTTGTTGGGGTACGAAAGGAACTCGTTGTGGTTGATTTTCACTACGAAAGGAATCTTGTGCGCGTACTTGCGGGCCACGATGCCAAGCACGCCGTAGGTGCTGGCCACGGCGTTGCAGCCGCCTTCGACGGCGAGTTTCACGATGTTTTCGGGGTCAAAAAAGGCGGGGTTGGGCGCGAATGATGCCCCGGCAGAGTGCTCAATGCCTTGGTCAACGGGCAGGATGCTGACGTAGCCGGTGTTGGCGAGGCGGCCTGAGCCGAGTATCTGCTGGAGGCTGCGGAGGGTTTGGCCGTTGCGGTTGCTCTGCTGCCAGATTTCGTCCACATGGTTTCGGGACGGGGCGTGGATGCTGTTTTTGTCAAAGGTTTGGCATTGGTGATCCAAGAGGTAGGCGGCTTGGCTGCCGAGGATTTCGATTGTTTTTGACATAACTACAAGGTTTGAAGGTTCAGGGGTTTGAAGGTTCGCTGGTTTGGGGGTTTGATTTTCGCCACGCTTGATGTTCCTGGGGCAAATCGAAGCCGCCGACACGAGGTACATCAAAGTTTGATTTTCGCCACGCTTGATGTTCCTGATTGCAGACAGTCGGAATGTCAAACGCGGCTAAAACCATTAAACCATCAAACCCCCAAACCTTCAAACCTTCAAACCTATAAAATTAGAATTTCCAAGTAAACCCAAAGCGGTACTCGATGGGGCTGTCGCCGCTTTCGATGTCGTTGGCAATGTTGAAATTGTAAAGGATGCTGATCTCGGAGCCAGTGCCGCCGGGTTCGCCGAAGTTCCAGCCTGCGCCGAGGCGCTGGTTGACGCGCTGTTCATTGATTTTTTCGTTCGTGATCAAATTCAGGTCTTGATACCATTGGTTCGACACTTCGCCTTGCAGGAAAAGCCCTCGAAACACGCGGCAGCGCACGAACGCCCCCGCGTCCACACTGGTCAGCCCGACGGCCTTGAAACCGCGCCTTTTGTAGGAGGTAAAGTCGAAGGCCACGCGGGGGCCTGCCGAGAGCGGGCCAACGATTTTATACCCCACCATGGGGGCAATGCCGATGACAAAAACGCTGGAGCCATTGACACCGCCAAAGCGGAGGTTGAGCCCGCTGCCATACCAGAGCCTCGATTTGAAATCTTTGGGTGCGCTTTCTTTTTCGTCCTCTTTTTCCAGGTCTCGTTCCCGCGCTCGCTCGCGCTCGCGTTCGCGGTCTTGTTCGCGCTGGCGGCGGTTTTGGGCAGCAGCGGTTTGAGAAAATGTACAGAGGAGCGTGAGGGCGAGGAGGGCGATAGTGTGTTTATTTAAGCGCATGAGTGGTAGGATTTTCAACTTTCGGGCTTTCCGAAAGTTCGTTGAAGGCAAAGCCGGAGGCAAAAGTATGAAGCCCTTTTGGAAAGTCGGTTTTTTGACCAATCTCGCTTTTTTTTGTGTGCGGCGAAATCACAGTTTGTGAGAAGTGCTACTTTCGCCCCCTTCCTTTCTATTCACGTTTAACGCAAACCCAGTCTATGGCTATGTTTCAACGCCTGTACCCAAGTTTCGCAACCCTCCTGGTTTTGTTGGCCTCTTTTTGCCAACTTGACGCTCAATCTTTTGAAGCGAAAATGAAGCCGCACCTCTCGCCGGTGCTTGACCAACATTTTAGCGTGTACCAAGTGTTCCAGTTGGATGCCAACTTGCTGGACGCTCATGTGAAATCAAATGCCAGCGTGCCTGCTCAACTGAAAGTCGGCGACCACTACTGGCGGCTCAGCCTGACGCTCAACCCCATCATTTCGGAAAATTATTCGCTGCGGGTGCAAACCCCACAAGGCATCACCTCCACCTACCCCAAGCCCAAAATTGCTTTCAAAGGCTATGAGCTCAACAAGGGCGGCAACGTGCGCCTCACCATCAACGGCGAGTTTCTCTACGGTTTTGTGGAAGAGGGCGACGAGCGTTTTTACATCGAGCCGCTCTGGTATTTCGAGCCGGGCGCAGCGCACGACCTGTTTGTCATTTACCCCCAGAGCGCTGTTGCACCGCTCGCAGCCGATGCTTGCGGGGTGACGCAGGAACAAATGGAATTCCAGCATCTGGAAGAGAGTGCGGTGAAAGAGGGAGAAGGCAGTGCGGACAACCTGGAATGCTACGAACTTGAACTTGCCATCGCTTCCGACCACCTGATGGTGGACAAATATGGCTCCGTGGACGCGGTGGAAAGCCACAACATCGGGGTGATCAATGATGTGTCGGGCAACTATTCTGGCCAATTCGATCACGATCTCTCCATTGTCATCGTCACGCAGTTTGTTTCTACGGGCAACGACCCTTGGACGAACTCAACAGACGCAGGCACCTTGCTCGGCAGTTTCCGCGAGTGGGGCAACGACGGCAATTTTGGGGTGCCGTTTGACAACGGCGAACTCTGGACTGACCGCAACTTCAACGGCGGCACCGTGGGCATCGCTTATCTCGGCGGGATATGCAACACCACCAAATACCATTGCTTGCAGGATTTTACCACCAACTCCGAACATTTGCGCTGCATGACTTCGCACGAATTGGGCCACAACTTTACTGCTTCTCATGACAACTGCCCGCCGGGCGATTTCATCATGTGCCCTTTTGTGTCGAATTCAAACGAATGGAGCGACGCATCCAGGGGCTCCATCAACAACTATATGCAGATCAAGATCAACAACGGCTGCCTCGGCTCTTGCAATCCGCCGCCGCCGCTCGTCGCTGATTTTGAATGGTTGCCAAACCCCGGCTGCCAAGGCGAACCAGTCGCTTTCACCGACCTTTCATCGGGCAATATCACGGCTTGGTCTTGGACATTTCCTGGCGGGAACCCTGCCATTTCTGCCCAGCAAAACCCGACCGTGACTTGGAATACTGCGGGGGCAAGAAATGTGGTGCTCACCATCACGGGCGCGGGCGGCTCTAATTCGGTTACCAAAGAAGTGGACATAAAACCGCTCCCGATTGCAAACTTCAGCCGCACGGTGAGTGGGCTTGTAGTCACTTTCACCAACAGCTCGAGCTTTGCTACTGCCTACGAATGGGATTTTGGCGACGGATTCGCCAGCAATGATGTAGACCCCGTGCACGAATACTCTGAACCGGGCATTTATACAGTCGTGCTGACTGCCTTCAACGAGTGCGGCACGTCCACCAAATCAACCACCGTCAACACCGCGCCCATCGCCAACTTTGTGGGCAGCCCCACCACCGGTTGCACGGCACTCGTGGTGATGATGGAAAACCAGTCCTCCTCCAATGCGGTCACCTTTATATGGTCGTTCCCAGGAGGCACGCCCGTGGCTTCCAACCAGCCCAACCCTACGGTGGTCTACAACAACGCGGGCACTTATTCCATCTCGCTCACAGCTTCCAACGGTTCCGGCTCGCACACCTTTACCCGCACCGACTACATCGTGGTAAAGACCGTGCCCGCAGCTAATTTTAGCGCTGCGGTGAATGGCTTGACTGCCACATTCACCAATTCTTCTTTGAACGGCCCTACTTCCTTTCACTGGAATTTTGGCGACGGCAACAGCAGCACACTGGCCAACCCGGTGCACACCTATTCTACCGGCGGCACTTACAATGTGGTGCTGACCGCGACCAATGTCTGTGGCACCAGCACCAAATCCCGCGAGGTCGTCATAACATCCACAGCACCGCCCACAGCCGCATTTACGGCCATACCATCCGTGGGCTGCGTCCCGCTCACCGTCAATTTTACCAACAACTCTACCGGGGCAACTTCCTACAGCTGGTCTTTCCCTGGCGGGAACCCCAACACGTCCACCCTTGCCAGCCCAACGGTGGCATACGACACAGCAGGAGTTTACACCGTGACATTGACCGCCACCAATGCCAACGGCAGCAGCACCGCCTCCAGCACTGTCACGGTGAATACATTGCCGCAAACGGTGGGATTCACCGACACGGTGACCCACGACACCATAGTCAGGTTCACCAACACTTCCACTGGTGCAACCTCTTACCTCTGGACATTTGGCGACGGCGACAGCAGCACGGTAGCCAGCCCCATACATGACTATGCCGCGCTCGACAGCATCTACACCTATCAGGTCATCATGCGCGCCACCAATGACTGCGGCACGGTGACAGACACGCAATTTGTGTCAATCGTGACAGACCCAAGAGCGGGCTTCACGGCCACGCCCACCAGCGGTTGCGCGCCGCTCACGGTTCAGTTCAACAACAGCTCCACCCCCAACGCCACTTCTTTCTTGTGGCGATTCCCCGGCGGCACACCCGACACTTCGGTAGTGAAAAAGCCCATCGTGGTGTACAACACGCCCGGGACTTATCCCGTGACGCTCATCGCCATCAACTCCTCTGGCCGAGATACTTTCATCCGCACGAACTACATAGTGGTGAACACTACGCCGACGGTGGGTTTCACGCATACGCCGAATGGCCTGACCATTGCGTTTACCAATACGTCCTCTGGAGGCACCTCCTATTCTTGGGCATTTGGCGACGGCGACAACAGCACCGATTTCAGCCCGACACACACCTACGCCACCGATGGCACATACACCGTCACGCTGAGCGCCACCAATGCTTGCGGCACCGTGACGAGCACCAAAACGCTGAACGCGACCACCGCGCCCACGGCAGGGTTTACCGCCTCGGCCAACTTGGGCTGCGCCCCGCTTTCGGTGACTTTCACCAACACCTCCAGCTCAAACGCTACGACATTTGACTGGCAATTCCCCGGCGGCAACCCATCCAGTTCGACCGACCAAAACCCGCCAAGCGTGACGTATGATGTGCCCGGCACCTACACCGTCACCCTTACCGCCTCCAACAGCGCCGGGAGCAGCACCTCTTCGCAAAGCATCATCGTGACGGGCGGGCCTGCGGCCAATTTCTCCGCCACGGTTTCGGTGCTCACCGCCACGTTTGTCAATGGCTCCTCCAACGGCATCTCGTATAGTTGGGATTTTGGCGACGGCCAAAGCAGCACAGATGCCAACCCTGCGCACGATTACGCTGTGGACGGCATTTATACCGTGGTGCTGACTGCCACGAACGATTGCGGCACCAACACGTTCACGCAAAACGTGGTCATCACGACCGAACCCAGCGCGGGCTTCTCGGCCAACACCACCAGCGGCTGCGCGGTGCTTACGGTCAATTTCACCGACATTTCGGCGGGCAGCCCCGTCAGTTGGGAATGGTCGTTCCCCGGCGGCACACCGAGCAGTTCGACCGAACAAAACCCAAGCGTGCAGTATTTCACCCCTGGCGTGTATGACGTGACGCTCGTGGTCACGTCCGTGGGCGGAAGCACCAGTTCTTACACCCAAGAAGACATTATCACGGTGAATGGCGCACCCAGCGCAGGGTTCGGTTCCAGCGTGGACGGCAGCACGGCCACCTTCACCAACAACTCCTCCGATGCCACTTCCTACGTTTGGAGTTTTGGCGACGACAGCAACAGCACCGAGCAAAACCCATCGCACACCTACACTTCAGATGGGACGTACAACGTGACGCTTTCGGCCACCAACAACTGTGGCACCACTATTTTTGAACAAACGGTCACCATCGCCACCCCTCCGACCGCCGGCTTTACCTCCAGCGATTTGTCGGGCTGCACACCGTTCACAGTCGTGTTCACCAATGCTTCCAGCGACAACGCCACGTCGTTTGCTTGGGATTTCCCTGGCGGTAATCCAGCCACTTCTGCCGATTCAAACCCGACCGTGATTTGGAACACAGCGGGGGTTTACACCGTCACGCTCACCGCCTCCAACAGTACGGGCAGCAGCACCAGCACGGCCATTGTCACGGTGAATGCAGCACCCACCGCCGGCTTCACGTATCAAGTGGGCGGCCTTACGGCGGTGTTTTCCAACACTTCCTCCAACGGGACTTCGTACCTCTGGGATTTTGGCGATGGCAGCGACTCCAGCATGGAGGCAAACCCAAGCCACACTTATGCACAAACGGGGTCGTACACCGTCACGCTCAGTGTCACCAATCAGTGTGGCACCATCACCATTGTGCAGACCGCCCTCATCGAAGGGGCTCCGCCCGTTCCGGCCATCAACGCGAACAACACGAGCGGCTGCCTGCCATTCTCTGTTCAATTTAGCGACCAATCGGCGGGTGAACCGACGGCTTGGAACTGGACGTTCGCCGGCGGCACGCCCAGCAACAGCAGCGACCAAAACCCTTCGGTGAGTTACAGCGCGCCCGGCACGTACGACGTGACATTGGAAGTGACGAACATTTTTGGCACCGCGTCGCAAGTATTTCCAGCCTACATCACCGTGC
Organism: Saprospiraceae bacterium; assembly: GCA_046155725.1. Classification (GTDB taxonomy): domain Bacteria; phylum Bacteroidota; class Bacteroidia; order Chitinophagales; family Saprospiraceae; genus M3007. Next base: position 15,821 of record JBJXFT010000095.1, read on the forward strand.
AAGCAGCACCTACGGCGGGCTTCACATTTGTCGCCAACCAAACGACGGTGACGTTCACTAACAACTCGCAAAACGCGACGGCATATTCTTGGAATTTTGGCGACGGCAGCCTCCCCAGCAACGAACAAAACCCAACGCACACTTACGCGGCACCCGGCACCTACACGGTGACACTTTCTGCTTCAAACAATTGTGGCAGCACCATTTTTGAGCAAATCATCGTCCTCACTTCCGGCACCGGCGAAGCGGCCTGGCTCGAAGGTTTCCGCCTTTTCCCCAACCCGAACACGGGTATTTTCACGGTGGAAATGAGCGGCTTGCCGCAAAACGAAGTGGAGTTTGTGCTTTTCAATGCGCTCGGCCAAACCATCAAGCGCGAAACGGCTGGATTCAGCGCGGGTGCTTTGCTGCGCTCGTTCGATTATGGCGACCTTGCGGCCGGGGTTTACACCCTTCGTGTGCAAGCCGACGGTGGCCAAGCGATCTTCGTGAAAATGGCTGTGGGAAAATAACGGCAGCCCGAAATTCATTTCGCGGTCAATAAACAGCGAGCCGCTCCGGTAGTCGGGGCGGCTCGTTTTTGTACCGGCTGCTTCAGCTGCCGACTCCGTGCTTGGTATCCGGCAACTGAAGCAGCCGGTACAGGAACACCCGCCCCAAAATTAAATTCCGAAACCCCCACCCAAATACCCCCGCCCGCCCTATTATTTTTGGAAAAATACTTTGACTTGGTTTTTTTATCAGAAAAGGGCATTGTACTTTTGCCGCCGATTTTGAAATAGTCGTTCCGAAAATAAAGATATGACAGGCATTCGCAAATACTGGACAGCATTGGTTTTCATTTGTTTAGGCACTGTTGCCTTTGCGCAAACCGAAGGCCACTCGATGGAGGAAAAAGAAGGCGAATTCAACGCGGGCGAAACCGCCGTCCACCACATCGCCGACGCCAACGCCATCCATGTCATCGGCGACCTTTACCTCCCGCTCCCTTGTTTTCTGTACGCGCCTTCGCAGGGCTGGACCATCACCACGACCTCTGTTTTCCACGCACACCACCACGGCAATGGCAACATAGCCAAGGACGGCTATGTGCTTGTGCATGGAGCCATCCAGCGGGTTCAAGACCCCACATTCCCGAAAGGAGAGGTGAGGGTCGGCGAGCCGACCCGCGACACCAAAACCGTGAACGGCAAGGAGAAAGACGTATACTATACGACCTTCAACGGCAAGAGCTACGAGTTGGACAAGAAAACGACCTTCGATGGCGGGCTGATGGGCGGCGGCGTGACGAGTTTTTACGACTACTCCATCACGCGCAACGTGTTCACGATGCTGCTGACTTGCCTGTTGCTGTTCTTTGTGTTCCGCAGCGCAGCCACAGCCGCCATGCGCACCCAAGGCCATGCCCCCAAAGGTTTACAGAACTTTATTGAGCCGTTCTACACATTCATCCGCGACGACGTGGCGCGCCCGGCCATCGGCCCGAAATACGAAAAGTATATGCCCTACCTCTTGTCGGCATTCTTTTTCATCCTCGGCCTCAACCTCATCGGGCAAATCCCTTTCTTCCCTGGCAGTGCGAACGTGACGGGCAACATTTCGGTCACCATCGTATTGGCGATGCTCACGTTCATCCTGATGCTCGCCAGCACCAAAAAACACTTTTGGGAGCACACGCTGTGGATGCCGGGCGTTCCTGCCGCGCTCAAGATATTGATCCTTACGCCAGTAGAAATCCTCGGCTTGTTCCTCAAGCCATTCACTTTGTTGCTTCGTCTTTTTGCGAACATCACGGCAGGCCACATTGTGATCATGTGTTTTGTAGGTTTGATTTTCATTTTTGGCAAGGCCGGCACCAGCGTGGGTGGCTCAATAGCGGGTGCAGCAGCAGCCATTCCGCTTTCGCTTTTCATGATGACCCTCGAACTTTTAGTGGCTTTCCTCCAAGCGTTCATTTTTACCATGTTGTCAGCGACGTATATTGGAATGGCCCTCGAGGAACCGCACCATCATTAATGTGATAATTGGGGAATGAGGGAATTTGATAATGCCGAGCGTGATGCGATAGAATTTGATAATTAGACAATGAGAGAATGTGATAATGCCGAGCGAGCGAGCGACAATTTTCATCCTAAACCTTATTCTCTTTATGACAAAGGAGTTGATTGAACGGAATCCAATAGTGAAGCACTCGCTGGAATTTGCGCTGATGATAAATGCCTATGCCCCGCTCATCCGTCAACTGCACAATTGGGATTTGGCGAGGCAGTTGTTCAAATCAGGCACTTCTATCGGAGCCAATGTCTGGGAAGCGCAAGATGGCGAGAGCAAGGCCGACTTCATCCACAAAATGAAAATCGCAGCCAAAGAGGCCAATGAAACTCAATTTTGGTTGATTCTGTGCGGTGAGACTCCCAATTATCCTGACTGTAAGCACTTGAAAGCCAAACTTGAAGAGATTCAGAAGATTCTCAGTTCAATCATATCAACATCGAAAAGAAGTAGCCCCATCAGTTTTCTTATCGGGCATCTTTTATTCCTTTGGAAACCTACGACAACTCTATTTGTAGCAAGTCAAATCTGAATCCCCATTATCAAATCAACCCCATTATCAAATTACTTCATTATCAAATTACTTCATTATCAAATTATCTCATTCACTAATTATCACATTCACACAATGAGTTACGCAGCAATTGGAGCAGGTTTGGCCGCCATCGGCGCCGGTATCGGTGTAGGTACGATTGGTGGTAAAGCCGTAGAAGGCATTGCCCGTCAGCCCGAAGCAGTGGGCGACATCCGCGCAAACATGATCCTGACCGCCGCCCTCGTCGAGGGTGCCGCTCTGGTGGCGATGGTGTTGTCTTTCTTCGTACGCGCGGCAGGCTAAGAGCTACGCTCACCGGGCTTGCGCGAAGCGGTTGGCGACGCAAAGGCCCGGTTTTTTAGACATCATTCCAGATTGGACAACTTTTAAAAAGCGGTCCAATCTCCCACATACTCAGACTTCCAAATCAACTCA
>JBJXFT010000141.1:0-24135 GCA_046155725.1 Saprospiraceae bacterium
GAGGTCTTCGATTACCCACAGAATAACTCCATTGATAGTCAGGTGCGTAGCACCGGCAATATTTGTAGGCGTAGCATCAAGTTGTCGTTGAGGTGCAGCGCACCGGCACCTACTTCGGTACATTTCGGTGCGCTACACCTTTTCAAAAGGGCAAAACCGGTGCTACAAATATCATCGGTGCTACGCACCTTCATTCTGTGGGTAATCGATAGACCTTGGAGGTTTAGTAAACGTAGCTCCGTCAGATGCTGAGAGGTTTTCGGATAGGTGCTAAAACTCCACCCAAATCCCGAAACGCAATCCGTATTTGGAAGTGCCGGGATGATCGAGGTAGCTGAACCGCCGCACCAAATCCACGCGCAGGATTTTGAAAATGTTGCTGATGCCCACGCTGGCTTCCATGTAGGGCTTTTTTTCCAGCGTATAGGAAATGGGCGTGCCGTCGGGGAATGTGGGCAGTTTGAGCAATCCCGAATTTTCTGTAGGGCGGTTTTGCGCCGACACTTGGCCGTACAGGATTTTGAACGTGCAGATTTCGCGCAGTTTGAGTTTGCGGAGCAAGGGGATTTTGTTCAGGAAAAAACCGCCGAAGTATTGCTCTGTCATCAGCGTAGCGTATCGGTCGCTGATGAATTCCATGAAGTTCATCATGTTGTACGAAAACTGCTGGCCGAAGTACGTCTGGTTGCCCCGGTGTATGGCGAGCAACGGGAACGGTACTTTGCCAAACACGCCGCCCGCTTCCACGTAGGTTTTGTTGTAGCCAAACGGCGGCGTATCGGAATATTTGTACACGCTCCCCACCACTTCGTGGTAATTGTATTGGCCGCCCGCCATGCCTTTGATGTTTTTGGAATAGCGCAGCGTGGCCACATAGTTGAAATCCACCGGTACCCGGTTGATAGGGCCTTGATAGTAAGTCTCGCCCGGAGCGTAGCGGAACTGCACAAACGCCGCCGATGTCAGCACGGGGTCTTGCACCGCCGGGCCGCCCGCCGCTGGCTCGAAGAGGAGTGCTCCGGCTGGGCCGAACTTCCGGGTTTCACCGCCGATGAAGAACGAAAAGTGGTTTTGAAACTCCCGCTCGTACTGCGCGTTGAACCGCTCGAAGTAAAAGAACTTGTCGTTCGCGCCGCGCACCACCGAGTTGGCGAGGTTGGCGCTCTGGCTCCCTTGAAAGTTTTGGACCGGCAGCAGCACGTCTCTCAGGTAATTGACGCGCACCAAGTTGTTGGGAAATTTGATGAACTCCGTGCCGTTCAGGCCATACGTCGCGCCCGCGGAATACTTCCAGCGCTGGTCGCGCAAGCCGTAGCCGAGCCAGCCTTCCGCCCGCCAACGTTTGCTGATCTTCGGCCCAGTGCGCCCGCCAAAGCGGAAGCGCGTGCCTTCCACGCCATTGAAAGCGTAAAACGAGTTCATCGGGCCGATCTGGAACTTGCCCACGTCGGCGTACGCGCCAAAAAGCGCGTATCCTATCTTGGTGGTCACTTTGTAAAAGCGGGTGTTGCGGAGGCTGTCCAAGTTGGTATAAGTGGCGGCTTCGGCGGCGTTGAGCGGGGCGGGGCGGGCGGTTTCCCAATAGGTTTCTTCCACCTTGGCGGCATTGCGGAGGGTCACGATTTCGGACATCCCGCCCGTCAGGACAGAATCTGGGAGCACGGGGTTGATCTGGGGGTTTCGGTGCGTCACGAGGCGCTGTGCCACCATGCCCACGCCCCGGTTGTTTAGGCCAAAGTGCATCCGGTAGTCCTCCGTGGCCATCACCCATTTGCCAGAGGGCAGGAGCTGGAAGTCTTGTTCCACCACCAGTTCCTTCACCCAGTTGAGGTTGATGTTTGGGTTGACGGAAAAATTGACCCGTGTGACGGCGTAAGTGCTGTCGAGCGCGATGTAGAGGTCGCCCTGAAGCAGCAAGTCCATTTTGTTCTTTGGGTAAAACTCGAGCCGGACGATTTTTTTGCCCCCTTCTTCGAGCGTGTCGGCGGCGTAGTAGCGGTAAAAAAGCGGTGCGCCGTTGGCAATCGGGCTCATGAATTTTTCGGAAAGCATGTCCACGTAGTTGTCGTAGATGTCCGTCTCCTTGTACAGGTATTGCAGGCCCTTGTCCATGCCCTCATCGTCCACCATCTCACCGAACCGCACAGATTTGGAGGCTTTGATGTACTTTTTCCACTGTTTCGGGTTTGATTGGCGGTAGTAGTCCATCACGTTTTCCTGCAAAAAAACGGGGGTCACGGGGAGGCCGCCGAGTTTGGTGGTGTCGGTGTTTTCGAGCACGAAACGCATGGGGCGCAGAATCTTGCGGTTTTTGAATTTCTCGCTCAGGTTGCTGATGCCCATGAAAATCTTCTCGTACTGCTCGTCCTGGTAAGTGCCGAGGTCTTCGATGTGGTTTTTGTCGCGGTTGGCTATGACGAGTTCGATGAGGTCCACCACCGGGTTGTCCTTCCTTTTGTAGCGTTGGGCTTTTACGGTCACCTCTTCGAGTTGCTGCATGGAAGATTTCAGCGCCACGTCGAGGGTTTGTTGCTCGCCCGGTTTTATGGGCAGCACTTGCGTCTGGTAGCCGAGGTAGTTGAACTGTAGTTTGCTGATTTTTTGCTCCGTTCGGAGCAGGTAAAAGCCGTTTTCGTCCGTCCGGGTGCCTGCGGCAAAGCCCGGTGCCGCTACGCTGACGAACGCCAGCCCTTCCTTAGAGTCCGCGTCCGTGACGCGGCCTTTCACGAGCGTGATGGTTGTTTTTTGGGAAAAAACCGGGACGGTGGGGATGAGAAAGATGGAAGCGAGAACCGCCCAAAAAATGGGGTGCATGGAAAGTAGTTTTAATTGCGAGTGTGTGGCTTGGCGAAGGGCAATTGGAACCCATTCGGTATCTCAAGGTTTTCAAAACAGCACGAGGCTTTCCAAGTTTTCAAAACTTGGAAAGAGTGGATGCTACGGCAAGCCCGCCAATTTTCGCTCCAAAGTTTTTGAGCCAAAGGCAGGCTTGATTCGCTACTTTTGCTCAAGTTTTAGGCTAAATTTTTTATTATGAAACCGTTTGAGCGTTGGATGACCCAGGAAATCGAGACCACTTTTGGGGCAAAGAAAATAAAAAACCACCCAGCCATGCTGACCTGGCTGGCCGCAGAGCCAGACCTGACGCCGGCTGAGTTCGAGCGCGTGGAGCCGCTCCGCCTCCGGCTGGAAGAGAAGGTTGATTTCTGGAACGAAGACGAACTCAAACTTTTCTTTTTGGCCGAGTTTGTCAACTTTATCGACTTCAATAAAAGCGAGGTCTATTCCACTTTTTCGCAGCGCGTCATAAACGCTACGGTGAAAGATGTGGCTCAGAAAGACGTGCCACTGCGCGGGCGGGTGGAATGGATGGTAGCCACCGGGAAGCAGATACCGGGAGAACCTTTTTTCTTCTTGCACGAGTACAAGCCCCAATTGAAAACCACGCCCGCCGATCCGCTCGGCCAATTGCTGGCAGCCATGATTGCTACGCAGTCGCTCAATGAGAATCAAAAGCGGTTGATGTACGGGGCATTCGTGCTGGGGCGGCTATGGTTTTTTGTTTTACTGGACAAGAAAAACTATGCTGTCAGCCATTCCTTTGACCTCACAGACAGCACCGACTTTCTAAAAGTGCTCGCCGTTTTGCGGGAATGCAAAAAGTACATCGAGGCGGAAGTGGCTACGATTTCTTAGGGCGGGCCTGGCGCTACCCCAGCAAAAAATTCCTGACCATGTTCAGCGCGTACACCCCGGTGAGGTGGATGTTCTTGGCGCGGTCACGAGCGAAGGTGTGCTTGGCGACCACCATTCTTTCCCCGTCGCTCACCGCCATCCACACCGTGCCAACCGGCTTTTCGGGAGTGCCGCCGCCAGGACCGGCAATGCCCGATATAGCAAGCGAAACATCCACACCAAGCGTGGCCCTGGCTCCCTCCGCCATTTCGCGCACCGCCTCCGCGCTCACCGCACCGAAAGTTTTCAACGTGGAAGGTTTCACCCCCAACAATTTGCTTTTCATCTCGTAGGAATAGCTCACCACCGAGCCGGGAAAATAGTCGGACGAGCCCGGCACCAAAGTAATCAGGTGCGCCACATAGCCGCCCGTGCAGCTCTCCGCTGTGCCAAACTGCTTGCCCTGCTGGCGCAGCAGTTTCCCCACCACTTCTTGCAGGCTTTCTTCCTCTTCCCCAAAAACCAAGTCGGGGATAAGGCCGCGCAGCTCTATTTTTTTTGCGTCCAGTTCGGCATTCAGGCGGGCTTCCGCGTCGGGCAAGATTTCGCCGGGCCAAACTCCCGTGAGGCGCAGGCGCACTTGGCCGAGCGTGGGCAGGTAGGCCAACTTGATATGAGCGGGCAAGCCGTCTTCAAAAACCTCGATGCGCTGGGCGATGACGCTCTCGCCCTCGCAAGCCGTTTGCAAAGTGCGGTGGGCGATGGGACGGCTCACAAACCGCGCTTTCAGGCGCGGCAGCACCTCGTGAGTCATCAGGTATTCCATTTCAAACGGCACACCGGGCAGCGAGATGAACACTTTGCCGTCGCGCTCAAACCACATCCCGGAGGCCGTGCCGACTTTGTTTTGGAGAATGTCGGCCTTGTCAGGCAGCATGGCTTGGCCGCGCACGGATTCGAGGGGAATGGGGCGGTTTATTTTTTGGAAATAGGCCGCGATGCGGTCGTACACTTCTTGGTGGAAAACCATTTGGCACCCGAACATCTCGGCCAGCGTGGACTTGGTGATGTCGTCTTTGGTAGGGCCGAGGCCGCCGGTCATGAGGATGATCGAGGCGGTGCTGGCCGCGTGTTCGATGCCGGCCACGATGGCTTGGCGCGTGTCGCCCACGCTGCTTTTGCTGGTTACGGCAATGCCGTTGAGGTTGAGTTGGCGGCTCATCCAGGCCGAATTGGTGTCCACGATTTGGCCGATGAGGATTTCGTCGCCGATGGTGAGGAGGTGTGCGGTCATGCGAATGGGTAGAAATTCAACCGCAAGGAACACGCTCTATCCCTAAGAGTTTTTTTAGAACACACTATAAGCAAAATTTGAAAACACTAAGGGAGTAAGGGGCACTAAGGCGAAGAGGGGCTGAGAGGGGTTTTGGAAAAAATTGTCGCCGTGTTTTATGCCAACGCTTTCGCCCGCATGGTCTTCACTTTTCTCCCAAAATAAATCTGCAAGGGCAAGAGCAGCAGCGTAGGCCCAAACCATTGCGCCCACCAAGGCAGGAACGGTGCGGCATTCACAGTGAACGCCGTGGTAGAAGCCGTGAACGCGCCCAACATAGTGCCGAGGTGCAGCCGCATCCAATCGAGGGGCTGGAGCGCGGCGGGGTTGCGGAAAGTCTTCCAGTTTGTCCAAGTATCGAAAGCCGAGCCCATGCCGAACACCCCAAAAAGAATGGGGAACGCCACCATCGTGCCTGCCGCAAAATGCCAAGCCGACATGGAGAGCATGAACACGGCATTGAGGCCAAGGAGGACGGTGTAGGCCCAATCAAACGAGGTGACGGGTGCGCCTTTCATCAGGAAAATGCTGCGCACCCCGCGAAAGATGCCTGCCAGCACCAGCAGCGCGATGCCCAACAGGAATTGTAAAAACACTCTTTCCGGTTGTTTCAGAAACATCATAATGGCCGAAAAAGCCACGATGAGCATGGCGTAAAAAAACGCTTTGCCCACCATGCGGTGCCGGCGCGGGTCGCGGAAGTTGTAGAAAATGGCGATGGGCCCCGTGACGAGCGTGGACGCTCCGGCGACGATGTGGATGTAGAGCAAGGTTTTGGCGAGCAGTGCGAGCATGGCTGTTTTTATTTTTGATGGGGCAAAGGAAGCTGCTTCCAAAACGCCGCGCCAAACAAAGGGGCGAGTCGCAAACTTTTGGGGCAAATGGCAAAACGCAGGGGCGGAGTGTGTGGCATTGGGGCGAAATGAAGGCTTGGAGAGGGGCATTTTTTCCCGGCCATTCGTGCTACTTTTGCCGCCCATTTTGATAATTGATAATTGTTGATTGATAATTGTTGGTTCGCCAACCAGCAACCAGCAACCAGCAACCAGCAACCAGCAACCAGCAACCAGCAACCAGCAACCAGCAATTCCCAGGTTCCATGTCCAATTTCCTTTCCGAACTGCACCGCCGCCGCACTTTCGCCATTGTGGCGCACCCCGATGCGGGCAAAACCACCTTGACCGAAAAACTCCTCCTCTTCGGCGGCGCGATACAAACGGCAGGTGCCGTGAAAAGCAACAAGATCAAGAAAAGCACCGTGTCCGATTTCATGGAAATCGAGCGGCAGCGTGGCATCTCGGTCAGCACTTCGGTGATGGGATTCGAGTACCGCGACCTCCAAATCAATATCCTCGACACGCCGGGCCACGAAGATTTCCAAGAAGACACTTACCGGACTTTGACTGCCGTGGACTCCGCCATTGTGGTGGTGGACGTGGCGAACGGCGTGGAAAAACAGACAGAAAAACTCACCAAAGTCTGCCGGATGCGCGCCACGCCCATCATCTTTTTTGTAAACAAACTCGACCGCGAGGGCAAGGACGGCTTTGACTTGCTGGACGAGATTGAGCAGAAGTTGGACCTGCGCGTTTGCCCGCTCTCTTGGCCCATCGGCATGGGGCAGCGCTTCAAGGGCGTGTACAATTTGTACGAAAAGAAACTCGTGCTGTTCAATCCGCACGGCAAGCAGGACGAGGAGGAAATCATTGTTTTTGAAGACCTCGCCTCGCCCGATTTGGAAACGCGCATCGGCGAAAGCGCGGCGCGCGAACTGCGCAACGACGTGGAGGTGCTGGAAACGGTGTACCCCGCGTTCAAAAAAGAAGACTACCTGGCAGGGAAGGTTTGCCCCATTTTTTTCGGCTCCGCCGTGAACAACTTTGGCGTGAAAGAACTCTTGGACTGTTTTGTGGAAATAGCCCCCACGCCGCTCCCGCGCCACACCGAGGAGCGCGAGGTGAAGCCCGAAGAGGAAAAAATGAGCGGCTTCGTGTTCAAGATCTTTGCGAACATGGACCCCAAGCACCGCGACCGCATCGCGTTCCTGCGCATTTGCTCCGGCAAATTCGAGCGGAACAAAAACTACCGCCACATCCGGCTGGAGCGCGAGTTCAAATTCCCCAACCCCACTATGTTCATGGCTTCCAAAAAGACGCTGCTGGAGGAAGCCTACCCAGGCGATGTGGTGGGCCTGTACGACTCCGGCAATTTCAAAATAGGCGACACGCTGACCGAAGGCGAGCTCTTGCATTTCAAAGGCATCCCCTCGTTTTCGCCAGAGCAGTTCCGCTATGTGGAGAACGCTGACCCGATGAAAGCCAAGCAGTTCGTGAAGGGCTTGACCCAACTGATGGACGAGGGCGTGGCGCAGATGTTCACGCGCCAGAGCGATGGCCGGCGCATCATCGGCACGGTGGGGCAATTGCAATTCGAGGTGATCCAGCACCGGCTCGAAAGCGAGTACAACGCCAAGTGCCGCTACGAGGGCGTGAGCCTGCACAAGGCTTGCTGGGTGAGTTCGGACGACCCGAAAGCGATGGCTGAATTCCTGGACCGCCGCAAGCGCGACATTGCCCGCGACAGCGAGGGCGAATTGGTTTTCTTGGCCGAAACGCCGTGGATACTGCAAACGGTGCAGGAGAATTTTCCGAAAGTGCGGTTTTCGTTTACGAGCGAGGGGTGATGACTCCGTATTTAATTTATTTTTACCGAAAATTTACCGCTTCTTGCTCAAACTATCTCAATATTTGCGCTGTCCTAAACTCAGGTCATCTTCCTTATGAGCAACCTCCGATACCTTAAGCCATCGCATGGAACACATTCCATCAAGGAAGCTGTGATAACTATTTTTTTGTCTGCTCCCATCGAAAACCCTTATTCCTTTCAAGGTCTTCTCAACGCTGAATTTAAAGGCAGATTCGATCAATTCGATGAAATAGAAACTTTCAAAGTAGCATTCCCTTTGTCAGGCCTCACTTCAGACCATATGGTTCAAGAAAACAAAAATGCAGGGTTTCGATTTTCAAAGATGGTTGATTCGAATCCTATTCGGATTTTACAAGGAGTCAATGAAGACAACCGAACCTTTTTATCTTTTCACACACTAGACTATAGTCGTTGGCGCTCTTTTTTTGAAGAATATCTGGCTTGTATTCAAATCATCGCCGACAAACATCAGGAATTCCAAATTGAAGCAATGAGCCTCCAGTATATAGATGAGTTTATCTGGGAGGTAGCCAATACACTTGACTTAAAAGTTGTGTTCAGTGATAAGAGTCGGCACATCCCCAACTCATTTTTGGAACACAACTCAGCTCGCCTTGATTTGTTTTTTACTAATGACAAAACTAAAGAAGATGGCACAATTTACTATGATAGAATCAATTTGACGACATCTTCAACATTCGAAAATCAAACAGTCATTACTATCAGCCATATTGTTACACATCAGTTGGTAAATGCTATCAACATCAAAGAACTACTGAACCAGAAAGTATTCCAAAATATGATTGAAAAAGCGCATCGACACACTAAAGAAACGCTAAAAGACCTTTTGACTGATGAGACTGCTGCCTTGATTAATTTAACCTAACTAAACCCACCGACCATGTTCCAGCCTCCCATTCCATACGATTTTCAGGATGTTGAAGCCTACCAAAGAAACAGTATGGCGTATGTCAAACCCGTTGCTACGCATCGCATCAGACCAATTAGCAAGTATGCGTTAGATCATTCCTCTAAAATGGTGAAAGTGAGGGCTATTACCAACCGCATAGAAGCGATTCATCGCCTTCAAAACAATTGGGATGGCTATGGCGCAATTACTCCAACGCACAAAGTGTTCCAAAACACATACCTATTTCTCAATTTGCTTCCTATCGATATCAGCCTGACTCTTCTGCCAGACAATATTTCCCCTACACCTTACGGAACGTTGCAACTTGATTGGCAAAAGAATAATGCTTTGCTTTCTGTCGAAATCGGCACAAGCAAAATCGCTTTTTTTTCCGAATTCCCTGACCAATCTAACCCACGCTCCGATGGCTATCTCTTCAATGGCACTAAAATCGCTCTTGACTTGGTTCAGGCAATCAATCGTTTTTTTGCGATTGGCTCGCCAAAAAAGATGTGAGGAGATTGACTTGTTTATTGAATCCTATGAGGTGTTAGCGAGGGGGATTGTTCACCCAATGTTTTACAGCCAACGCAAAGGCAAACTGGATCGGAATGCCTTCATGCCGCCACCTCGCGATGGAGGCCGAAATGTTTCCCTCTATCGCTGCCGTTACGCCAGTGAGGACACTTGTAAATTTCACGCAAGCCAACTCCAGTTAGGAAGAGAAAATAAATACTGCGGAATTGCAGTCTTTCAAGCCTCCATCATTTCAGATATCAACCAAAAATATAGCGGTAGCGATATTTCATCTCAAGTTATCGCCACCCCATTGGATGAACAAGGCAGATATGTTAATAGAGACAAAATTTGCAAACACGATCTTGGTATTCCTTTTCACGCTGACTTGAGATATGAGTTCATCGTTCACGAAGGCCAAGTAAACACTTCGCTAAGGGTATATGCACAGCAGATTTGTACTCTTGCTCAATATTGCGAAGACCCCTACCCAAATGGACAGGGGTGGAAGGGAAAGCCCTTTGGTTTAGTTTGAAATAATTTTCCTCGCCGAAACGCCGTGGATACTGCAAACGGTGCAGGAGAATTTCCCGAAAGTGCGGTTTTCGTTTACGAGCGAGAAATAACAAAATCAAAACTCCTTTCGCTGGTAAAATCAACTGCCCATGAAGCCCCGCAAATCGAAAGAGCTACGGCGAGTTTTGGAGTCTAAGGGTTTTGAATGAAACCCCCATTCCCCAGATTCCGCATTCCCAATCCTTCCCCATGTTCACAGGCATCATCGAATCCCTCGGCAAAGTCAGAGCCGTAGAAACAGACCGCTCCAACGTGCATTTCAGCATCGAAAGCCCAATCTCGGCGGAGTTGAAAATTGATCAAAGCCTGAGCCACAACGGAGCCTGCCTCACGGTGATAGAAGTCGGCGCCGGCTGGCACCGGGTGACGGCGGTGGAAGAAACTTTGCGCCGCACCAATCTGGGCGATTGGAAACCGGGCACGCTCGTCAATCTGGAACGCTGCCTGCCGATGGGCGGGCGCTTGGACGGCCACATCGTGCAAGGCCATGTGGACGACGTGACGGAATGTGCGGAAGTGTTGGAAATGGGCGGCTCGTGGCAGTTCACGTTCCGCTACCTCCCAGAGCAGGGCGGTTTGTTGGTGGACAAAGGTTCGGTGTGCCTCAACGGCGTGAGCCTCACAGTGGTGTCGCCGCGCGATGGCTTGTTCTCCGTCGCCATCATTCCCTACACTTGGGAGCACACGAATTTCAAAAACATCGCTCCCGGCGACCGGGCGAACATCGAGTTCGACATTCTTGGGAAATACATCGCGCGGCATTTGGAAGCGTACCGCGCCTGATTTTTATCCCTTTGGACGGTCGCGAATGCCTTCCACGACGCGCTGCAAAACAAGCGCGACCACCGTCGCAAAAGCCAGCCCCACCATCAGGACACAGAAATACTGCACCGTCCACTCGAACGCCACTTTGAGGCGCTGGGCGAAGCTGATGTCGGTGCTTTTGCCTTCGTAGAGCGAGAACCGGATGGTACAAAACTCGTTCTCCTCGTCGTAGTCGCCGATTTGTACCCCCAGTTCTTGGAGTTGGCCTTCGATTTCCAGAATGCGGTTTTCCAGCCCGATGTACTCGTCAATGCGCCCGCCCCGGCTTTTGAGGTTGAGCAGCGCATCGCGGGTTTTTTCGAGCGAAATGCGCTTGGCGTTGAGCTGGAGGTACTCGTTGGTTTTGTCCGTTTTGGTGATGCTTTTTGACAGGATGCGCCCGATTTTTTGGGCTTCGGTGTAAAAACTGTCAAAGCGCTCGGGCTTCACGCCGATGAGCAGGTTCAGGTTTCGGTTGCCGGCATTGCCCGTATTCTGTTCGTATTGCACGACCGCGCCAAAGTCCTTCACCATCGTTTTCAATCGGCCTTCATCTTCTTCAAACCGCCCGCTTTTGGCGCGGAGCGTGGCTACTTTCTCAAATTTTTGGCTCTGAAAAGCACTCGCCTGTTGCTGGGGCTGAGGCATCGCGTCGCCTTTGATTTTTTCAGAAGCGTAGTTGCGCCGGGATACCGAGAAATCTTCAGAACTCAGGGCGATGCCATCCCGGTCGTCCATCGTTCCGGGGTAATAATAGCCGTAGATGAGCCGACAGAAAAACATCAGCACGAAGATGCTGCAAAGCCAGAAGAAGGTTTTTCTGGCAGGGAAAAGGAACTTGGTTGCCATGTGAAAGTTGAATTTTAGAAACAAAAGCCGCAGTCAGGGTTGCAAATCTACTCCGTCTCTTCGCCCATCAACTGCCGCTCAAACAATTCAGCGTAGTAGCCACCCCGTGCCAGCAACTCCTCGTGGGTGCCTTCTTCCGTCACGCGGTGTTCGTCAAGCACAATGATCTTGTCGAACTCGAGCATCTGGTAGATGCGGTGCGTGATGATGATGGCCGTTTTGTCGGCCAGCGCGCCAGAGAGATAGCCAAGGATGCGGCTCTCCGTGTTGGTGTCCACGGCAGAAAGACAATCGTCGAGCAACACCACGTCGGGTTGCTTGGCAAAAGCCCGGGCGATGCTCACGCGCTGTTTCTGGCCGCCGGAGAGGGTCACGCCGCGCTCGCCCACCATCGTTTCGTAGCCTTCGGGGAGGTTCATAATCTCGTCGTGCACAGAAGCACTTTTGGCAAAATGCTCCGCCGCTTCGCGGCCAATGCCGTCTTTCCCAAAGGAAATATTCCCCAAAACAGTGTCAGAAAAAAGGAACACGTCCTGCGGCACATAGCCAATGCGCTGCCGCAAATGCGCCAAATCGTGCTGGCGGATGTCTTTGCCGTCAATCAAAATCCGCCCCTCGCTCACGTCGTACATCCGCACCAGCAAGTCGGCGATGGTGGTTTTGCCGCTCCCCGTCCGCCCCACGATGGCCATTTTTTGGCCGGGCCAAATCTCGAACGATACATTTTCCAATGCCTTGATGCCTGTGTCAGGGTAAGTGAAGGAGACATTTTGGAATTGGATGTGGCCGTGGAGACTGTTGACCATTGGCCGTTGACTATTGACCGTTGACTGTTGACCGTTGACTGTTGACTGTTGGCCTTTGACCGTTGACTGTTGACCGTTGACTGTTGACTGTTGGCCTTTGACCGTTGACTGTTGACTGTTGACCGTTGACCGTTGACTGTTTGGCCGTTGATCGGTTGCATTTGAAGAGTCAATGGTCAATGGCCAATGGTCAACAGTCAAGGGCCAACGGTCAATGGTCGCGGGGTTTGCGATGGTTGGCTGCGTATTCAAAAACTCGTTGATCCTTTTTTGCGAAGCAGCCGCCTGCTGCGTCAGCGAAGCAATCCAGCCAATGGCCGTCACAGGCCAAGTGAGCATATTGATGTAGATGACAAACTCGGCGATGTTGCCCGGCGTGATGTTGCCGGCCACCACTTGCAAGCCTCCCACATATACCGTGATGACCGTGCTGGTGCCGATAAGCAAGGCCATGAGCGGGAAAAAGAAAGCGTCAATGCGGATAAGTTCGAGCGACTTTTTGCGGTATTCTTCGCTCTGCGCTGCAAACCAGCGACCCATGGCCCATTCCTGCACATAGCTTTTCACCACACGGATTCCGCTGTACACCTCTTGCGTGGTGCTGGTGAGGGAAGCCAGTTGCTGCTGGATTTTTTCGCTGCGGCGGTTGATCAAAGTGCTGACCCAGTAAATCGAAAGGCTCAAAAACGGCAGGGGCAGCAGCGACCACAGCGTCAGTTCGACGCTCACACGGAGCATTGAAGAAATGGCGAGCACAAAAAGGAAAACCAGGTCTAGCCCGTACAGAATAGTGGGGCCGAGGAACATCCGCACCTTCGACACATCCTCCGAAATGCGCGACATGAGGTCGCCCGTAGCGTTTCGTTTGTAAAAAGCCAGGTCGAGCGATTGGTAGTGCGCGTACATTTCCTTGCGCATATCGTACTCGATGAGGCGGCTGACCACAATGATGGTTTGGCGCATGAAAAACATTGCCACGCCCATCATCAGCGCCAATGCGATGACCCCCAAGCCGAACCGCGCAATATGCCCACCCAACTCGCCCACCGCTTCCGGGTGCGCCGCGATGCCGCCGTGGGTTTTGTAAAAACTGACACGCTCCACCACCGTGTCCAGTGCTTCGCGGATGACCTGTGGCTGCCACACCGCGAAATAGTTTTTGAGCAAAACGAAGAGGATGCCCAACAAAATCCGCCAACGGTATTTCCAGAAAAATTTGTTGAGATAGGAGAGATGCTTCATCGTTTTTGCCGGAACATTTTAAAAGCGTCCTCGTTTGAAACAGCCTCTGCTTCATCGTCACTTTGCGCAATGGCTTCATCGAGTTCATCAATTAGTTCTTGCGGAAAATGAGCTGCAAGCGGGTCGCTTTTTTGAAGCAGGTCGAGACAATTTTCGAACATGGTCTTCAATAGCGAAACATCTTCTACTTGCGCCAAAAGCGTCACGAAATTTCCTCGAATGGTTGAAGCAGTCATAACTCGATATTTTTTTGGCAAAAATAATCCGGTTGAAGCAAAAGTCGCCGAAATCGTGCTGGCCTCCCCAAAAACACTCCTCTGCCCAAAGTGTTGTACGCTCAAAGGTTTCAAAAGGAAAATTCCCGAACGGCGTACTTTTGGCGTTTAATGGTTTCTGGTTTGAAGGTTTCTGGTTCTAAACCCCCAAACCAGAAACCCTCAAACAAACCAGAAACCCACAAACCAGAAACCCACAAACCTTCAAACCTAACTCTGTAATGCAAGAAGCATATATCGTAGCAGGCTACCGCTCCGCCATCGGCAAAGCCGGAAAAGGCGGATTCAAAAGTTACCGCCCCGACGACCTTGCCGTGGACGTGATAAAACACCTCCTCGCCGCCGTGCCTGCGCTCGACCCCAAACAAGTGGACGACTGCATAGTCGGCTGCGCCAACCCCGAAGGCGAGCAGGGCCTCCAAATCGGGCGGCTCATCTCCAACCGCGCCCTTGGCAAAGACGTGCCGGGCATGACGGTGAACCGCTACTGCGCTTCCGGCCTCGAAACCATCAGCATCGCGGTGGCCAAAATCCGCGCGGGCATGGGGCATTGCTACGTGGCGGGCGGCACAGAGAGCATGTCGTTCATTCCCATGACCGGCTACAAACTCGCGCCCAACTACAACATGGCCAAAGACACGCCCGACTACCTTGTGGGCATGGGCCTCACCGCCGAAGCCGTTTCCAAAAAATGGGAAATCAGCCGCGAGGCCGCCGACGAGTTCAGTGTGCGCAGCCACCAAAAAGCGGCAGCAGCGATTGACGCGGGCAAATTCAAAAGCGAGATTGTGCCGGTGCAAGTGCCAGAAGTGTGGGTCGAAAACGATAAGCGCAAAGAGCGCGTACACACGGTGGACACCGATGAGGGTGTTCGGCGCGACACCACCGCCGAGGGGCTGGCAAAACTCCGCCCCGCGTTTGCACAAGGCGGCGTGGTGACGGCGGGCAATTCCTCGCAGACTTCCGACGGCGCGTCGTTCGTCATCGTCATGTCGGAAGAAATGGTGAAATCGTTGGGGATTCAACCCATTGCACGGCTTGTGGGCTGTGCTGTGGCGGGCGTAGAGCCGCTCTTCATGGGCATCGGCCCTTGCGCGGCCATCCCCAAAGTGCTCAAGCAAGTGGGCATGAAACTGGATGACATCCAAGCCATTGAACTCAACGAAGCCTTCGCGGCGCAAGCCCTCGCAGTCATCAAAGAGGCTGGGCTGAACCCCGACATCGTGAACGTGAACGGCGGTGCCATCGCCCTCGGCCACCCGCTCGGCTGCACCGGCGCGAAACTCAGCGTCCAAATCCTGAACGAGATGCGCCGCAGCAATCAAAGATATGGCATGGTCACCGCTTGCGTCGGCGGCGGGCAAGGTATCGCCGGCATTTGGGAAAGGCTGAACTGAGGAAATCAAAACCCTCAGGTTTCAATTTTTGTGTTCATTTTTGCGCCTCAAAAACCTCCATTTTTACACTCAAAAATTTCAAAGACAATGGCTTTTGAAGTCGAAGGCAAACTGCACCGCATCTTCCCAGTCGAGCAAAAATCGGCCAACTTCGCTGCCCGCGAGTTCGTGCTCGAAGTGCCTGACGGCAACTACCCCCAACTCGTCAAATTCCAAGCAGTGCAGGAGCGTTGTGGCATTCTGGACAATTTCAGCGAAGGGGCGCACGTGCGCGTTTCGTTCGACCTGCGCGGGCGCGAGTGGAACGGCAAGTACATGACCAACCTCAATGCTTGGCGCGTGGAGGCTGGCGGGGGCGAAGGCCAAAGCACACAAAGCACCGCTTCTTCCAACTATGCTGCCAGCAGCCCTGCCACGGGAGAGAATTTCCCCACCGACCCTTTCCCCAACTATTCGGAAGCACCGCCTGTGAGCACGGACGAACTGCCGTTCTGATTTTTTTCGTCCGCGTTCCTCACCCGTTTTTATAGGCAAAAAAAAGTCCCGGCCTTGACTTTTCAAGACCGGGGTTCTCGCCTATAAAGCATAAGACATCTGAACCAAACGAGTGGGTTTTGAGGGGGAGGGCTTTTGAGCCTTTTTCTTAAAAGCGGGGCGGTTCCTGTCGCGGAGACA
This sequence comes from Saprospiraceae bacterium, assembly GCA_046155725.1. GTDB lineage: Bacteria > Bacteroidota > Bacteroidia > Chitinophagales > Saprospiraceae > M3007. Next base: position 15,765 of record JBJXFT010000141.1, read on the forward strand.
GGAGTTTAGGCAAATGCCAAAAACCTTTGGAAAGCAGCCGTGTGCTTCAAAGGTGCGCGATGAAAAATACGTTCCGTAGTAGGAAATGCAGCGCATAACGCGCCGCGCATGGAGAGAACAAACCTGCTCATGGGATAATCGGTTGGGTGACGTAATCGGTATTACAGTGCCTGTTAGCTTGCGGATTAAATGGTAAAGGCAGGGCAAATGTAGCCTTAAGCCCAAATTCAGAAATAACCTGCGGTGGCTTTTTGACAAAGTGTCGGCAGTCTGTCTTTTTTAACAGCCAAGGCATTATCCTTCCGCTCTTATGGGCTAAAAAAAACCTCCCCATTGGCTGCCAAACTCCTCCCAAAACGCCACTACCTTGCTCCGCGCCGGGAATTCGGAGTAAATCTGGTTCTTTTCGATGCACTCCAACACATGGCGGGTGGGCTTCGACACTTCTTCTGGCAAACTGCCGCGCGAAAACCATTCCACGTCTTTGAATTTTTCTGTCTCCAGCGATTCCGGTTCGCCCGAAAAACGGGCAGCCTTGAAGTAAAGCACCAGCAGCGTCTCGTTCTTTTGGAGCTTGTGGCGGTGCAGCACATGCACCAGCGTCAGGTCTTCCGGCTCTACATGAATGCTGGCTTCCTCTTTGGCTTCGCGGATGAGCGCTTCGCGGGCAAACTCCTGCGCCTCTACGTTGCCGCCGATGAGGGTGTAGCGCCCCCCGTTGCGTTTGGTTTGCCGAAGAAAAAGGAGTTTGTTGTTTTCTTCGAGGATGAGCCTTACGGCGAAGATGAGCATGGCGGTTTGGACCTTGGATGAATGGACGTTGGACTTTTGATAAACGGGCTGCCGCTCTATTACTCTTCGTAAATGGCCAGCAAGGCCGTTTCGATTTCTTCTTTGGAGGCCTTTTTCGCGCCCATTTCCTTTTGCTTTTTGTTGCGGAGCATGCGCGTTTCAGTCTGCGTTTTGTGGTAAATGTCCACCTGCGCTTTCGATTGGAGGATGCGGCGTATGCTGGCGAGCGTGCCTTTTTGCACGTTCTGCGCCTTGGCGCGGTAGAGCGCAGGGTCGGAAGCGTGCAAGGCCGCTATTTGGGCCATGTTTTTCTTTTTGCGCACCTGAATGGTGTACATCTGTTTGGCTTGGTCGGCGCTCAAGTCGTACTTGGCCGTGAGGGCTTCGGTGGCTTTCCGGACATCTTGGTCGTGGCTGGATGTTACAATCGGTGGGGCGCTTTCTACTTCTTGGGCGTTCAGCGCGAACCCACCATGCAGCAGCAAAAGGAGGGAAAAGAGTAGTTTTTTCATGTTGAAAATCAAATTTTCGGTTTGTGGAAGAGATGAAAAACGGGTTCAAAAGTAGACAAACTTCGCATTCACTCCGGGCAAAGCCTTTGAAACTGTCATTGACTGACGGAATTATCTGCGAACCGCTCAGGCTCTTATTCTCGAAATTCTTGCACCTCTTCTTCTCTGCCGCCGATTTCGAGTTGCCAGCCCGCGCCTTCTACCATGAAGCGCATGAGGTCGAGCATCTTCGCCCCTTGTTCGTCGGCCTCCGCCAAGAGTTTGCTTTTCGTGGCGCTCTCGCGGATGAGGTCTTTGGCGCGTTGGTTGATGCGCGTGTAATCTTCGGGCGAAAAGGAGGCAAAAAGCCCCTCCGAAATATCGTAGTAATCCAGCGTGTGGTCAATGCTCAAGATTTCGGGCTGGGGCAGTCCGCTCATCCGAATGGTCTTGCCGATGGGGTCGGCCTCTATGTTCAGGCGTTCCAGATTGTAGCCCGCCGACACGGTGGCGCGCACCCGCACCAGCACTTTTTTGTCCCACAAAAACGTGAAGTACCCCTGATATTCAGAGTAGTTGTAGATTTCAGAAAAAGTCCCTTCTACGGTGCTGAGCTTGGCCACGGCTTGTATCTTTTCGAGCAGCACCGTCGAATCTTCCACGGGTTTTGACCCCGACGAAAAGTACCGCCAACTCAGCCAGCCTCCCACGAGAAAGGCGACAACAATGGCGAGGAAAGAAGTAGAGCGCATATTTTTATGAAGTGATGAAGCGATAGAGTGATGGAGTGATTTGGACGCGAGGTAAAATATTGAGCCGACAAATTTGCGAACATTTGAAAATCACCGCCGCTTTTCTTCCAAAACTTTCCTGAACTCGCCCAGCCGTTGGAGCATGGCGCGGTTTTTCTCCCGGTCGGCATTGTTGGATGGCTTGGCGATGGTGTCCACCCGGCTCAGCCATTCCTCCGCGCGCGGGTAGTCGGCCATTTGATAGTACACGAAAGAGAGGTTGAACTTCCCTTCGTCGTAGCGCGGGTTTATCGCCAAAGCCTGCTCGAACAGCTGCACGGCCTCCGAAAACCTCCCCAACTTCACCAGCACGGAGGCGTAATTGTTGATGACCTGAAAACTCCAAGGGTTCAGCCGGTAAGCCCGCTCGAACGCTGCCGCCGATTGCTCGAACTGCTCCATCTGAAACCTCGCCACGCCCTCGTGCCAAGCGAGCGGCATCGCAGCATCGGTGTACTCGTAAAAACGGTTTTCGGCCAAGGCCGATTCGGCGGCCACCCTGCGCCAATCGCCCCGATTTTGAGCGTCCAGCAGGCGCACGTTGTGGGTTTCGCCGCGCATCCGTTCCCAGCCGATGAGGAGGTTGAAGGCCAAGGCGAGCGTGAGCGCGAACTTTCCGAAAGTTTTTAACTTTCGGAAAGTTTGATTCTCTCCAAAAGTCAAGCCCCTCGCCCCATGCGCCAAAAACGCAAACAGCACCCCCAAAACCACTTGGAATTCAATCCGCTCCCTCGGGAAATCAAAATACTGGATGATGCAGTAGCCGAGCAAGCCGGCGGATGCCGCGAGTGCTGTACCGGCTGCTTTAGCTGCCGGAGCGCGTATGGGGAGCATTGTGGCTTCGCTCTTGGCCTTTCGGCGACTAAAGTCGCCGATACACGCCATCAAAAACGCCACCCCGAACAAGGCGCAAAACCACACCGCGCCCACCATGCCCATCTCGGCGCGGACTTCGAGGTAGTCGTTGTGCGCCCGGGTGAACACCACATTACCCTCAGCCAGCCGGTAGCCGCCGCCGATGTTTTTGGAGGGCAGCCAGAACTTCCAAGAGCCGTTGCCCACCCCCAGCCAGTAGTGGTCGGCATTGAGCAGGTCGGTTTTGTGCCACACGAAACGCCGCTCGTTGGCCGTGGCGCTTTCGAGGTAGTTTAGCGGGTTGAGCCGCTCGGCCATCGAACTTCCCCCGCCTTTCCAAGCCAGCACGCCCGCCAACACGCCGAGCGCGAGCAGCCCTGTGGGCAATATTTTTTGGAGGAAAGTTTTTCGAAAGCCCGTTTCCAAAATCGCTCGAACGGCGCAGTAAAAAACCCCGCCCGCCACCGTCGCCACCAGCGCGGTGCGCACTTGCAGCACCAAAATCAGGAGGAGCAGGATGCTGCAAATGGCCGCCAACATTACGGGCGAGTGTTTGGGGGGCACCGAACTTCCCGAAAGTTTAGTCCCGAAGAAATCGGGATCGGGAAGTTGTGGCGTGAACCGCCGCACCCCAAACATCAAATTGAAGACCAAGAGGAAAAACAGGAATTCGGCGGCGAGGCTTTTGTTCCCAAAAACGCCGGAGGCAAAGTCGTAGAGCGTTTCGTTGTCCAGCCCATTTTCCGCGACAGCCCAGCGTATTTGGACAAAAAGGATAAGACAAACAATGCCCGTGAGCCAGCGCGTGATTTGCCCCAACACCTGGCGCACCATGCCCTCGTCGCGCAGGAGCGCTTGCCGCACGAGCCAGTATGTCCCGAAAAGGAGCAAGGTTTTTTGGGCATAGAAAATGCCTTCTGACCCACTGTGCGACCAGGCCACAGAAGCCAGATTCAGCCCATACCAACCCAACAAGAGCAGGTCGAAAACGTGCCAACGCCCCTCGGCACGTTCGCGCAAATCTTTCCAAACCAAAAAAACAGAAACGAGCAGCGCCCCCGAAAGGAAGAAAAACCGGGGCGCGAGGTAGCGGTCGAGGCAAGCGGGCCAGAAGAACAGGGTGCCGCCAAAAACGACCAGCCAAAGCGCGGTGCGCCACGCGCCGAGGCCGTCGGAGGATGGGGATGGAAGGACTTTCTTTTGCGGGCGCATCGAAATAAAGGGAGATTTTTGGCGGCAATATCTGGCAGAAAGTCCGACACGGCTACATTTGCCCGCGAAAACACACCCATTCTCGATGCTCATTTTCAAAAAAGTAGCCGACCTGCGCCACTGGCTTTCTGCCCAAAACACTCCTGTCGGCTTTGCCCCCACCATGGGCGCGCTTCACCAAGGTCACCTCGAACTCATCCGCATGGCCAAGCGCGACGGGTGCCTTGCCGTGGCGACCATCTTTGTGAATCCCACCCAATTCAACGACCCGCGCGACCTCGAAAAGTACCCTCGAACACCAGAAAAAGATGCGGCCCTGCTCATGTCTGCGCGATGCGACGCGCTCTTTATCCCGCCCGTAGAGGAGGTGTACCCTCCGGGGAAAAACCTGACCATTGCATTGGACTTCAAGCAGCTGGAGGAGGTGATGGAAGGCGTATTCCGCCCTGGCCACTTCAAGGGGATGGCTACGGTAGTGAACCGTCTGCTCGACATTGTGCGGCCTCAACGGCTCTACATGGGCCAAAAAGATTTCCAGCAACTCAGCATCGTGCGCGACATGATTCGCCAACTCTCGCTACCCGTCGAACTCGTCATGTGCCCCACTGTGCGGGAACCCGACGGCCTGGCCATGAGCAGCCGCAACGTGCGCCTCACGCCAGAAATGCGCGTCGCGGCACCGGCCATTCACCAGACTTTGCAGTGGGCAAAAACGGCGTTGGAGGAAGACCGCTTGGTCAAGGAAATTAAGGCGGAAGCGTTTCAAATGCTCGCCAAGGCCGGCCTTCGGCCCGAATATTTTGAACTGGTGGACGGCGTGACGTTGGAGCCAATCCGGCCCAAAGGCGCCATCTTGTTCATCAATGATATCGGCATCGGCGGCCCGATAGTGGCCTGCACCGCCGTTTTCGCCGGCGATGTGCGCTTGATTGACAATCTTCTATTGTATGCCTGATGTCAAATGCGCTCCATTGCCGACAATGCGCCCTGCACGGTGGCTTTGTCGGCGGGGTAAGTCACGCCGTACCACTGGCTGTGGCTATGCAATACGCGGAGGCGGATTTTGCCCGTCTCGATGAGGGTGTTGACCACGGTGGGGATGTAAAATTCGGCTTTCGGATTGTGCCTATTTGCCTGCACGAAGTCGCGGAACTGCGCCTCGATTTCGCCCAGCACGGAATGGTGAAGCCCCCAGAGGTTCATGGAAACAGGCGTGTCGTCGGCCAAAAAATGCCGACCAGCCTCGTCGCTGAAATGGATGCCGTCGGCGTGGCGCTCTATTTTTGTGCGCTCGGCCACTCCGCTCAAATAGCCTTCCGGGCTGACGGAACAAACCCCGCGCGACACGGCGCCGTTTTCCGAAAGCGTGTTGCCAAGTTGGTAGGCCACCATGCCGTATTCGGTTGGAGCGCATTGGTTTCGGAGGAAATCGCCGAGGTGCAGGAAGGCGTCTGCGCCATAAAAGTCGTCGGCATTGACGGTGGCAAACGGCTCGTGCAGCAGGTGCCGGGCGGAAAGGATGGCGTGACCGGTGCCCCAAGGTTTTTCGCGCAGGGGTTTTTCGGAGAGCCAGTCGAGGCAGGAATCCAGTTCCTGAAAAGCATATTCTGTGCGGATTTTGGCTTCCACTCTTTTCCCCACTTTTTCGCGGAACGCGCTTTCGATGTCTTTTCGGATTACAAAAACGACTTTGCCAAAGCCCGCTTGAATGGCGTGGTGCACGGCATATTCCAAAATGGCCTCGCCGCCAGGCCCCATGCCGTCTACTTGTTTCAGCCCGCCGTAGCGAGAGCCGATGCCTGCGGCCAAAATCAAAAGGGTGGGTTGCATATTTTTTTGTTTGCGGGTGAATTTTGAAAAAACCGAGGGTTTGAATTTTAACAGGCAAAACTCGGTAGTGTTTCTTTGGCCCTCGTATGTTCGCCCTATCCCGCCACAGGCGCGATGAGGCGAACATACGAGGTATTTAGAGCCTATCCGAAAACTGGCCCGACGATACGTTTACTAAACCTTGGAGGTTTAGTAAACGTAGTTCCGTCAGATGGTGAGAGGTTTTCTGATAGGCACTTACTCTTAGCGCTTTTGGACAAATTTGAAAAAAATGACCATCCAAACTGAACGGCTCCGCGCCTTGCTCGGCAGCGAGGAAGCGGCGCAAAAATTTGTGACGCTGTTCCGCCAACATTGGCCGGGACAAATGGAAACCCTGCGCCAGAGCCTCGCCAATGGCGATTGGGAAACCGCGAGCAACACCGCGCACGGCCTCAAAAGCCAGTGCCGATACCTCGGCTTGGACGATTGGGCCGACACGTTTCAAAAATTAGAAGACAACCCATCCGTAACGATGAACGATGAACTAAGAACTATGAACTTTTTAAAAGATGAACGATGAACGATGAACACCGAGCGCGGCAAACGTTCCTCGTTCATAGTTCCTCGTTCATAGTTCATAGTTACCTTACGACGAGTTGATACCCTTCGCCGTGCACGTTGAGGATTTCGATGCGGGGGTCGGTGGCGAGGAAGGTGCGGAGTTTGCTGACATAGACGTTGAGGCTGCGGCCTTTGAGCATATCGTCGTCGCCCCAGATGCGCTGGAGCGCCGTGTCGCGGCGGATGATGCCGTGGTCGCTTTCGCAAAAAAGTTGTAGTAGTTTGGCTTCTATGGCGGTGAGTTTCGCCATTTCGGGCCCGCCGTGGAGTTCGCGGGTGGCCACATCAAAGCGGTAAAGGCCGATTTCGTGGACGGCTTTTTCGGTCTGTTTTTGCTGAGCGGTGCTGCGTTTGAGCGTGTTGCGCACACGGAGGTAGAGTTCCTCCATGCTGAACGGTTTGGTGATGTAGTCGTCGGCGCCGAGGGCGAGGCCGCGGATGCGCTCTTCTTTTTGCACAGCCCCGGTGAGGAACAGGATGGGGATGCTGGGGTTGAGTTGGCGGATGTCTTCGGCGAGGGAGAAGCCGTCTTTGAGCGGCATGCGCACATCGAGGATGCAGCCGTCGAATTTGCCAGACTTGTACGCTGCCAGCCCCTCGTCGCCGCTGTGCCGCATGGTGACGCTGAAGCCTTTGGCTTCGAGGTATTCTTTTGTGAGCGGGCTTAGGGTGAGGTCGTCGTCAACAAGGAGGAGATGCATACGATTGATTCGATTGGTTCGATTGATGCGATTGGTTCGATTGATGCGATTGGTTCGATTGGTTCGATTGGTTCGATTGGTTCGATTGGATTGGTTTTGGTTCGATTGGGGGCACAAACATCGGCAAGGGAGATGGTTTTCGGATAAATCAAATCAAATTGGATTTCAATTTTTACACTTTTTTACCTTTTTTGAGCCTAAGGCCGCACCTACCAGTCGTTTGAATGGCGGACATTTGAGCCTGAAATTTTATTGCAATGGCAAATCTCTTACCCCCACGTTTTCTTCTCAAAATCGTCAACGGCCGGAACGTGCTTCTGCTGTTCGTGCTCTTTGTCGCTTTCACGGGGTTCATTATGCCGTCTTTGGAAAATGACATCAAAGCGCTTTCAGGTGGGGTAGGGGTGATTGACCTCGCTTTTTTGTACACGCCCGCACAAGCCCTTTCTATGTTGAGCGCCTACGGGTCGGAGGGAATCCACCTGTACCTCATTGCGCAATGGACGGTGGATTTGGTTTTCCCCGTCATTGCCGGGGCTTTTCTTGCCACCTGCCTGCTGTGGCTTGGTGTGCGCCGTTGGTGGTGGCTGGGGCCTTTCGTTACGATGGTTGACTGGGTGGAAAACATATTTGTCACCATCCTGCTTGTCCAATATCCTGATTTTTCCCCTGCCATGGCGGTAGCGAGTTGTGTTTTCACCACGCTCAAATTTTCGGCAATTGCCTTTGCTAACATGCTCATTCTTTTTAATGGCGGGCGAAGGTTGCTGGCGCGGTATTCGAGTTCGCGCCCGATAAAAGCGCAAGGTTGAATGGGCTGGCGGAAAGCACGAAGGTGAAAGATTGCGCAGGGCAAAACTTGAATAGGCTTTATTTTCTAAACGTTGCTATTTTTGGGGCGAAACAGAAATTTGAAACAGGGGCGAAACTATTTGCTTGCTCCCCGGATTTCAAATCAAAAAAATCAGCCCATGAAAAGACTGCTGCTCGCCCTGCTCTTACTGTTCCCTTTTTTTGCAAAAACCCAAACTGACCCTACCGCCAACGGCAGGGAAAAACCCGCCTCCGAGACTACTTCGGGCAAGGATATCAAGCC
>JBJXFT010000173.1:0-15268 GCA_046155725.1 Saprospiraceae bacterium
TGGTTAGAACACAGATGACACAGATGCAAGCAGCACAGATTTTCGCTGATTTTCAAAAAGTAATCTCTCGAATCTGTGCTGCTTGCATCTGTGTCATCTGTGTTCCATGAAAATGTCCAGTAGTATGACAAAAAACCCCGTCAAGCGCAAGCGCTCAACGGGGCTGATATAGTAAACGCAAAGTGGTTTTGAAAAACGAGCTTCGCTCAAGTCTTGATTCCTAATCGAGTCAATCGGATTCAATCTTCAAAAATCGAATCGTTCCTAACGCGCCCAGAGATTATATTTTAGGATGCAGTAGATGGCCCGAATCCCATCTTTCGCACCGATTTTCTTCCCCTCGGCGTACGTGCGGCCATAATAAGAAATGCCCACCTCGTAAATGCGCACCCCCGGCACACGGCTGATTTTGGCGGTCACCTCCGGCTCGAAGCCAAAGCGCTTTTCGCGCAACGGAAGGCTCTTGAGCATATCAGCGCGGAACATTTTGTAGCAAGTCTCCATGTCCGTCAAGTTCAGGTTGGTAAACATGTTGGAGATGAAAGTCAGGAACTTGTTGCCGATGCTGTGCCAGAAAAACAAGATGCGGTGCGGCCTCCCGCCCATAAAGCGGGAGCCGAACACCACATCGGCAAAGCCGTCGAGGATGGGCCGGAGCAGAATGTTGTACTCCTCTGGGTTGTATTCCAAATCAGCATCTTGGATAATGATGTATTCGCCCGAAGCGTGCTGGATGCCCGTGTGGAGCGCCGCGCCCTTGCCTTGGTTTACCTCGTGGCGGAGGTAGCGGATGTTTAGGTCCGGGTTCGCGTCCATGTATCGGCGGATGGCCCCCTCGGTGTCGTCGCGGGAGCAGTCGTTGGTGATGATGAGTTCTTTGCGGAAGCCGCCGAGGAGTTCCACCGCCTTCACTTTGTCCAAAATGCGGTGGATGGTGCGCTCCTCGTTGTAGGCGGGCATGACGATGGAAAGGGTTTGGCTCATAATTTGCAGTATTCGGGCGGCGAAGGTAAAATGCCCGTGCGTGGGGATTGGACAACTTTTCAAAACTTGTCCAACCCGCACGATAAATTTTAACCAAAAATACTTTTTGGTCAAAAAACTTATTGGGCAGAAGCCTCGTTTGCACCCTCGTAATCAATTGTTTGACCCACTCCGGTAATCGCACACAAAACTATTTTATCATGGCAGCACCCCGCATCAACAAGTTCCGCCGCATTTGGCACAAATCGCCTCGGTTGGCGGTTGCCTACCTCCGCCGAAAAGTCACCCGCCAAGCCAAGCGCATCCTCCTCCCAAAAGACGACTGGAACATCAACTGGCTGGGCGAAGAAATGAGGCCGTACAACAGCCTCCACGGGTAAAAATCTGGAGTTTAGATGGCTTGATAGTTTAGGCAACTAAAATCTCTACCCCCAAACCCAAACAACCCCAGCAAAAACAGGCGGCGCAAGCGACTTTCAGCAAGTCGTTTGCGCCGCTTTTTTATTCCTGAATACCTTTGCCTCTTTACCCGCCGTAGTGCCGCCTTAGGCGGTACGAAGGCGGGCTTCTCGGTTCTTTCACGTTCTCTCACGCCTCTCACGCCTCTCACGCCTCTCACGTTCTCTCACATCCTCTCACTCTTCTCACACTTGGGAATCAAAGCATTCGCCCCAGCATCAGTGGGCAACATCGGCATCGGTTTCGACATCTTGGGTCTCGCCATCGAGCATCCCGGCGATGAAGTCATTGCCAGCAAGAGCAACACCCCCGGCCTGCGCATCAGCAGAATAACCGGCGCGGCAGGCAAACTGCCCACCGACCCCGAACGCAACACCGCAGGCATGGCAGCCCTCCGCCTGCTCCAGCACCTCGGCGAAACCGGGCGCGGCATCGAACTCGAAATCCACAAAAAAATGCCCATCGGAAGCGGCTTGGGGAGCAGCGCGGCCAGCGCGGCGGCGGCCACTTTGGCAGTGAGCGAATTGCTGCGCACCGGCCTGAGCAAACGCGAACTCCTGCCCTTCGCTTGGGCGGGCGAACAGGTGGCTTCAGGAGGTATGCAGGGCGACAATGTGGTGCCGTCTCTCCTCGGTGGAATCGTATTGATACGCGACCATGCCAGTTTTGACGTACACCGCCTCCACGTTCCGCGCGGCCTCTACGTCGTGGTGGTGCACCCAAAAGTGGAATTGCTGACGCGGGATGCGCGGGCGATTTTGAAGCCAGAAGTTCCGATGGAAAAATATGTGCGCCAAAGCGCCAACGTGGCCGCTTTTGTCCTCGGGCTTTTCAATGCCGACTTGGGCTTGGTGGGCCGCAGCCTGAACGATGAAATCATTGAGCCGCAACGGGCTGCGCTCATCCCCGGCTTTTACGACGTGAAAGCCGCCGCTATATCGGAAGGCGCACTGGGCTGCAGCATTTCAGGGGCGGGGCCATCGGTTTTCGCGCTTTGCGCCAATAGTTTGGTGGCCGAAAACGCGAGCGCGGCCATGCAGCGGGCTTTTGCGCAGCACCATTTGGAGAGCCAAGTTTTCCTTTCGCCCGTGAACCAAGAAGGGGCGGTGGTGTGCTGAAAACCGATCCGAGCATACGTTTACTAAACCTTTGAGGTTTAGTAAACGTGGCTCCGTGTTCAAGAAATTTGGTTTTGACTTGGCCGGGGGTTTTACCTTGCAGGCAAATAAATGATAAACACTTTATGTCGTCACGTCTTTGGGCATTCTTGATTTTTTCCCCGCTCTTCGCCAATTGCCAACCTGCTCCCGCCGCGTTCAACATCATTCCTTTGCCGCAAAGCATAGAAGCGCGAAAAGGCGTATTTACCCTAAAAAAAGACACGCGCATCTACACGCCCGAAGGCCAACCGGAATGGGAAATGGCCGCTCAGTATCTCATTGCCATGGCCGCCACCAGCACCACCTACCGCTTGGTGAGCCAACCGCTCAAGAAATTCAAAGAGGCCAAGGGCAACTCCATCTATTTCCTGCCAGATGCCAGCATCGTCTCCGACGAGGGCTACGCTTTGGAAGTGAAAACCAACGCCGTGCTCATCAGGGCAAAGACGGCGGCGGGGGCGTTTTACGCTGTGCAGACGCTGAGGCAACTTTTTCCCCCCGAATTCGGCGGCACGCACAGCTACGGCAGCGTGAAATGGGTAGCCCCCAGTTGCCTCATCCAAGACGCGCCGCGCTTCGGGTATCGGGGAATGCACCTCGATGTTGGCCGCCATTTTTTCCCGCCTGTTTTTGTCAAAAAATACATTGACATGCTGGCGATGCACAAGTTCAACACCTTCCACTGGCACCTCACGGAAGACCAAGGCTGGCGCATCGAAATCAAAAAACACCCCGAACTCCAACGCACCGCTTACTGCCGAAAGGAAACCCTCCTTGGCCATTACAACGACCAGCCGCACCGCTTTGACGGGAAAAAATACTGCGGTTTTTACACCCAGAGGGAAATCAAAGACATCGTGGAATACGCCCGGAAACGCTTCGTGACCATCGTGCCCGAAATCGAAATGCCGGGCCACGCGCTGGCCGCACTTTCGGCCTACCCCGAGCTCGGCTGCACGGAAGGGCCTTACGAAGCCGCCACCAAGTGGGGCATTTTTGACGACGTTTTTTGTGCGGGCAATGAAAAAACCTTTGGCTTCCTCGACGACGTGATGGCCGAAGTCTGCGAACTCTTCCCCGGCACCTACATCCACATCGGCGGCGACGAATGCCCCAAAAAGCGCTGGGAGGCCTGCGAGAAATGCAAAAAGCGCATGAAGGACGAGGGCCTCAAAGACGCGCACGAACTCCAGAGCTACTTCGTGCGCCGCATGGAAAAGACGCTCGCGCTCCACAACCGCAAGATCATCGGCTGGGACGAAATACTCGAAGGTGGCCTTGCACCCACCGCCACCGTGATGAGTTGGCGCGGCACCGAAGGCGGCATCGCCGCAGCCCGCGCCGGCCACGATGCCATCATGACCCCCGGCTCGCACTGCTATCTTGACTACTACCAGAGCGACCCGGCCACGGAGCCGACGGCCATCGGCGGACTCATCACGCTCGAAAAAGCGTACAGTTACGAGCCGATTCCCGAAGAACTTTCGCCCGAAGAAGCCAAGCACATCCTCGGCGCGCAGGGCAATGTGTGGACGGAATACATGCCCAAGCCCGAACAGGTGGAATACATGGCCTACCCCCGTGCTTGCGCCTTGGCGGAGGCAGTGTGGTCGCCCAAAGGAAAGCGCAACTGGGCAGATTTCTCGAAGCGCATTCAGCGGCACTTTGTGCGGCTCGACGCGGCGAACGTCAAATTTGCCCGCAGTTTTTACGACGTGACGGCTTCGTTTGCAAGCAGCAAAGTCACCCTCAAGGGCAATGACCCCGCCATCGAAATCCGCTACACCACCGATGGGAAACCGCCTTCGGCCAATTCCCCCAAATACATTTCGCCCATCCCCATCACCAAGACCACCACGCTGAAAGCGGCGGCTTTTGCCAAAAACAAACCCCTCGGAAAAGCGATGGCAGTGCAGTACACCATCCACAAAGCCATCGGAAAGCCCTACGCCCTGCCCCGAAAGCCCGACCGGTACACGGGCGGCGACGAGCACGCGCTGACCAACGGCGTGACGGGCGGCATCAAAACTTGGAACAACTGGGTGGGCCTCGTCAACCACGACATTGACCCGGTGATTGACTTAGGGCAGCCCACGGCATTTGGAAAAGTATCGTTCAATTTCGTGAACGCCAAAGCCTCTTGGATTTGGCCGCCGAAAGGCGCGGAGGTCTACATCTCGGACGACGGCACGAATTTCACGCTCCTTGCTTCCAAAACGATAGATGCCGATGCACTCGAAGGCGCGACGGTGGAAAACGTGGTGCTCGAAACCCCCAACGCCAAAGCCCGCTACCTCAAACTCGTGGCAAAAACCTACGGCGTGATTCCCAAGGACGCACCCGGCGCCACCAACGGGGCCTGGCTTTTTGTGGACGAGGTGGTGGTGGAGTGAATGCCGTCAACCGAATCGGGCTTAATCTTCAAAATCGAATCATTCGGCTATAACTCCTACCCCCATGCGCGAATCTTTCCTCCATTTCCTCTGGCGCACCCGCCGCTTCGACGCGCAAAACCTGAGCAGCACCGAAGGCCAGCCCATCGAAATCCAACAGGTGGGCGAGCAAAACACCCATGCCGGCCCCGATTTTTTCAACGCCCGCCTGCGCATCGGCGGCACACTTTGGGCCGGCAACGTGGAGATGCACCTCCGCACTTCCGAGTGGCTCGCCCACGGCCACAGCGCTGACCGGGCTTACGACAATGTGGTGCTGCACGTGGCCCTCGAGGAAGACCAGCCCATCTTCCGAGCCAACGGCGAGCGCATTCCTTGCCTCGAACTGCAGGGCCGAATCCCGCCCAAACTGTTGGAGAATTATGAGCGGCTGGAACACGAGCAGGCTTGGGTCCCGTGCCAAAGTTTTTTCCGCGAGGTGCCGGACATTGTGCGGCTCAACTGGCTCGACCGCTTGCTGGTGGAGCGGCTGGAACTGAAAACCGATGCCATCGCCGAAGCGCTGCAAGCCACCGAGAATCATTGGGAAGAGGCGTTTTACCGCACGCTGGCGCGCAACTTTGGCCTGAAGGTGAATGCCGAACCGTTCGAGGCTTTGGCGCGCTCGCTGCCTTTGCTGACGCTGGCGAAGCACAAATCCAATTTGATGCAGGTGGAGGCTTTGCTCTTTGGTCAAGCGGGTTTTTTGGATGAAAAACACTCGGACGATTGGCCGAACGAACTGGCGCGGGAGTACCGCCATTTGGCACACAAGTACGGCCTCGCGCCGCTCTCGGTGGGCCAGTGGAAATTCCTGCGCTTGCGCCCGGCCAATTTCCCCACCGTTCGGTTGGCGCAGTTTGCCGCGCTGGTGCACCAGTCGGCGCATTTGTTCTCCAAGATTTTGGAAGCGAAAAATTTGCGCGAACTCGAAAACCTGTTCGACGTGCAGCCCAGCGCGTATTGGCGGGAGCATTTTTTGTTTGACAAAATTTCCGCGAAGCGGGAAAAAACCTTGGGGCGCGATTTCGTCCACCTCGTGGTCATTAATACCATCGTGCCGTTCCTTTTTCATTACGGAAAAACGAAGAGCCTGGACGAACCTCCAAAACGCGCCCTCGCGCTCCTCGAAGAACTTCCGCCCGAGGCCAACGCCCTCGTGGACGGCTGGGCTGCGCTCGGCGTTCCTGCCCGCCATGCCTACCAGACGCAGGGGCTGATTCATCTGAAAACGCGCTATTGCGACCAGAAACGGTGTTTGGAGTGCGCGGTGGGGAATGCTATTTTGAAATGATAGTACGTCGTCAACTCGTTCGCTCGAACAAATCCTCCACCGATTTTCTCAAAATCTCCTTCCGCTCGCGCGGCACTTGCACCGCGCCCAAGTGCTCGAAAGCCTCCTGCTGAAAACGCTGTTTTTCTTGCGCTACCAATTCGGGAATGCCGTTTCGGTCAAAGATGGCGCGCACGGCAGCCACTTTTTCGGCGGGGTTTTCCGCGCTGGTTTGCATCCAATCGCGCAATTCGCGGCGGTCTGGCTCGGGCGCGGTTTCCAAAGTTTTCAGCACGAGCAGGGTCTTTTTGTTCTGCAGAATATCGCCGCCCACTTGCTTGCCAAACTTGGCCGGGTCGCCGTATGTGTCCAGCAAATCGTCTTGGATTTGGAAGGCGATTCCGGCCAAGCGGCCAAATTCGGAGAGGTGCTGTGCATCGGGCGCGGGGGCGTTAGCGGAGGTTGCGCCCATTTCGAGCGCGCCGCCGAGCAGCACGGCCGTTTTCAGTTCTATCATCCGCAGGTATTCGGGGATGCTCACCTCCGGGCGGGTCTCGAAATTGAGGTCCATTTGCTGGCCTTCGCACACCTCGGTCGCCACGCGGTTGAAGATGTTGAGCAGTCGCAGCACCGTTTCGGCATCGCCACATTGGGCGAGAAACCGGTAGGCAAAAATCAGCATCACATCGCCGCTGAGGATGGCCGTGGTGTCGTTCCATTTTGTGTGCACGGTGGGCTGGCCCCGGCGCAGGGGCGCGGCGTCCATGATGTCGTCGTGCATCAGCGAGAAGTTGTGGAAAAGTTCTACGGCCCAAGCCGCCGGGAGCGCGGCGGCGGCATTGTCGCGGAAAAGTTCGTGGCCCATGAGGACCAAGGCCGGGCGCAAGCGTTTGCCGCCAAGCGTGAGGATGTAATCGCAGGGTTCGTAGAGTTCGGGCGGCGACGCGGGGAACGGGTTTTCTTTTGAAAACGAAGTGATCAGGTCGAGCAATTGCGGGAGGCTGCGCATGGTGGGTGGGTGTGCTATTGCAGAAAAGGGGCAAACAAAAAAGGCTGACCGGGGGGAACGCGGTCAGCCTCCTAATTTATTGAAGAACCAAAATCCGGGGAAGGATTAAAAAGCAGCCAAATCAGAGACGGGCAGCAAAAGCGGAGAAGTAAGCAACCAAACGCGGGTAAAAACGTACGAGCGCAATGGCCGCCACTGCGGTTAATAAAATGAGCATAGTGGAGATTGGATAAAAGTGAAACGATTAGTAGCCTTTGCCGCATCAAAATGATTGCGCTGCAAAGCCACACGAAGGTATAAAGCCGTTTTGTGCGTCCAAACATTTCCCAAGGAATTTTTTGTTAATTCTGCTTTTGCAAAAAGGGCAATGTTCCAACTGGGTATTCTGTCTACTTTTGTCCCCGATTTCATCCGTTTTTCATCTTTAAAAAAAGTCTTTTGCGCATGGTTTTCAACAACATCCTGGAGACAATTGGCAAGACCCCGCTCATCCGCCTGAACAATATCGTGCTGCACATCCCTGCCACGGTGTATGCCAAAATGGAGGCATTCAACCCCGGCCTGAGCGCCAAAGACCGCATCGCGCTCCACATGATCGAACGTGCCGAACGCCTCGGAAAACTCAAGCCCGGGGGCACGGTAGTGGATGCCACGAGCGGCAACACGGGCTTTAGCCTCGCTATGGTGGCTGCCATCAAAGGCTACAAATGTGTGCTCACCGTGACGAGCAAAATCAGCGAAGACAAACTAAACAACCTGAAAGCCATGGGCGCCGAAGTACACCTTTGCCCGCAAGAGGCGAAGCCGAGCGACCCCGATTCTTACTACCGCCGCGCCGAACAATTGGCCAAAGCAATCCCCGGCGCATATTACATCAACCAGAACTTCAACCCCGAAAATGGCGAGGCGCACTACCTCAGCACTGGCCCAGAAATCTGGGAACAAACTGCCGGGCGCATCACGCACCTCATCGGCAGCGCCAGCACGGGCGGCACGCTTTGCGGCTCTGGCCGCTACCTGCGCGAGCAAAACCCGGGCTTGAAAATCATCGGCGTAGATGCCTACGGCTCGGTGCTCCAGAAATACCACGAGACGGGGGTGTACGACGAAAAGGAAATTTACCCTTACCGCATCGAAGGCACGGGGAAGAACATCATTCCCGGCAATATGGACTTTGACCTGATTGACCGCTTCGTAAAAGTGACCGACCAGGACAGTGCGCTCCGCTCCCGCGAACTGGCCCGCATGGAGGGCATGATGGTCGGCTATTCGAGCGGCGCAGCGCTCCAAGCCCTCGAACAAATCCAAGACGACCTGAAGGAAGACGATGTGGTGGTGCTGCTTTTCAGCGACCACGGCTCGAAGTATGTCACCAAGTTTTTCAGCGACAAATGGATGGTGCAGCAAGGGTTTTTGGAAGAAGATGCCTTTGCTTGAACTATGAACGATAAACGAGGAACTATGAACCATGAACCATAAACCATGAACCATGAACCATGAACCATGAACCATGAACGAGGAAACGCTCCGCCTCCGAATCCGGCCTTTTGCTTGGGCAGATGCCGACGACTATTTTGTGCTGGAAAGCGACCCGGAATTGTTCAAATATGAACTTTCTCCGCCAAAAAGCCGACAGGAATCAGATGATGTGTTGAAGCGTTTGCTGTTGTCCGACCTCTCGCCCGACATCCAGAATTGGCGGGAATGGGCGATAGAACTGAAATCGGAAGAGAAGGTAATCGGCCTCATTTCCATGTCGTACCACGATGTAAAGCGGCGGATGCTGGAAGTCGGATTCCGAGTCCGGCTGGACTGTCAGCGAATGGGATATGGGTCGGAAGCCTTGCGCGGCGTGATTGCCGCCATTTTCCGCGACACAGAAACCCACCGCATTTTTGCCTGCACCGACGGCCTCAACATCGCTTCCCAAAAGATGATGGAAAAGGCGGGGATGCAGCGCGAGGGACACCTCCGGGAAAATGTGCCGATGGGCGACGAATACCACGACGAGGTGATTTATGGGGTGCTGCGGAGGGAGGCACTATAAATGATTCGATTTTTGAAGATTAACTCCGATTGATTCGATTGGCACACAAGCAGTGACCAAGGCATTTTGTTTAAAACCACTTTGCGTTAGCCTTAGTGTCCCTTAGTCCCTTAGTGTTTTCAAAAATGACCAAGGCATTTTGTTTAAAACCACGTTGCGTTGGCTATAACTGACATTTCTCACTCATCATTCATCATTAGCAAGAAGTGGATTTATTTGACCGCATTTACAATCAAGCAGGCCCGCTGGGCAAATACGCTGACGTGGCAGAAGGCTACTACATGTTCCCTCAACTGGAGGGCGAATTGGGCAACCGCATGACTTTCCAAGGCAAAGAAATGGTGTGCTGGAGCATCAACAACTACCTCGGCCTGGCCAATCACCCCGAAGTGCGCAAGACCGACGCAGAGGCCGCTGCCCGATGGGGCTTTGCCTACCCGATGGGCGCGCGCATGATGAGCGGCGACACCCAACTCCACCAAAAACTCGAAACCCAACTCGCCAACTACGTCGGCAAAGAAGCGGGCCTGCTGGTCAACTACGGCTACCAAGGCGTGCTTTCCGCCATTGACGCGCTCCTCACGCGCCACGACGTGGTGGTGTACGATGCCGAAAGCCACGCCTGTATCGTGGATGCCGTGCGGATGCACATGGGCAAGCGTTTTGCCTTTACGCACAACGACGTGGCGAGTTTCGAAAAATGCCTCGTCCGCGCCAAGCGCCTCACCGACGAGAGCGGCGGCGGCATCCTTGTCATCACCGAAGGCGTGTTCGGGATGCGCGGCGACCAAGGCAAACTCCGCGAAATCTGCACCCTGAAAGAGAAGTACGGATTCCGGCTTTTTATTGACGACGCGCACGGTTTCGGGATGCTCGGAAAAACCGGGGCGGGCGCAGCCGAAGAACAAAATGTGACGGACGACGTGGACATTTACTTCAGCACGTTTGCCAAAAGCATGGCGCTCATCGGCGGGTTCATCGCCGCGCAGCCAGAGATTATCCAGTTCCTGAAATACAATATGCGCAGCCAGATATTCGCCAAATCATTGCCCATGCCATTGGTGGAAGGGCTTTTGAAGCGTTTCGAACTGCTGCGCGATAAGCCGGAACTCCGCGAAAAACTGTGGCACAACGTGCGGCTCCTGCAAAACGGGCTTAAAGAGCGCGGCTTCGACATCGGCGATACCAACACCTGCGTCACGCCCGTGTACATGTACGGCGAGGTGGAAGAGGCCATGGCTTTGGTGAAAGATATGCGCGACCACTATGGCGTGTTCTGCTCCATGGTTGGCTACCCTGTCATCCCCAAGGGCATGCTCATCTTGCGCCTCATCCCCACGGCAGAACACACGGAAGAAGATATCCGAATCACCCTCGAGGCATTCTCTGCCGTGCGGGCCAAGATGGAATCGGGCGTTTACAAGCAGTTTGTGCCAGAAGTGCTGGTGTGACGTGTGCCGTTTCCGAACCAACATGAGTCATCCCGAATTTTGTGAACTGGGTGCGGCGCACCAAAATATTTGTAGCATTAGATAATCAGGTGTTTATCAGGTGCAGCGCACCGGAATATTTTTTGTTCGGACTCGCTAAATCTTGCGGTGCGCTGCACCTGATGAACAAGCCCGGGATGTATGCTACAAATATTACGGGGCTACGCCCCTTTGATAGCGTATGTGTCTTTTCCCTCTGAAAAATTCGGAATGACTCATGTTCTCTGATTTGGAAAAATGTCTGATTTGGAAAAATGGGAATGCCGAAATTTGACCCATCATGAGCACCCACACCATCCTCGAAAATGTGATTGACGACCGCGCCGAGATGGTGCAGCTCCGTCTCGATGGCCTCGACCGCATCCTCTCCGAAGGTTGGCGGCTGCTCGGTCGGCGTTTTGTGCGGCACAACTTTTCCACTTGGAACCGCCAAATGTGCCGCACCATCCCGCTCCGCATTCGGCTGGCGCAATTTGAACTTTCCAAAAGCCAACGCCAAGTGCTGCGCCGCAACGCCGAACTCCGCTTGGTGAATGCTCCCGCCCGCTTCGATGCCGAGCGCGAACTGCTCTTCGAACTGCACCGGCACCGTTTCCACGAAAAGCAATCCACCACGCTCGCCTCTTTTATTCACCCCGAATTTCCGCACCGGCTCCCCACCGATGGCCGCGAACTGGCGGTGTACCTGAACGACCAACTCATCGCCTGCTCTTTTTATCACATCGGCCTCAAGGCCATTTCCGGCACCTATTGCGTATTCGACCCCGCCCACAGCCGCCGCAGCCTCGGCACGCTCACCATGCTTTTGGAACTGCTGCTCGCCAAAGAAATGGGCATGGATTTTTACTACCATGGCTACACGCACGACACGCCTTCGCAGTTTGACTACAAAATGAGCCTCCAAGGTTTGGAGTCAATGGATTGGGCTACCGGCGATTGGTCGCCGGTGAAAAGAGTGCCGGCAAAAAGGTGGGTAGAAATGGCTGGGGGGTGATCTAAGTAGTCAGTCAGGCTAATCCTGACGGGTTTGGCTGCGGCTTTTCCCGCCTGGCTTCGTTGCTCGTCGGTTGAAATGTCTCAGCATTGCGCCCTCCTCTCGCCTTGCCAGACAGAAAAATCCGCTACCCAAACCCGCCAAGGTTAGCCTGACTGACTACTAAGGAACGTATCCCGTATTCGTCGGGTCGGCTTTCAGATAGGCTCTAATTGTCAAATTTTGATAAGGAGTACCTGCTAATCACCCCTATCAACTTTTTATCGTAATTGGGATCTGTGGCGTATCCAAGGGATTTCAATCCATGAGCCCAGGCTCGATAGTCGTTCCCGTGCCGCTTGAGTTTTGTGTAGCGCCCAGAAGCCAGCAATTGGCTGTGCGCCCGCCAACTCTCCCATGGCGAGGGGAATTTTCTGAAAAAATCTTTGTGCGTATCGTCCGTAAAGTTAGAGCAATGGCCTTTGCCGCAACGCTTTGAAAAGCATTTCAGCCCAAAGTGGTTGTTGTTCGATTTGGCGAGTTTGCTCGTGCCGGCGCGGCTTTCGATGAGGCCCTGTGCGAGACTGATGCTGGCTGGGATGCCAAACTGCTGCATTTCTTCGATGGCGATTTTGCTGAAGCGCTCGATGTAGTCGAGCGATTGCTCGCGCAAAAGTTCGTCGGCAGCCACAGGCGCGGCCTCGTTTTTGGTGCGCGGGATTTTCGCTTTGCGCGGGGATTCATCTTCGCCTCCCACATCGAGCGAGGTTTGGCGCGTCCATTCGGAAACCGTGCCGCCGCCATTGGTGAGCAAGCCCGATTCGCCATCGGGGCCGAGCAGCAAAAAGCCCGTGCCTGCAAGGATGCTCAACTGCACCAAGGTTTTGCGCCGGAAAACACCAAACGACCACCGGTTGGCCTGAAAGCGCAGCGCGACCCAACTTCGCCTCAAGCGCAGCCACACCAACCGCAACAACTTGGGCAGCGGCATATTTTCGGGCGAATCCAGCACGAACGGGCTGGGAAAGAAGCTCGGCTTTTTGGCCTTCGCGCTCCCTGGCGATGTGCTGCTTTTACTACGCTGCTGTGTGCTAAAGTTTTCGGCTTCGAATTGTCCTTTGTGTATTCCCATGGCGGCGATTAGTTAGTGTGTGAGGAGTGATGTGTGTGAAGCCGTTCCATTTTGCTACCCTATATGTTTTATGGGGTAGCAAAACTATGGGGAAATTTTTTATTGAAACACTTTGTGTCATATTTTTTAAAACATTTTTATCAACATTTTTTGACAAAGATTTTAACTCGTTGGTTTTCATTGATTTTTTTTCAATAACTGCGTTTTTTATTAAAACAAAAAACACGCCCCAAACCACCCTGCCATGGGCTGCCGTAGCCCGCTCCTGCCGTTGCGGCAAAGACCAAGCTGTTCGTCCAGTCCAACCATCCCCCAAACTTTTGCGCCAAGCCAAGCAGCGTTCGGGGCGGTATTCCCGTTGTATGTGCCGGAACCCTTGGTATGGAAGGTTGCTTCAAAATCAAAACCTCCAAGAAGGCCAAGCGAGAAGGCACATTTGTGGAAAACCGCGCGCCGGGCGAACATCGCTCACCATCCAACGAGAATCAACACCATGGACATTGCTCTTAATTTGGAACGTGCCGAACGCGACTTCGTGGAGGCCCTCACACGCCAAGAGCGCTGGGCGCAACAACAGGTTTATGAGGAACACTATGGCCGCATGATGGGCATCTGCTTGCGCTACGCCGGCACCCGCGACGAGGCGCTCGACCTCCTCCACGAGGCATTTATCAAAGTGTTCCAGAACATCGCCCGCTACAAGCCCGGCACCGCGTTGGGAGCTTGGATTCGCACCATCGTGGTCAATACCTGCATTGACTACTACCGCCGCAACGCCCGCCGCCGCACGGAAGACCTCGATTCGGTGTACACCATTTCGACCGACGACCCGGACGTGCTGAGCAACCTCACGGAACGCGAAATACTCGACGCGGTGCAGCAGCTTTCGCCCGCCTACCGTGCGGTGTTCAACCTGTATGTGGTGGAAGGCTACTCGCACAAAGAAATTGGCGACGCGCTCGGCGTCACGGAAAGCACCTCGCGGAGCAACCTCGTGAAAGCCCGCCTGAAACTCCAAGAGCATTTCGCCGCGAGGCGAATGGAATTTGAATCTTGAATTTTTCCACCCAACTTCCCGATCCCGATTTCTTCGGGAGGAAGTTCTAAGATAGAAACATGGACTTGCAGAAATTCGACTCGACGCTCAAAGCAGCCTTGGAAAATATCGAGGTGCCTTACGATGCTGGCTCTTGGGCGGCGCTCGAAAGCCGTCTCGATTCCTTGCCCGCGCCCGATGCGGTGGACAAAGCCGTTCGCCCCGCGCTGGAGCGCATCGAAACGCCCTACGACACGGGCACTTGGGCCACGCTCGCCAGCCGCATGGACGGCATTGCCCGCGCCCGCCGGGTGCGGATGACCAAACTGGCCGAGGCGGCGATTTTCTTGCTCTTGCTGCTCAACCTGAAAGGATTTCTTGGCGTGGTGCAATCGGTGACAAAACCCGCCGCCCCCGCAAAAAAAGAGATGCAGACAGCGCCAATCGCCCAGAGCCGCCAGCCAAAAGCACTAAAGCAGATTCCCGCCCAATCAACCCTCCACGCGGCTTCCGAAGAAAGCCAAAGCCTTGTGGCGCAGTTGGCAACATTGGCACAAAGCGTGGCCGCAACTTTGACCCAAACAGTTGAGAATGAAAGCGCACAACCATCGGCTAATGCTCCCCAGCCCATCGCTTCCAACGCCTCGCTGCTCGACCCCGCCAATTTTTACAGCCAATCGGGCATCGTGAAATTCCCTGTCGGCGCAGCCTTGCCCAACCGCCCGGCTGCGCAGGTTTTGTACGCAGGTCTGCCGATTGCTATCCCCGGCATCGAGATTCCGAAGGCTGCCAAACCGAGCCGTTTTTACGCCGCGTCGTTTGGCTCTTTTGACAAAAACTATGTGCGCGAAGGAGATTTTTCCGACAAAAAAAATGGGTATGGCGGCGGCCTCGCCGTGGGGTATCGGAAAGGGAAATGGGGCGTGGAAACGGGGCTGGCCTATTCGCAGAAAAGCTACGAGCCGAGGCTAGATAACGTGACCTACCAGAATGATCTCCAGGGTATTTCCTTCTTCCATATTGATAACGTTGATGCCGATGTGTTTTCCGTGCCAGTAAAAGCTACATGCCGCATCGCCAAAGTGGGCAAAACCACTGCTCATGCCGTGGCTGGCCTGACGGCCAATTTCGCGACGAGCAAAAGTTATGGCTATCAAACGGCGCATTACCCGCCAGGGCCCACAACGCCGCCCATAGACCCCAACGCCCCGCCCCTCCCGGCGCTCCCCAATGGCAAAGGGCTGCTGGAGAATGGCGGCCTCGCGCACAACGC
>JBJXFT010000178.1:0-10271 GCA_046155725.1 Saprospiraceae bacterium
ATGGTTTCGATTTGAGTTTTTATCAGGGGTAGGTCCTGATGTATTGTCAGCCAAAGCAGATGCTCACTTGTGCCAAAATATTTGTGAATCACGATGTTGCGCATTCCAATCATTTGGCGCCAAGTTACTTCGGGGTAATTCGCTCGAAGTTCAATGGTCAAATTTGTAGCAGCCTCACCGATGATCGCAAGGTGCCGAATACAGGCTGCGAACATCATTTCATTGTGATAGAAATCCTCGAAGGTTGCTCCTTCGGTGAATTTCTGTATCAGGCGAACAGACTCCAAAATATGTTCAAGCCTCGCTTTGTCCCCGATTGTCTCGCTCATAGATCAACATTTTATCGGCTTCGATGTAAGGTTTCACATAGGGTGAAATGCCGTCGGATGAAAGCAAGTCCACCTTTTTTTTCAATAATTCTTCCAAATCTATATGCCAGCCAAAAAAGGCGATCCCGATCCGCTGGCTGTAATCCAACTCTACCAAAATATCCACGTCGCTCTTACGGCCCGCCTCGCCTCGCGCGTAGGAGCCGAACAGGTAGGCTTTCAGGACGGGCTTGTCCTGAAAGTAGGCCGTGATGGCGTTGAGTTTTTGCTTGGAGAGGTGCATGATAAAATGATAAGCCTATCGCAATCTATTGAAATTTGAATCCGCCATTTTTGCCATTAAGTGTTTGAACGCGCGCTTCAAAATCTTTAAAATCTGATATTCCCAATTCTTTCGCCGATTGAAAGTTTGCCCTGGCTTCTTCGATAATCAGGTCAGGGCTTAATTCTAAATTCTGCAAAACTTCCATCCAGAACCTTTTTCGGAAAGTGTCGGTGTGGCAAGGGCCGTCCTTGGTATCGGCAAACCGAGAAGCATCCACAATCAGCAACTCGTCTTCGTCAAAGCCTAATTTTTCAGCCTCGTCGGCCATTTGCTCCCTCAGTTCCCAGTTGTCAAACCAGTGCTCGCCGAAGTCATTGTCCATGGTGAACAACCGCCCAATCCATGCGTATCTTTCCCAGCCGTCCAAGCCCAAGTGTTCTGCGATGCGCTTGTATTCCTCCGTCAGCACAAAAGCATCGAGTTCTTTCAGGTGTTTGAAAATCTTGACCTTTTTCATTTTTATGCCGTTGTGCTGGTCCTCGCCGACACTATTATCATGCGTGGTTTTGGGGGGATGTTTGGCATCTATCATCTTGTAACCCCCGAACTTTAGTCGGGGGCCAAAAGATGCTTCTCATCACATCTATCTTCTTTGCAAAACATCGGCATCTGCCATGTAGATGTGGATGTTTTGCAAAGATGATAGATGTGCTTTGTGGGGTTCGCTTGGCCGCCGATTGAAAGTCGGCGGTTACAAGATGATAGATGTGATGTGCCTCAAACCCACATCGTCAACAACAGCACCACCACCCCCGCCACCATGCCGAGCAGGTAGTATTCGATGTTGCCGTTCTGCAGTTTTCGGAACTGGGCACCAAGCCGCTGCACCCCTGCGCCCACGCCATTTACAATTCCATCAATGCCTTGGATGTCCACGTAGTAGTGGAACATCTTGGAGAGTTTTTCCACCGGGCGCACAAAGAGGAAATCGTACATCTCATCCACGTAGAACTTGTTCGCCACCAAGCGCGTCAATCTCGATTGTGCTGCGTCGGCCACCGGGAGGCTGGATTTTTTTCCATAAACAAAGTACGACACCACGATGATGACCAAGGCCAGGGAGGTGGTGAAAATCATCAAAGTCCATTCTGTGCTGTGTTCGAGGTGCATTTCGTTGAGCGGGATGACGGCGGAAAACCAGTGCGCCAGCCATTGTTCGTTGCCAAGGTGCAGGAAGTGCGGCGTGTTCAAAAAACCGCCCGCGATGGAAAGCACCGCAAGAATGATGAGCGGCACGGTCATCACTTTCGGGCTTTCGTGGAGGTGGTGCTGCTGCTCGCGGGTGCCACGGAATTCGCCAAAAAAAGTGACGTACAGCAAGCGGCACATATAAATCGCGGTGAACATCGCGCCCAATCCGGCAAAACCCCACCACCATCCGCCACCGTGAGCGAAGGTGAATGCAAAGATTTCGTCTTTCGAGAAAAAGCCCGCCATCAGCGGAAAACCCGCTATGGCAAAGGTGCCGATGAGGAACACCCAGAATGTGACGGGCATGGCTTTGCGCAGGCCGCCCATGTTGCGGATGTCCTGCTCGCCGCCCATGCCGTGTATCACGCTGCCCGCCGCGAGGAAAAGCAGGGCTTTGAAAAAGGCGTGGGTGGTGACGTGAAAGATCGCGCTGGCGTACGCGCCCATGCCGAGCGCAACGAACATCAGGCCGAGTTGCGACACGGTGGAATAGGCCAGCACTTTCTTGATGTCGTTCTGCCGCAGGCCGATGATGGCCGCGAATATGCAAGTGATGACCCCGATGGTCGCCACAAATTGCATGGCTTCGGGAGAGAGGTTGTAGAGCGGGTGGCAACGCGCCACGAGGTACACGCCCGCCGTCACCATCGTGGCCGCGTGGATGAGCGCCGACACGGGCGTGGGGCCGGCCATGGCATCGGGCAGCCAGGTGTAGAGCGGGATTTGCGCGCTTTTGCCCATCGCGCCGATGAAAAGCAGGATGCAAATCAGCGTCACCACGCCTGCTTCCAGGCGGATAGTGGGTAGTGCGGCAAAGATGTCAGAGAAAGCGAGGCTGCCAAATGTCTGGAATATCAGGAACATCCCGATTAACAGGCCGAGGTCGCCGATGCGGTTCATGATAAAGGCTTTTCGGGCGGCTTTTCCGAATGCTTTGTTCGTGTACCAGAACCCGATGAGCAGGTAGGAGCAAAGCCCCACTCCTTCCCAGCCAAAAAACAGCATCAAGAAATTGTCGCCCATGACGAGCAGCAGCATCGAAAAAATGAACAGGTTGAGGTAGGCGAAGAATTTCCAAAAACCCTCGTCGTGGTGCATATAGCCGATGCTGTACACATGGATCAGGAAGCCCACACCCGTCACGATCAGCATCATCCAGACCGAAAGATGGTCTACCAGAAAACCAAAATCGGCACTCAGGCTGCCCACGGTAAAGAAATTGTACAGCGTCACCTGAATCGGGCCAGACGCAGCCACTTGGTTGAAGCACATCAGGCTCAGCACAAACGAAGCCAGCAAAGTGCCGCTGCCGATAAGCCCAACGAGGTTTTTGCTCAAGCGGCGGCCAAACAAGCCGTTTATGGCGAAGCCGATGAGGGGAAGGAAGGGGATGAGTGGTATGAGTGATTGCATGGGCAATGCCGTTATTTTCTTTTCTTTTTAAGTTGAGGGAGGGCAGCCGAGCCTTCCTCAACTTTCCTTTGTTCTTCTTTCAATTTTGTCAATTCACCTGCATCGGCCAAATCTTGGAGTCTGCCAGCCCTTTTTTTGGCTTCGATTAAATCATAAAACCCAATGAAATTGACCGTTATGCCATTCAAGTCAATTGCCTCCTTGCGATTGTAGCATTCTTCAAAATCAAGTCCGCTCAAATCCAAAATCAAGTCAATCCGCTTTGGCTCGCGTCCGAACTGGATGATCGTTCCGGGGTTTAAAAAGTCTTCCAACTCAAAGCCCATCTTGGAGAACCCAAAATCTGATATGACTTTGAGCATTCGTTCCGCATTGCTTTCGCTCAGCCAAATCCAAAAATCAATGTCTTTCGTGTACCGAGGATACCCATGGTAATTCACGGCGTATCCGCCAACGACGAGGTACCGGGCCTCATGCGCGTTTAATAACTCGACAAACTCTTTGAAGTCTCTTTCGATATGAATCGGCATAAAAACGCTTGTTTACTTCCAGCCTGAGTTTTTGCAGTTCAATCATCCTTTGAAGGGGTGTCAGCGTTAGCCAATACAGGTAATTGGCATTGTCTTCCCCAATTTTGACGATGCGGGCTACTTTTTCCATGGTCAATTTCTGAGTTTGTCCAAGAGTGAAATGTCGGTTGACTTCGTGTTTCGGTAAATCATCACCAGAATGCCCAGCCCGACCGCTGCCTCGGCAGCCGCTACGACCATGATGAAAAACACCATGATTTGCCCTTGCGCGTCAGAGAGGTAGGTGGAAAAAGCCGCCAGCAGGAGGTTCACGGCATTGAGCATGAGCTCGATGCACATAAGCACTACGATGGCGTTGCGGCGCACGAGCACGCCGAACACGCCGATGACGAACAGCACCGTGGCATAGTAAACGTAGTAGTCAATGGGGATGGAACGTATTGTTTCGAGCATCGTTTTCGAATGAAAAATGATGAATTGTAGGAACTAGTTTGCCGTTGTTGGCGTCCCCGCCAACAACAAGCGGAGGAGATCAATTTTAGATTTTTAAATCAGTTTGCTTCCTTAGTATTGCCTCCAGAATGTTGTCGGCAGGGACACCAACCCTAGAAGGTTAAATTCAAATTTTCCTTTTAGGCAAAAGATTCCCGACCGGGTTATGTCCATGCTTCTTGTAGTAAGCGTCAATGTATTCCCTTTCGATTCGCGCCGCCTCTGCTTTTCCAGGAATGTCCGTTAACAATACTTGGGCCGCGAACTTATCAAACTCAGCTGCACGGTTCATGGCGTCGGTTTGTATTCTGACTCTTTCAGAAAGGCCATCATCTTGAATAGGGTCGTCAGAAATACCGTATTTGAAGGTGTCTGTATTTGCTTTTCTGAAAATATCGTAAAGGTGGTGAAGGTTGGGGTTGTCTAAGGCGTTTCCGTGTTTTTTCATGCGGCATCTCCGTCGTGGGTGATAAAATTGGGCCAGCCCTCCGGATTGCTACCTGTTTCGATAGGATAGGCCGAAACGTGGGTCATGAATTTTCCAAGCTGTCTTTGGTGCGCTTCACCGGGGATTCTGAGCAAGGGGCCAAACAACAAATCGTGTGGCATCTCACTAGGGTTTTCGAGTATGTGCCGGAAAAAACCGCGGCCATTGGCGACGACACAGCACCGGGTGTACAGGAATCGGTCGGCGACAAAGTCGGGGTCGTCCAGCATTTCGGTCTCACAAAAACGCTCCCCATCGAGGAGGTACAGTTTGTGCGACAGGATGTCGGCAAAGTCGTAGATGTGGCGAAGTGGGGCATTTGCTAGCGCTTCCACAACTGGAGCAATGACGGCTTCATCATTGCCTGATTTTGCCCAATCTAATCGTGCTATCAAATCCCAAAAATCAGATTCCGCGAGGCCGCCATGCTGTGGCTCCTCGCTGAGCTCAATCTGAACGGAGGCGTTCGGATAGTGCTCTTGCAAATCGCGGAGCGTGTGCGGGCTTATGTTCCGCAGCGGATATCGAATGGTATTTGTCATTTTTTACTGTTTTTTCAAACTTGCAAATCCCTTTTCCCCACCAGCACAGCCCCCACCATCGCTGCCAAAAACAAGATGCCGGCAATCTCGAACGGCACCACAAAATCAGTGAACAGCACCTTGCCGAGATTCTCCACGAGGCCGACTTGGCCGCTAACGTTTTCTGGGATGCTCACTTGGATTCCGCCACGCAAGGCCCCCACCAGCGTCACGAGCAACATCCCCGCCGCAATGCCCGCGCTTAGTTTCCACATCGCAGATTTCTGTGGCTCGGTGTCTTTGTTCAGGTTGAGCAGCATCAGCACAAACAGGAACAGCACCATGATCGCCCCGGCGTACACGATGATATGCACCACGGCGAGGAACTGCGCATTGAGCAAAATGTACTGCCCCGCGATGGCAAAAAATGTGAGGATCAGGTACAGCACACTATGTACCGGATTCTTGGAAAGAACCATGAGCAGCGCGGTAAGGATCGAAATGGCTGCGAGGGTGAGGAATATGTATTGGCTCATCAATCATGAATGATAAATGATGAACGATGAATGATGAATCGGAGAGCAGGCCTCGTGATTCATCATTTATCATTCATCATTAGTTGTTCGGTTAAGTGTTTCTGTCTTTTGGTTACGTCAATGCGCTTTTCGGGTTCTATTCCTTCCACGAGCAAGCCTTTGCCAAACACGAAATTCTGGCGCACATAGTCGCTCGGCACAAGGCGGTCGGTGAGGTAAATGGCATCTTTCGGGCAAGCCTCCTCGCACATTCCGCAGAAGATGCAGCGCAGCATATTGATCTCGTACACGGCGGCGTACTTCTCCTCGCGGTAGAGATGCTCTTCGCCGCGTTCGCGTTCGGCGGCTTCCATTGTGATGGCCTCAGCGGGGCAAGCCACGGCGCAAAGCCCGCAAGCCGTGCAGTTTTCCCGACCTTGTTCGTCGCGCTTCAAAACGTGCCAGCCACGATAGACGGGCGCGAATTCGCGCTGCTCGTCTGGGTACGAGACCGTGCTGCTTTTCCGAAAAAAGTGCTTGAGCGTCGTCCACATTCCCTTTGCGATGGCGGGCAAGTAAATGCGCTCCATGAAGGTCATTTTTTTGTTGACGACGTTTTTCGAGCGTTGAGTGAGTTGCATGATTCCTAATTTGATAATTTGATAATGAGGGAAATTTGATAATGGGGGTAACGAGGGTTTCAAGCTTCTTCAACTTTCAAATTCTGAATATTCTGGATCGGGAGCAAGTACTTTTTTGACCCAATCAAAAAAATCTGTCTGACTCAACTCACCAGCCGCGAGTTTCATAATTACGGATTCTTGTTCGTCATCTTCGGCATTCAGAATATGGCCGTTCATGTGCAGGAAATGAGCCATTGCCCCGTGCCCAACCCTTTTGTTACCATCCATGAACGGGTGTTGCATGACGAGTTCAAGGCACATCGCGGCTGCTTTTTCGGCAAGTGTCGGGTATCTCTCATGCCCAAAATAGTTGGTCTGTGGAGCAGCAATCGCAGAATGGATGCCCGCATCGTCTCGAATTCCTTGGCCACCGCCACTGTCTTCGATAGCATCTTGGTGGATTTGCAGGATTTCCCTCAGCCCGAGATAATAGATTGTCATGCCAGTTTTTTGTAAAGTTCACGATAGCGTTTTCTGACATAAACACGGGCGGACTGAAACCGCTGTTCCTTTTGCTTCAAATAGTTGCCAATCACCTCGTTCACCAAGTCTTCGAGGGATATGTTTTGGCTTTTGGCGACTTCTTCTAAAAGTGTTTTTTGGGATTCGTCAATCTTAAAAGTTATTGAGCTCATTGTATTTTACTTTTTATTCCCCCACATGGAGGTATGTTCTAACGCTGTTAATCAATGATATCGTTCAGAATTCGAGGTATCACTTCATCGCCAATCACTTCATCACTTCATCACTTCATTATTTCCCCAGCCACAAAATCCCCGCCCCCGTCAGCATCATGTTCAAAATCGCCAACGGGATGAGCGATTTCCAACCCAAGTGCATGAGTTGATCGTAGCGGAAACGCGGGAGCGTCCAGCGAATCCACATAAAGACAAAGATGAAAAAGAACGCTTTGCCGAGCAAAATCATGGGGCCCATCAGCCCGCCGAGCCAGTTCGGGTCGAGGCCGGGGAAGTGGTAGCCGCCAAAATAAAGGCAAGAGATGATGGTGCAAGAAATGAACATATTGATGTACTCGGCAAACAGGAACATCCCCAGTTTCATCGCGCTGTATTCTGTGTGGTAGCCGCCGATGAGTTCGGTCTCGCACTCTGCCATGTCGAATGGTGCGCGGTTGCATTCCGCGAGGGCGCAAGTGAGGAAAAGGATAAACCCGAGGGGTTGGTATACCACGTTCCACATGCCAGCCTGCTGATCCACGATGGTTTTGAGGCTGAGCGAACCGCTCAGCATGACAATTGCGATAATCGAAAGCCCCATCGCCAACTCGTACGAAATCATCTGCGAACTGGCGCGGATGGCTCCGTAGAGCGAGAACTTGTTATTGGAAGCCCAGCCGCCGAGCATGATGCCGTACACACCGAGCGATGCCAAACCCACGACGTATAAAACCCCGATGTTCACATCGGCTACTTGCAGGTTCCAATTGAGTCCGCCCAGCGTGAGCGTCGTGCCCCAGGGGATGACCGCAGAAGCCATGAGTGCGACGAAGATGAATGCCCCCGGCGCGAGGATGTACAGCCAACGCTCGGATTGGTTTGGCACAAAATCCTCTTTGGTGAACATCTTGACCCCGTCGGCCAAAGGTTGGAGCAGTCCCCAAGGGCCTGCGTTGCTGGGGCCAAGGCGGTCTTGGAAAAAGGCCGCTATTTTGCGCTCGCCGTAAGTGGAATAGGCGGCCACGCCAAGCGTGACGGCGAACAGAACCGTAATGAGGACGGCTTTTTCGATGATAAAGGCGAGGCTGAAAAGTAGGAGTGCGGTCATAGCTGCAACGCGGATTGCGCGGATTTTGCGGATTTGCGCGGATTTTTGGGACGCTTGTTACGCGGATTTTTGATAGTGTGGATTTTTCAGTCTTGTATTGGCGGCACGATGTCGGTGTTGATCCCTTCTTCGGCGAGGTGTTTGCCGACGTTGAACAGGATGCCATCCATCAGTTCAATGTCTTTGTCCCAGTCAATGATCTGCCAATTTTTGTCAGGTTCTGCGACGATGATTTTTTTGCTGCGCGAAAGCACCCACACCAATTTTTGGGTCCCGAACTCAAAAAGTTTTTTTGTTTTCAGGCCGATGAACTCTACGTCGCTCATGTCTGAGTCTTCCCATTCGGCCTGCACGTCAATCTCGATCACGCAGTAGGCAGGCACGTCCAGGTACTTGGTGGTGATTTTGTTGGCCGTCAGTACCGCCCGCTCAAAGATGGCGATGTCAAGCGACAGGTTGTTGCGATAGCTGAGGTGGTTTCCCGTTTCGCCGGGGATGACCCTATACTTTTTGAGGTCAAGGTTTTTGAACAGCAGTTCCGTAAAGAAACTAACGATGATACCTTGTAGTCCGCTCCATCCCATAATTTCTTCGAGTGTTTTTTTTCCTGCCACCACCTGCCGATAACCGGGGAAATAAAATTTCACCCCGTCAATCTCTTCTTTGACGAGGTATGCCGGCACCTTGCGCTTGCGCGGCGGCGGCGGGGTAGCGGTGGGGGTGTTTAAAAAAGTGGCTGTTTGCATAATTTCAGGAAGCCAATATTTCGGCCTCGTTGGTGTTGATGATCAATACTTCCAGCAGGTCGTCGCCAATAGAAAACGCCTCATACCACACGTTTTGGAGCGATTCAAGTGAGACGATGTTTTTTTCTCGGAGAGAGTTTTGTACTTCTTCCTCAAAATCTTTTAAGTCCTTTTGAGCGAGCGAACCTTCTTCTTGAAAGGCTTTTGCCCACAAGCGGAATACCTTTTGGGGAGAATCTGCCCTTAGTTGTTTTGTGTAAGTACCCCCTCTAAATTCGCAGATGATGGTGAATAGATTTTCCATATCAATTCCCTTTGTGTTTTTGTGAATGGTTCTCCCCTTTCCATCCCTTCTTTTTTTGCCAGTGCTTCACTTGCTTTTCAAGTTCTTGAAATGCCTGTTTTTCCTCAGGGGTTTTATTGGCCTTCGTTTTCAATTTTTGCATGGCTGCTTTGGCATGCTCATATTTTTGCTCTGCGCTGGCTTGGGCATTTGGGTTGGCGTGTTTGCCGTTTCGGCTACTGTTGTTTTCAATATTTAATCGCTCTTGTTTTTGAACCGCCGAATGAGTCGTGTATGCGAGGCCAATCAAAAACAGCAGCGCTGCAAACACCCACCAAAGGAATCGAGTTGGTGCGGATTGATGTTTATTGTCAATAGAGATTGCGCTCATAAAGCATTCTTTTTTGAAAATTAAATCACAGTCAACGCCTCGCCCTCGTAGTGGTTTTGCGAAATCACCGAATGGCGATCCAAGTCCCGTGAGCCTTCAATTACCCAGTCCGATTTGTCTTTTTTCTCGAAACGGCAGGTGTTGCAGATGAAATCATGCACCTCGCCGTACTTGTCTTTGCGGCCTGTGACACGGTAAATCTCTCCGCCGTACATCCAAGCCACGGCTTTGCCGCTGCATTTGTCGCAATCGCGGTGCGCGTCCATCGGATTGAGGAACCACACCCGGCTTTTGAAGCGGAACGTGCGGTCGGTGAGCGCACCCACGGGACACACGTCAATCACGTTTCCGCTGAAATCGTTGTCAATCGCCTTCTCGATGTAGGTGCTGATCTCCACGTGGTCGCCCCGATTGAGTATGCCGTGTACGCGCTCATCGGTGAGTTGGTTGGCAACGTACACACATCGGAAGCACATGATGCAGCGCGTCATGTGGAGTTTGATGTAGGCGCCGATGTCAATTTTCTCAAAAGTGCGTCGCTCGAATTCGTAGCGGGTGCTGGCCTTGCCATGCTCAAAAG
>JBJXFT010000183.1:0-12850 GCA_046155725.1 Saprospiraceae bacterium
GGTCGTAGCCCCGCTTCGCGGAGGCCGAAACTGCCTCGTTTTTTCCCTGAAAAAACCACTGGTCGAAAGGCGAATCCCCACTCAGCAGCGTCCGCTCAAAAGCGGCAATGGAGCGCGTGATGACGAACGCATCCGGCTCGCGCCCGTAGGCTTTCTGGGCCAGCGCGACGTATTCCGGCATCCGGTTCAGGCGCTCGGCCACCAGCAGGATGTTAAAATCGAACTCGTTGTGCTCTTGAATCGGCACGAGGATTTGCATTTCCAGTGTCGGCACCCCGCCCTCGCGGAGGAGTTTTTTCTGGTAAGCGACATTGGCCAGCGTTGGCGCATTGCGCGTACCTGCGCGGTTTTCAATTCCCAAACTCACCGCCGTGCTGTCAGAAAATGCCAGATGCGGCGCGTGGCAAGAGCCGCAGGAGCGCGTGCTATCAGCTGACAGCGCGGGGTCGTAGAACAATCGCCGTCCCAAGGCCACCCGACTTTTGGTCAGCGCGTTGTCGGCTGGCACTGGCGGGGCCGGGAAGCCGACGGGGACGTGCAAGGTGTACTCGTCCGTTTCGGGCGGGAGCGGCGGCTGAGGGTCGTCTTTGCGGCAAGCGGCGATGAGGATGAGCAGGAAGATTGCCCGGAACTTCCCGAAAGTTTGAAACTTTCGGGAAGTTGATCGTTCGTAAAAACAGAAGCCGAGCATGGGAGACAAGATAAATCGTGGAACGACCGCCCAATCAGTGTTTGACCACCAACTGTTTGCGAGCCAGCAGTTTGCCGTTTTCGTAGAAAGCATACTGGTAAATGCCCTCCGGCAACGCAGCCGTTTCCAAGCGCAGCGAGCCGGAAGCCGACAGGCCCGTGAGCCTGCGCAGCGTTTGGCCGAGCGTGTTGTTCAGGGTCAAATCCAGCAGGCCAGCAGCCGGCAGCGCGTACTCCACCAGCGTTTCGGCACCCGCCGGGTTGGGTGAAGCCTTCACGTTCAGGGAGTTGGCCAGCACCTCGTGCGTGGCCGACACAGTGGGCATCCTGACAAAATTCTGGGTGGCGGCATTGTTCATCACGGTGACGTTGAGGCTCGCGCTGCCGTGCTGGATGAGGTTGCCCGTCATCGCCAGATTCTTGAACAGTTGGGCGTAGTCCAGCACAAAGTGCAGGTGCAGCGCCCCATTTTCGGCCTCTTTCATGCCCGTCAGTTCGAGGGTTTTGTAGAGCGCGTCGCCGAGGTTGTGGAACTCGAAAGCCGTCTCCGGCACCCCGTCGTTGTTGTTGTCCACCTTGCCTTCGAGCACCATGAACCGGTAGCCTGCCGACCAACCCCAGTGCATGGTGGGGTTGTGCAGTGCAAGCGGGTGTCCGGGAGGGTAAGTGGCCGGGTCGAGGTGGTTCACCGCTTGCGGAACGCCGAGGTGCAGGGTCACGCCATGCGCCGCTTCGATTGGCCAAGCGCCGAGGTCAAATTCTGAGGTCGGCGCATTGGCGTTCACCAGCAGGTACTTGTCGGTGAGCGGCATCATCGTGTTGTCTGCATGGTGGATTTCTGCTTCGGAGATGTAAAACTCGGCGCGGCTGAGTTTCACTTTTTTGTTGTTCCAGATGCTGAAAACGGTCTGGTTGAGCACCATCGGGTCAGCCCCGGCTTTGTGGTCGAAGGAGAACACGACGTGGTTGGTTTGGGCGAAGGTGGTCGCAGCAAAGGCGAGGAGGAGCAAGAGGAGTGTGGATAAACGCTTCATCGAGGCGTATTTAGTTGGTGAAAAATAGTTTAAAAAAAGGGAGCGACTCGCGTGCAAGGAGCCGCCCCCTGCCTATGAAAAAACTACCTTTCGGTAGTGAGTTCCGTCAAAAAAGCCAGCGCACACCACTCTGAACACCCATCAAATCGGGTGCGATGGTGCTCGGTTTTTTCCATTGGCGCAGGTAGAAGCCTTCCAGTATCAGGTCGAAGCGGGGCGCAAGCGGGATTTCCAGCCCCGCCCCAAAGCGCAGTATGTTCCGAAGTTGCGTCTGATGGCTTACGGAAAAAACACCTTTCTGAATCGTGCCGATGTGCGCATCTTGGATTTCAAATTCTAAGTTGTATGGCAGCACGGTAAGGCCACCCCAGCCCAAACCGAGGTAGGGGCGGGGCTTGCCCGGTTGCAAGAAGGTGTAGCGCAAGCCCAGATCAAATTGTCGGGTTTTTTGCCCGGTCACGTCTAATGTCGTCATGTGAAACCCGTGGTGGAGCGGCGGCAATACGGGCACAGCCAAAATAGCGGCCGGGTCGTGCGCTTTGTAGTGCAACTGCCCCGCGCTGTAAGCCGCCGTCAAGCACCAATGGCGCGACAGCCCGATTTGGCCTTGCAATCCATAGGAAAAACCGCCTTCGTGCATCAGGCCGGAACTGTTGGCATTTAGCCAACCGATGTTCCCTCCCAGCTTGAAATATTTGGGGCGCAGAGCATGGAGCAGGTTTTGACCGAACGGCTCGGGTGGCTTTTCTTTTTTGAATGTGGTGGGGATCAGGTTTTGGGAAAGCAGGATTTTGCGCTCGGGCAGTTCCAGCAGGGCGAGTTTGTTTTTTTTCAAAATGAGCAAATCGGCGCGGTGTGTTGTTGCTTGCGGGGCGTTGTATGCGATGGAATTTTTCCCAAAAATCGGGGCAAGTTGTGCCGCCGTGTCATGGACTGAACTTCCCGATCCCGATTCCTTCGGGACTAAATTTTCGGGAAGTTGCGGCAGCACGACGCGGAAATTTGACAAATTTTTGAAAGTTGTCAAATTTGGCTCGCTTCCATCGCTGACCGTTCGGGAACCTTCCGCAGTGCTTACATACACCGTCCGCCACACCGTGTCGGTGCGCACCAGCACTTGCAGAGCAATGCCCGATGCAGCCTCCACCGCCGCTTGCAAATTCGCCGCCCCTGCCTCCAACCGCGCCAACGCCGCCCGGTCGCTGCGGCTCGACTGCCACCAGGCCGCATTGCTCGACAGCAATGCAGCGAGCAGCAGCAAGGGCAGCACGATTGCCCGCCGCCGCTCGCGGGGCTGTTGTGGCAAGGCAGCGTTCAGGCGTTCGCCGAGCGAGGCCCAGTCGTCGTCCCGATGTTTTTCGGAAGGCCGCAGTTCGGCCATTTTGTCTTTCAAACGGTCAAAAAAATTCTTGTCTGCCATATATTTTTCAATTGCCGTGTATCAATTCGTTGGTCATCATTTGTTTCAGTCTGGCCCGCGCTTTCGAGAGGTTCGACTTGGACGCGCCGACTGAGATGCCGAGCATCTCCGCGATTTCGGGGTGCGTGTGGCCTTCCAGCGCGAACAAATTCATGCTCAGGCGGTAGGCTGGGGGGAGTTTTTGCACCAGGGCTACCACATCTTCCGCCGCCATTTTGGAAAGAAAATCGTCGTCCACGCTCAGGTCTAAGACTTCGGCCATGTCGCCCCATTCGATGTCGCTCAGGTGCTTGCGGTAGTGGTTGATGGCGGTGCGCACCACGATTGTCCGCAGCCATGCGGTGAACGGGAACGCTTCGTCGTAGCGACCGATGTTGGTGAAAATTTTTAGGAAAGCGTCGTTCAGCACTTCGCGGGCTTCCGTTTCGCGGGCGCAGTAGGCCGATGCCACAGACAGGGCATAACCGTAGAATCGGTCATACAGTGCTCGTTGGCTGCGCCGGTCGTTGTTTCGGCAGCCTTTGATGATGGGTTGCAATCCGTCGCTTTTCACGTTCTACTACTCCATTCAAGAAAAATGTTTCAGCGGTTGCCTGCAAAGTATTTTTTCGGCGTCGGCCAGTATGGGCAACAAGCAGGCGCAAGCAGAAAGGTTCGTGATTACTTTTGTGCCGCTTTGCAGCACAGCCCCCAGCCTTCCCAACCCGTATAAATCATGTACATCCTTCGTGGCATCAATTTCCGACTCATTTGGGCCTTCGCATGGAAAGCCGTGCTTTGCTACGTCGCTTGGAGTTCGTTTCTGCATGTACAGTTTTCTGAACACCTCGCCTTTCAAAAAAAGGATGTAGCCTTTGCATGAAACAGCCTGTCTGTTTACCTTTGACAAAAATTATTTCCCATGACAAAATTAGTTTTAGAAATACCCCGGCAAAGCGTGTTGGATACTTTGCTGCCTTTGTTAAAACAATTGGGCATACGCTTCACAAAGATTGAATCGCCCGCGACAAAGCAGAAAACCGACCTTGCCGAAGCCATCCGCATCGTGCAGATGGGCTGTGAAATGTCCTCATTTGGAGATGCCTTGCAATACCAAATAGAAACCCGAAAAGACCGTGACTTGCCTTTTCGAGACTGAACCTTTTTATGAAACTCATTGACAGCAATATCCTGATTTATTCCGGCGAGCCCCACTTCGCCCCACTTTTGCTTCCTTACGTCACAGACCCGGCCAACCGCGTTTCCATTGTCAGTCATGTCGAGACACTTGGTTTCCATCGCATTACCCCAAAGCAAATCGTTTATTTTGAGAGCCTTTTTCGGATTCTGCAGACGCTTTTGATTGACAACGCGGTCGTTCAAGAAGCCATCAAAGTCCGTCAATTGAAGAAAATCTCGCTGGGCGATGCATTCATTGCCGCTACTGCTTTGGTGCATGGGTTGGACGTCGTTTCCAGAAACACAGTTGATTTTTCAGGTATTCCCCACCTGACAGTCATCAACCCCATTCCTTGAAAACGGATGGTTCTCTCCA
Organism: Saprospiraceae bacterium; assembly: GCA_046155725.1. Lineage (GTDB taxonomy): Bacteria > Bacteroidota > Bacteroidia > Chitinophagales > Saprospiraceae > M3007. The sequence continues at coordinate 4,679 of JBJXFT010000183.1, forward strand.
CTTTACCCGCCGAAGTCCCGAGTTCTCGGGGACGAAGGCGAGCCTCTTACACTACCATGTCCCAACTCGCCCTACAACGCATCCGCGAAAACATCAAAGCCCATAAGCGCGGCGAAGATGCCCGCAGCCTCGACCTTGGCCGTTGCGACATGACCGAAGTGCCGAAGGAGATTGGGGAATGCATGTGGCTGGAGGAGTTGTGGCTTAATGGGAATGAAAAACTTAGAAGCCTGTCTCCGCTCGCCAACCTGACAAACTTGAACAGGCTTGCCTGCCCCTCCACGCAGGTCAGCGATTTGTCGCCCCTCGCCAATCTGACAAAATTGAACTCGCTTTACTGCTACCTCACGCAGGTCAGCGATTTGTCGCCGCTCGCAAACCTGACAAACTTGAACGCGCTTGAATGCCGCTCCACGCAGGTCAGCGATTTGTCGCCGCTCGCAAACCTGACAAACTTGAACACGCTTTCCTGCTACTCCACGCAGGTCAGCGATTTGTCGCCGCTCGCAAACCTGACAAACTTGAACTCGCTTTACTGCTCCTCCACGCAGGTCAGCGATTTGTCGCCGCTCGCAAACCTGACAAACTTGAACATGCTTTCCTGCCACTCCACGCAGGTCAGCGATTTGTCGCCGCTCGCAAACCTGACAAACTTGAACACGCTTTTCTGCAACTCCACGCAGGTCAGCGATTTGTCGCCGCTCGCAAACCTGACAAACTTGAACACGCTTTCCTGCGACTCCACGCAGGTCAGCGATTTGTCGCCGATTTTGTCTTTGATCGAAAAGGGTGTTCCAGTAAAGTGGAAGACTTTGTACGAACACTATGAGGAAGACACGAGCAACTGGCAAGAGCGCCCTGCAATTTGCGTCAAAGACTGCCCGCTCAACAATCCGTCTGTAGAAGTGGTGCAATTGGGCAACCCGGCCATCCTGCGCTACTTCGACCGCATCCGCCACGGCGCCAAAGAGATGTACCTCCGGGAAGCCAAAGTAGTGCTGGTAGGCGAGGGAGGCACGGGCAAGACCACGCTCCGATGCAAACTGCACAACCACGCCGCCAAGATGCCGGGCAAAAACGCCCGCACGCGCGGCATTGACGTGGAGCCGTACCCCTTCGAGCACAATGGCCACGCCTACACCGCCTACCTCTGGGACTTTGGCGGGCAGGACATCTACTACGCCGTGCACCGGTTTTTCATGTCGGAAAGCGCCGTGTATGTGCTGATGGCGCAGTCGCGCACCGATACGCACAACTTTGAATACTGGCTGCCCAACATCCAACTCTTCGCCGGCCCGGAAAGCCCGGTGCTGGTATTCAAAAACCTGATGGGCGGGTTCAAGGGCGACAACATGTCGCTGGCCGACTATCGCGGGCGTTTCAACATCCCGGAGGATTTGTTCGAGCTGAACTTGTCGGAAAAAAGCAAGCCCGCGCTGCTGGATGCTTTCAAAAAGAAACTGCACCACCACATCGCGGAACTGCCGCACTTGCGGAAACCCATCTTTGAGCATGAGTTGGACGTGCGTGATCACTTGCGCACGCTTCGGGAGCCGCACATCGCGTTCGGTGTGTTTGCCGCCATTTGCCGCAAGTTTGGCGTGGGTTTGGAGAAGGAAGAAGACATTTCGATCCTGGCGCGCTACCTCCACAACCTCGGCATCTTGCTGTGGTATCACGAGCGGCCTTTTTTGAAAGATATTGTCATCCTCCAGCCCACTTGGGCCACGGGCGCGGTGTACAAGATCATTGACGACAAGCGAATCGCTGACGACAACGGCCACTTTGAGCAGAAAGACCTCGACCGGCTCTGGGCCACTCAAGCCTACAAAGGGATGCACCGCGAACTGCTCGAACTGATGAAGGCTTTCAAACTTTGCTATGCGCGAAAAGACGGGCCAGGCTACATCGTCCCCTCACGCCTGACCGCCGAGCAGCCCGCCATCGCCCGCGATTGGGCCAGTGCCGGTTCGGTCAATCTGGTGTACAAATACGCCTTTATGCCGCGCGGCTTGGTGAACCAACTCACCGCCGAACTGCACGAGTACATCCGCAGCGACGACCATGCCTGGAACCGGGGCGTGGTGCTGCACTACGACGAACTGGACGCCCGCGCCCGCATCAAGGAGGATGTGTTCGGGCAGGAAATCACTATCAGTGCCAGCGGCGCAGCGGCACGGGAGTTTCTGGTGCTCATCAAGCGGGAGATGGAAAATCTGCACAAAGACTACCCCGGCATTGACCCGGAAATTCGCATCCCCTGCATCTGCCAACGATGCCTCGCCGCATCAAAACCAGAATATTATCCCTACAAGAAGGTTCTGGACTGGGTACGGGAAAACCCGAACAAAGTGGTGCGCTGTAACGAAGGGGAAGAAGACTTCCCCGCACAGCGGCTGCTGCAAAATATCGGGGAAGTGGTACGGAAGTATCCCGAAGGGGTATTTGGCGGTGCCGAAAAGGGGCTTTTCAGAGAAAAAACGAGGGGCATTTTGGGAAGGGAAGAGATGGATTTAGGGGGCGTGCCTTTTGGTAAAATACCTTTCAATCCACCGCCCGTAATTCCCAAGCCTTCCACCAGCGACCAAATGATTCGGATTTTCATCGCCTCTTCTTCTGAACTGAGCGAAGACCGGAAGCAATTTCGGAATTTCATCAGCGAAAAAAATGACCACCTCCAAGAGGGAGGAAAGAGCAAATACCTAAAGTTGGAAAACTGGGAGGCCATGAGCGACGTGATGAGCGACCGTAAGCAGGACGACTACAACCGGCGCATTTTAGAGAGCGATGTGTTCGTGTGTTTGGTGCACACCAAAGTTGGCAAGTACACCGAGGAGGAGTTTGACTTGGCTTGGAAGACTTTCAAAAAGACGAACAAACCCAAAGGCTCAGGCAAGCCCGCCATATTCACTTACTTCAAAAAAGATAAGATTGATCCCGATCAGATTCAGGAGAGCCGAAAAAAATTCAGGGAAAAAATTGAAGGCTTGGGGCATTTCCCTTCACCTTACGAAGGCTATCCAGATTTGGAGCGGCTGTTTGCAAAAGAGTTGGACAGAATACTGAATGCTTGATTATTTGCCCTTCTCCCAACCATCCAACACTTTTGCGACCTTTGCCCCTATCATGGTATTAGAAGCCAAGAACATCCACAAATCGTACGGCCCGCTCGAAATACTGCGCGGGGTGAACCTCGAAATCCAGAAGGGCGAAATCCTGAGCATCGTCGGCAAATCCGGCGCAGGCAAAAGCACCCTGCTCCACATCCTCGGAACGCTCGACCGGGCTGACCGGGGCGAAATGAACATCGCCGGGCAGCGCATCAAATTTCTGGGTGGCAACCAATTGGCTGCGTTCCGCAACCGCCACATCGGGTTTGTTTTTCAGTTCCACCACTTGTTGCCAGAGTTCACCGCGCTCGAAAACGTGTGCATCCCCGGCTACATCCAGCGCAAAAGCGACGCTGCCGTGAAGCGCCGCGCCGAGGAACTGCTCGATTATCTCGGCCTCCACGACCGCTTGCAACACAAGCCCACGCAACTTTCCGGCGGCGAACAACAGCGCGTGGCCGTGGCGCGCGCGCTGGTAAACCAGCCCGACATCATCTTCGCCGACGAGCCGACGGGCAACCTCGACTCCTCCGCCTCGCAAGACCTCCACCGCCTCATCCGCCAACTCCGCGACGACTACGGCCAAACTTTTGTCATCGTAACGCACAACAGGGAATTGGCCGAACTCTCCGACCGATGTTTGGAAATGAAAGATGGGCTGTTAGTGTGACGGGCTGCCAAGTTTGAACCGACAGCCCGACGATTTTTCATTCGACCACTTTGATTTCCTTGGCATTCTCTACATTTGCGCACTTTTTTCGGAAGGGTGCGCCTTTGGCAAGCCCGCTCACTCAATAACTTACTTTATTTTTCAGAGGTATGCAAAGCAAAGGCGTTGTACGTTTCTTCCTCGTTGCACTCACCATCGTGTGCCTGTACCAGTATCTGCTCGTCATCCCGACCAACAACATCGAATCCGATGCACGAGCCTACGCGAACGATTGTTCTGGCAAAAACACCCAACTCGGCTGGCAAGGGTGCTATGCCCAGTATCTGGACTCTCTTTCCACGGAGACGGTTTTTGCAATCCCGCTCATCAAAAAATTCACTTATGCCGACCTGAAAAAAAGCCAGTTGGCGATGGGTCTTGACCTCAAAGGCGGCATGAGCGTATTGCTACAAGTGGACTTGCGCGACTTTTTGAAAAGCCTTTCGGGCAACAGTTCCGACCCGGCTTTCACCAAAGCGCTCGACCGCGCCGCCGAACTGCAAAAAACGCAGCAAGGCAACTACATCACGCTCTTTGCGCAAGCATGGAAAGAATTGGGCGAAGGCCGCTCGCTGGCATCCATCTTTGCCCGCAACGAGGCCAGCGGCATCAAGTTCGATGCGCCCGATGCCGACGCGCTCAACACCATCCGAACCCTTGCCGACGGCACGGTGGACGAAACGTACAAGCGCCTCAAGCAGCGCATTGACAAACTCGGCGTGGTGCAGCCAAACGTCAGCCTCGACAAGGCCCGCGACCTCATCCAAGTCGAACTGCCCGGCATTGACAACCCACAGCGCGCCCGCACCATGCTCCAGAGCCAAGCAAAATTGGAGTTTTGGGAAACCTACCGCATCCAGGACGAAGGCATGATCCAAGGCTTCACGGGTGCCGACGACCTCCTGAAAGCAGCCCAAGCGGCTGGGGGCAGCGAGGAGCAGGCGACCGAAAAAGACACCGTTTATGTCTTCCCTCCAGGCCCCGACGGCCAGCCCGACAGTACCAAGGAAAAAATCCCGCAGGTGACGAATCGCATGAGCACAGATTCAGTGGCCGGCCCGCTCATTTCTTTGTTGAGCATAAATGGGCAAGGCGGCTCGGTGCTGGCTTGGGTGGACAAGAACAAGATGCGCCAACTCAACGAGTACTTTGCCCGCCCTGACATAGCGGCCAAATTCCCGGCAGACCTCAAGTTCATCTGGAGCCGCAAGCCCGTGGACGATGCCGAAGGCGCTACCTCAAGCCTCAACGGCAAATACGAACTGTACGCCATCAAAAAACGCCCAGGCTCTGACAACGCGCCGCTCGACGGCTCGGTGGTCACTTCGGCCCGCGCCGACCCGGACCCAAGTACGGGCGAAATTCAGGTGAGCCTGCAAATGAACAACGACGGCGCAAAAATATGGGCCGACATGACGACGAAGGCTGCCACCAACGGCAACCGCGAAATCGCCATCATGCTCGACGACGAGGTGGTGAGCGCGCCACGGGTGAATGGCCCTATCACGGGCGGCAGCTCCTCCATCACGGGCGGGTTTTCGCTCGAAGAAGCCCAAGACCTCTCGCAAATCCTCCAAGTCGGCAAACTGCCTGCGGGGACGCACATCGTGCAGGAAAGCCAGGTAGGCCCCTCGCTCGGTGCCGACAACATCAGCAAATCGTTGATGACGATGATTCTTTGCGTAGTGTTCCTGTGCGCGTTCATGGTGATTTATTACAACAAAGGCGGCTGGATAAGCGTGGTCGCATTGCTCGCCAACATCTTTTTTATCCTCGGCACATTGGCCTCCATGGGCACGGTGCTCACCTTGCCGGGCATTGCCGGTATCGTGCTGACGCTGGCTACGGCGGTGGATGCCAACGTGGTCATCTACGAGCGAATACGAGAGGAATTGCGGAATGGGCTTCCGATGGCAAAGGCTATCTCTACGGGTTTCACCCGCGCGCTTTCGGCCATCATTGACGCCAACGTCACGGTAATCCTTACCGCTTGCATGCTCATCTATTTCGGCCTTGGCCCCATCAAGGGTTTTGGTACGGTGCTGCTCATCGGTATCATCTGCTCCTTGTTCACCGCTGTTTTGGTGGGCCGCTTTATCACCGAATGGTGGGTGAGCAAAGGCCGCGATATCAACTACAGCCGCCCCTGGTCAGAAAATTGGCTGGTGGGATTCCACTACGATTGGATCGGCAGGCGCAAATATGCCTACATGTTCTCGCTTGCCATCATCGCCATCGGCGTGGCCTCGTTCTTTATGCGCGGCTTTGAGCTGGGCGTTGATTTCAAAGGCGGCTACTCGTTCAACGTACAGTTTGAGCAACCCGTGGAAATCGAACAACTGCGCGGCCCGCTCACCACTGCTTTTAGCGGCAACCCGGTGATCAAGGCTGTGAACACGGCGAACACCTACAACATCACCACCGCCTATCTCATTGACGAGCAAGGCGGCGATGTGATGGATCGTGTGTCGGCCAAACTCCACGAGGGCCTCACGGCAGCGGGGGTTTCTTCCGATCTCGAGTCGTTCAAAAACACCAGCAGCACCGGCACGCACATCGTGTCGTCGAGCCAAGTGAGCGCTACGGTGGCCGACGACATTCGGAGCTCGTCGTTCTGGGCGGCATTCTCGGCATTGGGGCTTATTTTCTTGTTCTTGCTTATCCGTTTCCGCCGTTGGCAGTTCTCGCTCGGTGCGGTGCTCGCGCTTTTGCACGACGTGCTTATCACGCTCACATTCTTCACGCTACTGCACGGCCTGGTGCCTTTCTCGCTGGAAATTGACCAAGCCATCATCGCGTGTATCCTCACGGTGATCGGCTACTCCGTGAACGACACGGTGATCGTGTACGACCGTATCCGGGAGTTCATGGGCACGTTTGCGGGCCGCAAAAAAGAAGAGGTGTTCAACATGGCCATCAACACCACGCTGAGCCGTACGCTCATCACTTCGGGCACCGTGTTCGTGGTGGTGTTGCTGCTGTTCCTCTTTGGCGGCGGCGCCATCAAAGGCTTCGCGTTCGGTATGCTGATGGGCGTGTTCTTTGGCACGTATTCTTCTGTTTTCGTGGCTTCGGCATTGGTGGTTGATTTCATGAGAGAGGATGTCATTTCGGGCAAAGCCGTTCAGGCTGCCGCTCCCTCAAAGCCTATTGTGGAAAAACCTGCCAAAGCCAAGAAGGAGAAGGTTTGATGTACTTTGGACGTTAGATTTTTAGACTTTGGACTTTTTGCAACACCCCCGCTTGCACTGCGAGCGGGGGTGTTGCTTTTTGGGTGTAAGAAGTGACACTTTTTTAAAAAAGTGTCACTTCTGGGAAACGGCTTCTGGGAAACAGTCAGATTGGACAACTTTTTGAAAGTTGTCCAATCTCGCGTTTTGCCCTTATTTTTGCAATTCAAAATCATCAATCATGGACAACACCTTTGACGAAATACGGCAATTGCTGAAGGAACTAACCGTCAAGCAGCTTGAGCTGACTGCCAGCCAAAAAGAGCTGGCTGCCAGCCAAAAAGAAACAGAACAAGTCGTCAAAAACACTAAGAAACAGCTCGGCGAGCTGGGCAACAAACTCGGCTCATTCGCCGAAGGCCTGGCCTATCCGACCGTGGAGCGCATCATGCAAGAAGAATTTGGCATGGACGCAGTAGGGCCAATCAAAATCCGAAAAGGGGGCGAAGCCTTGGAAATTGATGCATTTGGCTATTCCAATGGCAGTACCAACTCCGTCATGGTGGGCGAGGTGAAAAGCCATTTCCGCGATCACCATGTAGAGCAGATTGAAAAGACCTGCCAGCAATTGTTCCACTTCATGCCAGAGCATCAGGGCAAAAAAGTGCACGGCATGGTCATCTTCGTCAAAGGCGACCAGAACGCCATCCAACTGGCCACCAAGCGCGGCATCTTTACCGTGCAGGCCAACGACGAAAACTTCAAAGTGCGCAACGCCGAGGGGTTTGTGCCGAGAGATTTTGGGACTTGAGCGTTTTTGCACAGACCCAAGGCGTCGAACTGCTGCAACCCCCAAGTGCTTAATTTTTCAACTCAAAACTTCTAACCTTCGTGTCTATGGAAACCCATCTCGAACGTGTTGAGCGCATATTGGCCGAAATGGCTGTCAGCCAAAAAGACCTTCAAACCAGCCAAAAAGAAACGGAGCAGATGGTCAAAAGAACCCAAAAACAGTTGGGCGAGCTGGGCAACAAACTCGGCTCTTTCGCCGAAGGGCTGGCATACCCAACCGTAGAGCGCATCATGCTGGAAGAGTTTGGCATGGACACCGTCGGGCCGATCAGAAGCCGAAAAGGAAGCGAAACCTTGGAGATTGATGCATTTGGCTACGCCAACGGCAGCA
>JBJXFT010000193.1:0-8426 GCA_046155725.1 Saprospiraceae bacterium
GCCAGCACGATGCTGGTCGGGTAGCCAAACGGCAATTGCGGGCTTTCGTCCAAATGCCGCAGTATTTGGTACTTGCGCGTGGATTTGAAGTGGTGGTCGCTGTGCCGCGTCAGTTCGTAGAGGAAGATGCGCCCCAGTTCGTGGTCGCTGTTCCAGGAATGGCGGGGCGACACTGGTTCGGGTCGGCCCGTCGGCAGGGTTTTGCGGCGCAAGCCGTAATGCTCCACATAGTTCACGGTTTCCAGAAGCAAGAAACTCACCGTCGCCACGGCAATTGCTCCAAAAAACGCGTGCCAACCAAGCAGGGGCGCTATGCCCAAAAGCCAAATCGCTTGGTATGTGGTGTAGCGCAGCATCGCATTGGCCCAGGACCATTCAGGCTGCCCTGATTTTTCCAGCCGCTCGCGCTCCAAATGCCACGCGCTGCGCCAGCTGCCCGCTACGGAGCGCAGCCAAAAGGCGAACACGTTTTCGCCCAAACGAGCGGAGGCGGGGTCTTGGTCGGTAGCCACGTTTTTGTGGTGGCCTCGGTTGTGTTCCACAAAAAAATGTTGATAGAGCGAGGGCAGGAGCATGATTTGCGCCAGCACCTGCTCCCTGCGGTGGGCGCGGTGGCCGAGTTCGTGCGCCACGTTGATGCCGCAAGTGCTGGCCACAATGCCCACGCTGAGCGTAAGCCCGAGCAGCTCGGCCACGGAGAGGTTTTGCGCCGACACGACCCACAGGTACCAGCCCACGGTGCCGAACAGGAGCGGCGCGTTGGCATACAGGAGCCAATCGAAGAGTGCCCGCCGAGTGCGCGCGTTCTCCGTTGTTTCTGCCCAATTTTTTTTTGATTGGGGCGTAAAAAATTCGAGGGCTGGCAGGAGGCCAAAAGCCAAGGCTACGGTCGTCCAGGACCATGCGCCCTGCCAAGCCAAACCGAGCAAGGCACTGGCTGGCACGAGGTAAGCGAGGAGATATTTCAGGTCTCTCATGATGCTTGTTGATTTGGTTATTTGTTGATTTGGTTATTTGAGTGGCCAAGCTTGGGTGCTCGAATAACCAAATCCTCGAATAACCAAATGCCCACCAACCGCTACTCGTCCAGCAATTTCCATTGAAGGGCGACTTTCACGAGGCCCGCCGCATTGCGCGCGCCGAGTTTGGCCAGCAGGGCGGCGCGGTGGCTTTCCACGGTTTTTTCGGAGAGAAAAAGTTGCGAAGCGATTTCGGGCGTGGTGCGCTCGTCCATGATGAGGTGCAGCACCTCGCGCTCGCGGCGGCTGATTTTTGGGGGTTCTTTGGCTACCGCCGCGCCTGTGCGGTGGTGCATCAGGCCGCGCATCACCACATCGGTCACTTCTTTGCTGAAGTATGTTTTGCCTGCCGAGAGGGTGCGGATGGCGTGGCAGAGTTCGGCTTTGCCCGTGTTTTTCAGCACATAGCCTTGTGCGCCGAGGCCGAGCATGGCGGAAATGTAGCTCTCTTCGCTGAGCATCGAAAGCACCAAGATTTTCAATTCGGGGAGTTCTGTGCGAAGTTGCTTGCAGACTTCGAGGCCAGATTGGTCGGGCAAATTGATGTCGAGCAAAAGCACGTCGGGCGGTGCTGCGCTCACTTGGCGGAGGGTTTCGGCGGCGGTGGTGGCTTTGCCCACGAGCGCGAAATCAGGCTCTCCGGTCAGCAGGCTTTCTACGCCTTCGGCGAACATGACGTGGTCGTCGGCGATAAAAATACGGATCATGGGCGGGGAGATTGGATGCTCGACTTTCAAAGGGCGGCCAAAAATACTGCCCTACTCGGTACTTTCGCCCATATTTTCAAAAGGCAATTTTTTGCTCCCAATTCATGCGCATCTTTCTCTGCTCCTTTTTCATCGTTCCCTTTTTCGCTTTTGCCCAGCCGGTGGCCGACCAGACTTTTCGGCTCAATGGCGCGAGCGAGCATTTCTACGCTTTTGCCGAAGGCGACCAGATAGACTTGGGCGCGCAAGAGCTTACGGGCAAAAAAATCAAGGCCATCGAATTCTCCCAATATCCCGAAGGCCACCTGCTTTTTCGCGCCTACGAATTAGACTCTGCGCTCCAAAAAACCATCCTGATTCCCAAAACGGGCATCTACCTCTTGCGTTTTGAGGAAACTGGGATGAGCAAAAAAGTGTGCCGGTTCACCCTGCACCGGCACGCGGCCAGCGCGGAAACCGCGCGGTTCGACACTCAAATCGCTTGGGATGTGCGCCAAACGCCCGCATTCCGCATCGGGAAAAAGAGCGTGCAAACGGGCAAAAAAACCGAGGTCATATCGCTCGGCGGCCAAGCCACGGTGAGCGCCAGCAAGTTCACCCTGAAAAAACCGGTGAACGCCTACCAGTTCACGCTGCCGCCCAACACCCGCCAATGGGCCTATCGAATCGCAGTGGGCCAAGCCGCGCAGGAAGCCCGGCAAGTGGATGCGCAAAAACTCAAACAGGCATTCCAAGGCGGCGCGGCCAAACTGCTGGGCGTGGAACCCGAAACCGCGCTCGCCGCCTACGCGCTCGGCATGGCCATTGACCTCAGCACTTCCAAAGGCGGCGAAGACGTGGGCTATGCCATCGTGGATTGGGACAACTGGCAGCACTTTTCCAAGGGCGAAGACTACTCGGCTTTTATGCAGCAAACGGGCATCAGCGTGGACGCCCAACGCCGATACAGCCCACTTGAAGGTACTTTTTTCTTCGCGCTGCGCAGCGACAATTGGGTGGACGACATCACGGTGAGCATTGACATAGAGGCGGTGGTGGAAAACCCTGTGTTCGAGACCCAGCAGTTTTTGGAGCCTGAAAGACCGTAGGCCAAAGTTCATCGTTTTGTTCATCGTCCATAGTTCATCGTTCATAGTTCACCGTTTTGTTCATAGTTCATCGTTCATAATTCATCATTGATTTAGGATGCAAGTTTATCTCTCCTCCTTTCCCCGCACATTCCTCCCCCTCTTTCTCGCTCTCTTTTTCCTCCTCCCTTCGGGCAATATTTTTGCCCAAAAATTCCCGGAGACCCCCAACGAGTTCGTGGACGAACTGGGCAAGTTCATGACCTTTTCCAAACGGCCCGACATGGAAGAGTCCTTTGCCGTTTTCAGGAAAATGCACAAAGCGGGCGGCTTGCCGGAATGGCAAACAAAGCGCATCATCTCGGTGGCCAACCTCATGCGCGACCAGAACCTGGCGGCTTTCCCTTTTTTCAAAAACTATGTGGACGCCATCGTGGCAGCCAAAAACGACCCCGATACCACGCTCTTCCGCCGGTGGCACACATTCACTGAGGAGGCTCTGGCGGGCTTGGAAAAAGGCCGCGCCAAACAAGCGGGGCTGCTCTTGGAGTTCGCCGTGGATTTTATGGGGCAGCGCGCCCTAAAAAGCGGCGAGGGCGGCTCGGCCACTTGGAAAATAAAAGGCGGAGCGTTCGACTTCGCGTACAGCGACCGCGAGCCGAGCCTCCTTTGCACGGGCGTAGACCTCATCGGCACGCGCAAGACCGACTCGGTGACGATCCGCAACACTTCGGGCCGCTACAAACCCTTCCTGCAAATCTGGGAAGGCCAGGGCGGCAAAGTCTCTTGGGCCGAGGCGGGCATGGATTCGAGCATCTACGCCCTGCTCACGCGCTACAAAGTGGAGGCGCAAAAACCGCTTTTCAGCTGCGACACGGCCACGCTTTTTTACCCGCTCTATTTCAAAGAGGGCATCCAAGGGAGTTTTGAAAACAACGTGGTGGTGAAGGCTCGATCCACGTCGGGCAAGGCCGATTCGCTCCGCGACGTGCAATTCCCGCGCTTCCAATCCTTTGAAAAAGTTTTGAAAATCAACCGCATCGGCGACAATATCGAGTACCTCGGCGGCTTCCGCCTCGCGGGCAATTCGCTCTACGGATACGGCACGGGCAACGAACCGGCACAGATGACGGTGTACAACAAGAAGCGCGAAAAGGTCTTCCACGGAAGGGCCCAACTGTTCATCATCCGGCGCGGCGTGAGCGTGGTGGCGGAAAATGTGGACGCTAAACTTTACATGGACGCTGACAGCCTTTTCCACCCTGCGGCCGATTTCCGCATTGACATTCCCCGACAGGTCATCACGCTTTTGAGGGGCGAAAAAGGCTCGTCGCGCAACCCGTTCTACTCTTCGTTCTACAACATGAACCTCAACACGGACAAGATTGCCTGGCACTTGAACGCCGATTCGCTCGAAATAGGCGGCAACGTGGGCATCAAAGGCGTGGCGCAAAAGGTGGAGTTCGAGAGCAGCAATTTTTACGACCCCACGGTGTACCTGCAAATGCAGGGCCTCGCCAGCCACAACTCGGTGAGCACGCTCTACGCCCTCTGGCTCAAGACCGACCGAGACAAAGACGACAATGGGCGCATCGTGACAGACAACCAGTTTGCGATGGAGATAAACCCCAAGTTCGACTATTCGAGCATCCAAACCCTGCTGGCGCAAATGGTGGAGGAGGGTTTTATCAACTATTATTTCAGCCGCCACGAGATAGAACTGCGCGACAAGTGCATCCACTACGCGCTGGCCAGCCAAGGCAAAAAGGACTTTGACGCCATCAACATCATATCCGAAAGCACGAAGTCCAATGCCAAACTGGACCTCAAAACCAAAGAGACCGAAATATACGCCGTGCAAAAACTCGAACTCAGCAAGCGCCAAAAAGTGGCTCTGGTACCCAACGAGAACGAACTCACGCTCCTCAAAAACCGCGATATGCGCTTTGGCGGGCGGCTCTACGCGGGGCTTGCGCTGTTCCAAGGCCGCGAGATGAGTTTCGTGTACGACAAGTTTGAGGTGGATTTCGACTCGGTGCAGCACCTCGATTTTTACATCCCTACGGGGAAGGAAGACAAGAACGGCCAGCCGATTGCCAATGCCATGAGCTCCAACATCGAGCACCTGAGCGGAGCGCTTTTGGTGGACGCGCCGAACAACAAATCCGGCAAGGAGGAAATGGAGATTTTCCCCTCGCTGCAGTCCAAAAAATTCTCCTTCGTTTTCTACGACCGCAAGGAAACACAAGCGGGCGTGTACACCCGCGACTCCTTCTACTTTCGGCTCGACCCCTTCAGTTTCAACGGTTTGGATTCGTACACCAAAGAGCAACTCAAGTTCAACGGCCAACTCTTCCCGGCCACCATTTTCCCCCCTTTTAAAGAAACCATCGTGGTGCGCGAGGAGGACAAATCCTTCGGGTTCGTCCACAAAACCCCCGCAACAGGCTACTCCACTTACACCAAAAAAGGGAATTACACGGGCACGCTCGACCTGAGCAACAAGGGGCTTGTGGGCAAAGGGAAACTCGAATACCTGACGGCGGACATCGAATCGGAAGACCTCATTTTCCGGCCCAAACAGACCACCGGCACGGCCAAAAAATTCTTCATGGAAGAAGACCGCGCCAGCAAGGTGAAAGTACCGCAGGCCAAAGGCGAAGACGTGTCGGTGAACTGGCTGCCGTTCAAAGATTCGATGTACGTGGAGAGCAAGGCCAAGGCTTTTGACCTTTTCAAAGCACCCGGCTACACGCACAAAGGAACGCTCATCTTGACTCCTTCTGGTCTGAAAGGCCGGGGCGAATTCGAGTGGGCCGAGGGAAAATTGACTTCCAAGATAATTTCCTACGGCCCCTTCCAAGCCAGCGCGGACACAGGCAACCTGGAGATAAAATCGCTCGACCAAAAAGGCATCGCCCTCGACTCCCGCAACGTGGACGGCGACCTTGACTTCGACGCGCAAAAAGGCCAGTTCAAGGCCAACCTGCTCACTGCCAGCACGACACTGCCCCTCGACCAGTACCTCACTTCGATGAACGAATTCACTTGGGACATGAAGGCGAAGACCATCCAATTCAAAGCCGACCCCAACAAGCCGGGCCGATTCGTGTCCATTGACCCCGCACAAGGCTCGCTCGCGTTCGAGGGCAAAACCGCCCTCTACGACATGAAAACCAACCTGCTTCGCGTCGGCGGCGTGAAAGTCATCAAGTCCGCCGATGCCTTCGTGAACATCCCCGACACCAGCGACATCTTCATCCAGCCCGGCGGGCGGATGCGCACCATCTACAACGCCCAAATCGTGGCCGACACTGTGAGCAAGTACCACACCATCAACCGTGCTACCGTGGACATCGGCGGGAAAGAACTCTACAAAGCCACGGGCTTCTACGCCTACAATATTCCGGGCTACAATCAGGAAGTTTTCTTCAACGACATTCAGGGGAAATACCAGACCATCGAAGCGGCCAACCGCCGGGTGCAGACTTTCGCCATCGCGGAAATACCCGAAAAAGACAGTTTCCGCGTGGACGTGAAAACCCTTTTCAAAGGGAAAATGATCCTCAACTCCAGCGACCAGAACATGCGCTTCGAGGGCGAAGCCCAGTTGGTGGCCGACAAATTGCCCAAGACAAACTGGTTCTCCCTGCAGACCGAAATTGACCGCAAAGACCCGCTCATGCTCATCAAACTCGCCAAAGACCCAGAAGACAACCCCATGGTGGCGGGCTTCTTTGTTTCCCGCGAGACGGGCGAAATGTACCCCCGAATCATGCTTCCCGCCCTTCAGCGCGTAGACCGCGTGATCATTGACTGCAAGCACGTGTACAAATACGAGCCTGCCAACGACCGATTCATTTTTGGCGATTCGCTCAAAGTGCTCGGCCAAAGCGATCGCGGGGCAAAACTCACTTTCGACAACCGCGTGGCTACCGTGGTAGCCGAAGGCCCCATGAACCTCGGCTCTGGTCTCCAACTGATGAACATCAAAGCCGCAGGCCGCCTCAAATCAGACTACAACACGGTGACCGACAGCACCTATTTCAACGTCACGGGCGAATTCATCTCGGCATTCGAACTCGCCGTGCCACAAAAACTATTAGACCTGATGATCAACGAGATCAAGGCCGCCACCTTCGATGCCCAGCCCGCCGTGTACAACACCAACATGGCATTCTACCAGCCCGCTCTGCATGAGTTCGTCAGCGACGAAAAGGAATGGGAAGAAACGCTCGCCAACGCCCGGCTCAATGCCGTGCTGCTGCCAAAAAAGGACGACAAGTTCGCCTTCGTGCTGGGCCGCCAAACGGTGACTTGGAACAACGAATACTCCTCCTTCTTTACCCTCGAAGACCGCGTGCCGCTCATCAGCATCGGCGGGCAGCCCATCAACAAAAGCCTGCCCATCATGGTGCAGTACAAAATGCCCAAAAACGGCGACGACGCGCTGGGCATCTACATCAAGCCCTCCGCCGATCTGTGGTATCTCTTTGTGTATCAAAACACCGACGAGGGCGCGGCGCTCAGCATCACCTCCGGCAGCACCCGCTTCAACGACCTGCTCATCACCCTCAAAGGGAAAGAGACCAAGATAAAAATGGCGAATGGAAAAACCCTCGAAGTGGTGCCCGTGGACCCCGGCGAAGGCTCCAACTTTGTGAACAAGGTGCGGAACGGAAGGCTGAAAGAGTGAGGGAGGGAGGGCGGGGTTTAGCCCAATGGTGTTTAGTAAGGGTAGCACGGCGTTTAGTTAAGCCCCAGAGTAACGTGCATCTATCATCTTGTAACCCCCGAACTTTAGTCGGGGGGCCGAGAGATACTTCTTATCACATCTATCTTCTTTACAAAACATCCACATCCACACAGTAGATGCTGATGTTTTGTAAAGAAGATAGATGGGTTTGGTGCGATTCGCTTGGCCGCCGATTAAAAGTCGGCGGTTACAAGATGATAGATGTCTTAACTAAACACCATTGGGGTTTAGCCCGCTAAAAAACGAACAGGAACCATCCCGTCCCGAGAATCGGGATTGCAAAAAGCGGCGCAATAGCGATTCAACCCACGATTTTAATCGTGGGAGAACAGACCCGGCTGACGTGCCAAACGGTTTTAACCGTTTTCGGACACTTGGTCAATGCTGTTAAAACCGTTAGATATGTCACGCTTCGTCGCAGCCCACGATTAAAATCGTGCAAGGCTTTCCTATAAAAACCCCGAAGGGGTTGAACGTGAATAGCCCCGGATGGAATCCGGGGGGAGGTGAAAATGATAGTCGGCAACCCTGAAAGGGTTGAATGTCGGCCATTTTTGCCCCAATTCAACCCTTTCAGGGTTGCTCAAACTCCTCGTTGACTACCCCCGGATTCCACCGGGGCTATTCACGTTCAATCCCTTCGGGATTCTCAAAAATTTGGAGGTTGATTCCGCTATAAACATGGATTCCCCCTTCGGGAATTTGGGGGCGGCTGGATAGTTACTTCTCTTGAATGTTCGATGTCATGCAACGGGTTTTCAGGGTACGTTTGAGCCTCCATGTTATTCGAAAAAATCGCCCATTGGGAAAACCTGCTCCTCGCCGCCTACAAGGCCGCCAAAGGCAAGCGCGGCAAAGCCTCCACAGCCGATTTTCT
>JBJXFT010000194.1:0-18759 GCA_046155725.1 Saprospiraceae bacterium
AATGGGGCGTTGTTTCAGGCGGTGGAATTGCAGAAACGGTAATTCAGTTGCAGTTGGCAGTTGCAGTTGGCAGTCTACACATCCAACTGCTACTGCCAACTGCCACTGAATTATCCTGCCGCAAAGCGGCAAAAATCCTCGGCCAACAAGAGCGTCTTTCCCTGAAAATGCCGCCGGGGGTGCAGGTGCTTTTGCATGGCTGGCACCACGCCGCCGTCTTTTTCCAAAAACGTCATCAGCGTCCGCAGCACTTTGAAATAGCGGGCGAGGTCGTTGGCCTGCGGCACGTCGCGCGCGCCGAGATGGGTCATGGCTTTTTGGAAGGTGGGGAAGTCGTAAGGCGCGTAGGATTCGGGGTAGCGGAAAGCCAAATAGAGCGCGATCATCTGGAAGTCGCCGTGGTAGTGGTTGTTTTCGATGCTCGTGGATTTGGCTCGTTTGTAGTCGCGCAGTAGCGTGTCGCAGCCAAAAAGGAAGCGCGAAATGCGGCCTTCCGCTTCGCGGGTTTCGTTGAAAAGGTCGTCGAACATGAGCCGCACCGTGAGCGGGTCGGCCCGCCAGAACTCGGCCATCATACGCTTGGGCTGCCAGTTGTCGGTCTGCCACAGGCGGCGCGTTTCGGAGTTGTGGAAACTGCCCTCGAACATGGCCGCCGGGTCAGCGGTGCCCAAATCCCAATGGTTTTGGAAGTGCTGCACCGATTCCCATTTGTGGGCAAAAGGGTGATTTTTTGTATTGCTGAGCCACTTTTTGTAATCGGCTATGGCGGCGGTTATTTTTGAGAGGATCACAGTTGTTGTGTATTTGTTGAGATGGAGATTTGGTTATTTGAGGTGCCAGACCTTGGAACCAGCCTTCGTTCATGAAAAAAATTGATACCGAGCTCTGGCATCTCAAATAACCAAATCCACGAATAACCAAATCCCCAATTTTATTCACACCCGTTGCAGTTTTTCTCCGGCTCGTTCGAGCAAATCTTCCGTTTTGGCGAAGCAGAGCCGGATCACTTTTTCGTCTTTCAAATCCGAAAAAAAGGAGGACACGGGGATGGCCGCCACGCCGAACTCGGTGGTGAGGCGTTTGCAAAAATCAAGGTCTGGCTCTTGGCTGATGGCCGAGTAGTCGAACAGTTGGAAATATGTGCCGGCGCAAGGCAGGGGCCGGAAGCGCGTGGCCGACATGGCTTGCAGGAAGGCATCGCGCTTTTGCTGGTAAAAATCGGGCAAGCCGAGATACTCCGCCGGGTCGGCCATGAAATCGGCAAATGCCGCCTGCATCGGGTGGTTGGCAGAGAACACGTTGAACTGGTGCACCTTGCGGAATTCGCGCGTCAGTTCGGGCGGTGCCACGCAGTAGCCCATTTTCCAGCCTGTGTTGTGGTAGGTTTTTCCGAAGGAATAAATGGCCAACGTGCGGGCGTACAGTTCAGGGTATCGCAGGGCGGAGGCGTGTTTTTCCCCATCGAAAATGAGGTGTTCGTACACCTCGTCGCTCAGGAGCAGCACGTCCGTTTCGCGCAGCATTTCGTTGATTCTCTTCATATCCGCTTCGCGGAGGATGGTGCCTGTGGGGTTCTGCGGGGTGTTGATGCAGAGCATCCGGGTGCGCGGGGTGATGAGCCTGCCAACCGCCTCCCAGTCCACCCGGTAGTCGGGCGCGGACAAAGCGTGCGCCACGGGAATGCCGCCCACCGTCTCCACCGAAGGCCGGTAGGAATCGTAGCAAGGTTCGAGCAAAATGACCTCGTCGCCGGGGCGCACGAAGGCAGCGATGGCGCAAAAAATGGCTTGGGTGCCGCCCGCGGTCACGGTGATTTCGGTGTCGGGATTAAGCTGTGTGCCGTACATCCGCTCTATTTTTTCGGCGATGCGCTCGCGCAGGAGCGGGATGCCGGGCATGGGGGCGTACTGGTTTGCGCCCCGCGCCATGTGTTCGGTTACGAGGCGCTGGAGCCGCTCGGAGGGGTCGAAATTGGGGAATCCCTGCGAGAGGTTGATGGCGCCGACCTGGTTGGCCAAGCCCGACATGACGCTGAAGATGGTGGTGCCGACGTTGGGGAGTTTGGATTGGATTCGCATGGCACAAACGTACCTTGTTCCTTGCTTAAAAAAAGATAGTTTTGTCCCTAAAAATCTGAGCACATGGCTGATTTCCGTTTTCTGCTCTGGGCATTTTTGCCCTTTTTCTTTTTGGCTGATGCTGCGGCGCAAACGCCCGCCATGACCACCATCGGCTGCCGTTGGCAAGATTCTTTTGTGGAATGGGAAATTTTTGCCGCCCAAAAACGGCATGATCTGGAAGCGGGCGAGGAGGCCGACGAAGAACTTTACGGCGAACTAAAACTCCGTTGGCTCAACGTGCGCGACGACTGGTCGGAATGGGATTACGAACTCGGCGGACAGCGCGGCACCATCCGCCAAAAATGGAAAGACGACCCTCAGCAATGGGAGCTGCGCAGCTATGCCGGCACGGTGATCACCATGCGCACGGCTTGGACGGGCGACTTGAAAGAGTGGCGCGTGTCGGACAATACCATCACCCTCAACATCAAAAGCAAATGGACCAACCAACTCGACGAGTGGCTGGTGCAAGATGCCAACTACGGAAAATTTTACCTCTACACCCTGCGCTCCCGCGACCCGCGCGACTGGGCCATCGAAGACAACTTGGACGCCGACATTTCCGAAGAAATGAAATTAGCCATGATGTTCCTCGTCATTTTCCACAGCACTCCAAAAATCTGATAATTTGATAATGAGGCTAATTTGATAATCTTCTGGCACCCTCCCACGCCTCTCACCCTCTCTCACACCTCTCACCCATGGAACTCCGCCGCTCGCTCAGCCTCTACGGCCTCACAATGATCGCCATTGGCTGCACCATCGGCAGTGGCATTTTTCGCACACCCGGCCAAGTTGCATCTCAGGTGCATTTGCCCGAATACGTCATCTTGCTGTGGCTTTTGGGCGGAGTGGTGGCGTTGGCGGGCGCACTCACGTTCGCCGAAATGGGCGGGATGTTCCCTGGCGCCGGCGGGCTTTATGTCTATCTGCGGGAAGCGTATGGAGATTTGGTGGGGTTTCTCTACGGCTGGTTTATCCTTTTTTGTAGCACCGCAGGGGCCATCGCCGCGCTGGCTTTGGTGTGTTCGGAGCATTTGTGCTACCTCTACGGGACGGGGCGCGGCAGTGTTTGGGAATTGCCCTTGGCTGCCGCAATCATTGTTTCCCTCACTATCGTCAACCTTTTTGGGGTAAAAATCGGGGAGTGGATCGCCAATATTTTTGGCGGGGCGAAATTGGTGGGCTTGGCCTTGATCATCGGGGCAGGCTGGTTTTTCGCCAACCCACAGGCAGAAGCGGCCAACGCTGCGAGCGCATTCAGCAACACCCCGCCCGACAACCTGATGAGCGCGTTCGCCCTTGGCTTTATCGGGGTGCTGTGGAGTTACGGCGGCTGGCAACACGCTTCGTACATGGCTGGCGAAACCCAAAACCCGCAGCGCAACGTGCCGCGCGCCATGATCCTCGGCGCCATCGTCATCACGCTCGTGTATGTGCTGGCCAATGTGGCCTATATGCGCCTCCTGCCTTTGGAGCAAATCGCCGATTCCAAAACCGTGGCTGCCGACGCCATGAACACCGTGACCCCCGTGGGCGGCACTTTGATGGCGCTGCTCATCGCGCTCAGTACTTTTGGCAGCATCGGCATTTACTCCGTCACCGCGCCGAGGATGTACTACGCCATGGCGAAGGATGGGGTTTTCTTTTCCAAACTCGCCGAAATTCACCCCAAATGGCGCACCCCCGTGTGGGCCATGCTCATCCAAAGCGCATGGGCTTTGTTCCTGCTTTTCTTCTGGGGCACGTTCAACGACCTGATCGAGTACGTCACCTTTCTCGACTGGATCGGGCTGATGCTCGTGGGCACTACCATTTTTGTTTTTCGCAAAAAACGCCCCGATGCCGAGCGCACTTACCGCACCACGCTGTACCCGCTCACGCCGATAATCTTTGTGGGCATTTGCGCATGGTTTGTGTGCTTCAATATTGTGGGAAGTTGGGAAAAAGCCTTGGCCGGGCTGGTGGTGATCGCGGCGGGAATGCTGGCCTACCGGTTTTATTTTCGGAGAAAGTAAGAGTAGAATCTGCTAATGTGCTAATCTGCTAATGTGCTAATCTGCTAATCTGCTAATCTGCTAATGCCAACAAAATGCCGCCTATCATAGTACGAGTGGCTTTTCCCGGTGACGGCATTTTGAGCCAAAGAATTTTGTGCGGGAACGCTACCTTCGCCGCCCAAAACCACCCACCACCACACAGTATGTTTCAACTGACGGAAGAGCACCTCGCCGTGCAGCAAGCGGCACGAGACCTTGCTCAAAACGAACTCAAGCCCGGCGCGATCGAGCGCGACAGCAAAGGCCAATACCCCACCGAACAAGTAAAAATGATGGGCGAACTCGGCTTCCTCGGCATGATGGTGTCGCCCGAATACGGCGGTGGCGGCATGGACACGCTTTCGTACGTATTGGCCATGGAGGAAATCTCGAAAGTGGACAATTCCTGCTCGGTCATCATGTCGGTGAACAACTCTTTGGTTTGCTGGGGCATTCAGCAATTCGGCTCCGAAGCGCAAAAGCACAAATACCTGCCCAAACTCGCCACGGGCGAATGGATTGGCGCATTCTGCCTTTCCGAACCAGAGGCCGGCTCCGATGCCACCAGCCAGCGCACCACTGCCGTGGACATGGGCGACCATTATCTGCTGAACGGCACTAAAAACTGGATCACCAACGGTGCCAGTTCCAAACTCCACCTTGTGATGGCGCAGACCGACGTGGCAAAAGGCCACAAGGGAATAAATTGCCTGATCGTGGAAGCCGGTTGGCCAGGCGTGAGCATCGGCGGGAAAGAGGACAAGCTCGGCATACGCGCTTCCGACACCACTTCCATCATGTACTCCGACGTGAAAGTGCCAAAAGAAAACCGCATCGGCGAAGACGGCTTTGGCTTCAAATTCGCCATGAAAACCCTCTCCGGCGGGCGCATCGGCATTGCTTCTCAAGCACTTGGCATCGCCACGGGGGCTTACGAACTTTCTGTGGCCTACGCCAAAGAACGCCAAGCCTTTGGCAAGCCCATCAGCCAGCACCAAGCCATTGCTTTCAAACTCGCCGACATGGCTACCGAAATCGAGGCCGCCCGCTTGCTCGTGTACCGGGCTGCTGCCATGAAAGACCAAAACCTCAACTACGACCAAGCCGCCGCCATGGCAAAACTTTTTGCCTCCGATGTGGCCATGCGCCACACCGTGGAGGCCGTGCAAATCCACGGCGGCTACGGTTTTGTAAAAGAATATCACGTAGAGCGGCTGATGCGCGACGCGAAAATCACGCAGATTTACGAAGGCACTTCTGAGGTGCAGCGCATCGTGATATCGCGCAACGTGCTTCTTGGCGAACTGTATGTGCCTATGTTGGCGTACTAAAAATCATGCGTTCCATTCTTGAATACCAACTGTTTAGCATCGGCGACTACTCGTTCACGGTAGCGAGGTTGGCCGGCGTGGTGCTGGTATGGCTCTTGGCCGTGCTGCTCCTGCGCACCATCCGCCGAGTGATAAACCGGGGCGGCGGGCGGCTGCTCGACCTCTCGGACAAGGGCCGCCGGATGTCGCTCTATCTCATCGTGCAGTACTTCGTGTGGACGGTGGTGGCCGCCGTGATGCTCGAGATTGTGGGCTTCCACGTCTCGGTGATACTGGCTGGCTCGGCGGCGCTGTTGGTGGGGCTTGGCTTGGGCGTTCAGCAGATTTTCCGCGACACCGTGTCGGGCATTTTTCTCCTTTTTGAAGGCACCATCGAAATCGGCGACGTGCTGGAGCTGGACGGCAAGGTGGGCCGCGTGGAAGAAATCAACCTCCGCACTTCCAAACTCCTCACCCGCGACGGCCACACGATGATAGTGCCCAACCACAAATTCATCACCGAGAATGTGCTGAACTGGACCCACCACGACACCCGGCCATCGGCTTTCAGCATTCAGGTGCGGGTGGCGCACGAGGCCGACGAGAGCGTGATGTTCCATATCCTCGACGATGCCGTTCGAGAACAGTCCGATATTTTGCTCGACGACCCGGAGCATAAGCCGCAAATCAGGCTTGCAGATTTTCAGGAAAAATATGTGCTGTACGAAGTGAAATTCTGGACGCAGAAAAAATTCGAGGCCGAGCAAGTGCAAAGCCAACTTCGATTTGCCATCCAGCAGCAATTGCGCGAGCAGGGCGTCCCTTTCCCCAAGGAGTGAATTCAATTTGCTTTTTTTAGCCTGACAGGTAGAAAACCATTTTTATACTTTCGCGCCTCTTTTTCAAATTTTTGAGCGGCGATAATCCAAAACCAGCCCTTCGGTTGCCGCAGTTTTCGACTTGAAAATTTGCGCCCGCCCATTTTTTGGCCTGCTTTTTGCAAACTCCCCCTCGTTCTTTTAATCCTTCCGTTGCAAGAACGGATTTCCCGGTAAAAACGAAGCCACTGCTAATCCAACGGCTTCATATTTTCTGACATCACCAATTGTTATTTACCCATGAATGTTTGCGTACGCAACACATTTGTAAGCCTTTGGCTTTGCTTTGGAGCCATGTCGCTCTCGGCACAAGGGGCAAGTTTCTACTTCCCGACCATCCAGAATGCCGCGCCGGGCAGCACCAAACTCATGCCGCTCAAGGTCTTGAACCTCGACAGCGTGGTGGCCATGCAAATGGTGATCCGTTGGGACCCCGCGGTGCTGCGGTTTGTCAGCATTGACCAATTTGCTTTTTCCGACCTCGCTGGTCCTGACTTCAACACCGCCCATGCGCTCGACAGCGGCTACGTCCGCCTGCAATGGGAAGGGAACAGTGCATCGCCCGGTGCTTCAGTCCCCGACAGCAGCGCCATCTTCCGTTTCCGTTTCAAGGTCATCGGTGCCGACACGAGCAGTTCGTCCGTGCAGATCACGGAGATTTTGGACTTCCCACCTACCCTTTTTGAAATCGTAAAGGTGCGGCCCGACGGCTCCAACGAGGATTACCTCTTGCCCGAATGCCCGCGCACAAATGGCTTTGTCGCCGTGGGCTACACCGTGGCGGCGAGCGAGCCGGAGGCTGGCGAAGTGCCGCTCACGCTTACGCCCAACCCCTTCCACGAAAACTCCCAACTTCAATTTGAATTGGATGAAGCGACTGATGTTCAGGTGTTTATCACCGACGCAACCGGTCGTTCTGTCTTTGAAAAAAACTTTTTTCGGCTCGCGCCGGGCCAACATGGCATGGTAATTGAAAATCGTATGCTCGGTGCGCCTGGGGTTTATACCCTTACGCTCCGAGCCGGTCGGAAGATCGCCACGCGCACCCTCGTCCTTTTTTGATGCGACAAATTTTTTCCATCATCCATCTCTCACCATCATCGTTGTTAAAGAATATGAAACCGATTCTTACTCCACTTTTTGCAGGCTTTTTCCTGCTCCTTGCTTCGCAAGCCTTTGGCCAAACGGTCACCACCAATTTTGTGGTCACGCAACCTGCCGCACCGCCCTATCCGATAGGCACCCACATTGTGGTGGAATTGCGCGTGACAGGCTTCACCAACATCGAGTCCATACAGTTCCCCATCACCTACAACAAGGCTGTGATGAAATTCGACTCGATCAGCAATGCCATTTTTTCCAACTGGACAAACGCGAACTATGTCTCTTACCCCACGCAGGGGCGGGTCGGCATTTCTTGGCTGGCCGATTTTGGCAACGACCCTGCGGGCGTATCGCTGGGAAGCAACACGGTCATCTTCAAAATGCACTTCACGGCCTTGGCCAATGGCACCTCAGCGGTAAACATATCCACTTCTCCCGGCACTGCGCCTCCTATTCCGATAGAGATAAGACGGCAGGGTCAAGGACCGTCAGTCGTATTGAACTCCCAAGGTGGTGGCGTCAATGTGCCCATTGGCGACGGTTCCCTTACAGGCTTTAAGATTATTGCCAACACCATATACATCAAACAAGGCGAGCGTGGCTGTATGCCTGTGACGGTCAATGATTTTGACAACATCGTTTCGATGCAATATGCTATGCACTGGGACAATACGGTGCTCAACTTTGAATGCGTGCGCAGGTTCAATTTGCCAAGTTGGTCTGGTGGAGGCTTCAACTCAACCACGCCCGGCACCTTATTGGTCGGCTGGGACGACCCTTCTGGCGCAGGTGTAACACACATTGACGGTGTGCGCATCGTGGATGTGTGTTTCAAAGCGGTCGGTGCCTCCGGCGCAGCCACTACGGTGACGATTGATAGTATAGGGTTTCCTGCCGGCAATGGCGGTGCAGAGGCCATCAATGCCATGAGTAAAGATGTGTGGACTTCATCCAGCCACATCAATGGCGCATCGGGCGTAAGTGCTCCGATCAATATCATCGTCACGCCGCCAGACCCTACCTGGGTGACCTACACCCTTGATCAAGACATTGTAGCTCCCGGCGTTCAAACCTGTGTGGATGTGAAGGTGAAAAACTTCACCAGCATCACCAGCGCAGAGTTTGCCCTTTCGTACAATCCATCCGAACTGGCTCACGTCTCCAACCAATTTGGTGCTAACCCGCTCAACTTAGTGGCTTCCAACGTTACGGTGCCAACGCTTCCAATGCCCCTGCCCGCGCTCCACTACGTCAAGTTCCTTTGGTCAAACCCTGCTGGCGCAACGGTTGCCAACGATGTGGCGATATTCTCTGCTTGTTTCAATGCAATCGCCCCGCCGAACACGACATCGCCCGTCAATATCACCACTACCCCCTGCCCACAAATCACGGGCATTGGCACCGCTAAACTCACCGGCGGTGTGCCAGTCGCATTAGTAAACGGCTGGGTAAAGGTGGAGCAAACCTCCTGCGCCACGCTCACGGCTACGCCTGTCACTTGCAATGGCACCAGTACCGGTGCCATCACGCTGGTGCCTACCTGCCCTCAACCCACTTACGCTTGGGCTGGCCCAGCGGGGTACACCTCCGCAGCACAAAACCCAACCGGCCTGAAGGCAGGCATCTATACCGTGACCGTCTCAAGCCCTGGCAGCAACACCACTACCGCCACGGTGCAGGTCACGGAGCCACCCGCCATCACCGAAACCCATACGGTCAATACCCTTTCGTGCGCCACTGGCAACAACGGCGCCATCGCCCTCACGCCAGCAGGCGGCAGCCCGCCTTATATGTTTACATGGTCGAACGGCGCAACTACTGAAGACATCAACACGCTCATAGCAGGCACTTACACCGTGACCATTAAGGACTCGAAGAACTGCACGTTCACGTCACCGGCTATTTCGGTCGGTGGCCCTGCGGCACTGGTGCTCAACCCAAACACGGACATCATAGTCACCCATGTCACCTGTGCAGGCCTTACCAATGGCGGCATCACCATCACGCCCAAGGGCGGCATACCTCCTTACACTTACAACTGGGGCGGCGGCGTGACGACCAAAGACCGCACCAACCTTGCCGCAGGCCCTTATATCGTGACAGTGACGGATGCCAACGGCTGCACGACTGCTCCCGTAGCAAACATCGTGATCACCGCGCCGCCGGCGTTGTCTGTTGAACTCACTGGCAAGACCGATGTAAAGTGCATGGGTACGCCGACGGGCTCGGCCTCCATCAACGTGATGGGCGGAACGGGCAACAAAAGCTATTGCTGGGTACTCATGCCTGGCAGCAACTGCGTTAATCCACAGGTGCAAAATCCCACAAATCTCATGGCAGGGATGTACAAGTTGGTGGTAACAGATGCCAACGGCTGCACCAACAACCAGATACAAAACATCATCGTCAATCCTCCTACGGGTGGCCAATTGGTGATCACCAATAGCACCACCCCATCGCTTTGCTTCGATACGCCTTCTGGCGCCATTGACTTGACGGTGACGGGCGGCTGGAACACCGCGTACACCTATGCTTGGTCGGGCGGCTTGATGGGGCCTGACCCAAGCCCGGTCCCTCCCGGCACCTACACCGTGACCGTAACGGATGCCGGCCAATGCACCAGCACACAAGCAGTGACAGTGACTGGCTCGACCGCCATCACCGAAAGCAAAGTGGTGCAGGATGCCACTTGCTTTGGGGAAAACAATGGCGGCATCAACCTCAATCTTGCTGGCGGCAACCCTCCCTACAATGTGGTGTGGACCAATACCTCCCTCACGGGCGATTCTATCGGCAACCTTTCTCCCGGTAATTATCAGCCTATGGTAACGGACAACGCAGGATGCGCTAAGACTTTCCCGGAAGTAACGGTGGCAGGCCCTGCCGAACTGATGGTGGAAGCGGTCGTCAGCGAAACCAACCCTGCGACTGGCTCTATTGACTTCACCATCGTGAGCGGCGGCACACCGAACTTTACATTTCTGTGGACGGGGCCGAACGGTTTTACTGCCGCAACGGAAGACATTTCTGGCGCCGGCGTAGTGGCAGGCGACTACACCGTGGTGGTAAAAGATTCAAACAACTGCGAACGCACGTTCAATTATGAAGTGCCGGAAGGCAACGTGCTGTTTGGCGGCGATGGGGTGCAGGTGTTGTTCATAAAAGACGTTTGCGACAACGATGGTTGTATAAAACTCGGCATCCCGCCCACGGCGGAAGCGCATGCGCCATTTGTCATCAATTGGGGCGGCTCGACACAACCTTCCACCAGCTCCACGCTGACGATAGAGAAATGCAACCTCGCGCCCGGCATTTATGCCCCCACCGTAACGGCCTCCAATGGCAACTCGGTGGTGCTTGCGCCGATCACAATTGTGCAATTGAACCTGGCCACCGTGAAGGAAGAGTCTCAAAACACTTTTGATGAAATGGACAACGGCCAAATCGAGTTGACCCCGCAAGTGCCAGACCCGATGCTCTATCAATGGGCGCCACCGATTGTCTCTTCTTCAAACTTGGTCACAGGGCTTGACTCTGGCCTCTATGTAGTGACGGTTACCAATCTGGGTTCTGGCTGTACTTCTGTCCACGAATTCCATTTGGAACGGCAGTACGCTGATCTGGTGCTTTCCACCATTGCGTCGGCAAACCCGAATTGTGCGGCGGTGCCAACTGGCTCCATTGACTTGAAAGTGGTGGGCGGAAACGCCCCCTACACATACCAATGGATAGGGCCGAACGGCTTTACGGCCACTACCGAAGACCTCAATGGCTTGATGCCTGGGTTCTATTCGGTGACGGTAACGGACGAGAACGATACTTTGGAAATCAAAACGTATACCCTCACCGCTCAGTCGAGCCTTGCCATCACCAACGTGAACGAACTTTCCAACCACAACGGCTGGCAAGTGAGCGGCGCAGGAATGTGCGACGGCGTGGCAGTGGTGGTGTTCATCCCCGGTTCGGGCAACACCAGCGTGGTGTGGAGCAATGGGACGACGGGCGTGAGCAACAACACCCTTTGCGGTGGCGCATACTCCGTCACCGTGTTTGATGGCCTGGGCTGCTCCTCCGTTTGGACTAACGAACTGACCTCGCCTCCGGCCATCTCGGCGACCGACACATCGGTGAGCGTGACGTGCCATGCCGAATGCGACGGCACCGCCACGGTAATTGTGGAAGGCGGCGTAGAGCCTTACAAAGTAGAATGGTCAACGGGCCAAAAAGACCCAGCCGTGTTTGAGGGCGGGTTCTCGCAAGCCGTCAACCTCTGCGGCGGCCAGTATGTGGTGACCATCACAGACCAAAACGATGTGGTAAAAATCTTCCCCGTCACCGTGACAGAGCCAGACGAGATTGAGATCATCTTCTCGCCCACCGTGCCGCGGAACTTCAACTCCTGCGACGGTGACTTGCTGGCCGAAGTGACCGGCGCGACCCTGCCAATCACCTATGTTTGGTCGGGCAGTTTTGGTCACCGGGGCGATGGCGAGCGGGCCGAAGGGCTGTGCTCTGGGGAGTTCATCGAGTTTGTCATCACGGATGCCAACGGTTGCAGCGCTTATGCCAGCGACAGCATTGCGTACCCCGAAGACGGTTGTTTCCGCGTCAGCCCAATCATTACCCCAGAGTTGCAGGACGGCAAAAACGACAACGTATACATCACTTGCATCGAGGTTGACCCCGATAATGTGGTGGAGATTTACAACCGTTGGGGCCAAATCGTCTTCGAGACAGAAGGCTACACCAACAACGATTCTGACCGGGAGCACAACTGGAACGGCCTCACCAAAGCGGGCGCTCCGCTCCCAGAAGGGGTGTATTACTATGTGCTTTCCTTCACAGACGACGAAGGCAACAAGCACCAACGAAAAGGCGCCATCAATTTGCTGCGATAAATTTCTCCATGCGTGTCATTCCGAGCGAAGCGAGGAATCTGGGATAACCTCTCGTAGGGTATTCTTCCACATCCCGAAAGTCGGGATTCGCTGCGCTCAGAATGACACGCTATACTCCTCCCGCAACTTTCCACAAATTTTCCTCCTCCCTCACCTTTGACCCGCCGAAGCAACGTAGGCGGGCCGCTCATCCACAAACTCGGTTTACAATGAAAAAGATAATTTTTACCCTCTTCTTCGGCCTCTGCGCGATGGCCGCTTTTGCTCAAGAGCAAGCCTTCTACTCCCAATATCACAACTTCCCAGTCCTTATCAATCCTGGCTACACGGGTTTTGACAATCAACACCAGTTCATTGCCAACTACCGCAGCACCTGGACCACATTCCCCCAAAAGCCCAGCACCTACACGCTGATGTACAACGGCCCGGTGGGCGACAAGCTGGCGCTCGGCGGCGCGCTTTTCTCTGACAATGCAGGCAACGTGAGCACCACCAAACTGCAACTGAACTACGCCTTCCGTTTCAAAGTCAAAAAGGTGCGCATCGGCATTGGCCTCTCTACCGAATTCGTGAACCGCAAAGCCGATGCGGGGCTGCTCAACAACAACCTCGTGGAGCGCAACGACGAAGTGCTGGAAAGCCGCGTGGAGGGCGAAAACATCTTTGATGCCTCCATTGGCGCTTATGCCATCCACGACGAAAAACTCTTCTTCGGCTTCATATTGCCAAACACCGTCCGCACCCGCTTGGACGATGTGCCTGTGGACGGGACAGAACCAGAGGAGGGCAGCAAGGACAAATTGTTCAAGCACTACATCTTCCAGATGGGCTACAAAATTGACCTGCTAGAGCAGAATTTCAAACTCGTGCCCAGCATCACGATGCGCAGGGTGCGCGACACGCCCTACCAGATTGACCTCAACATACAAGGCCGCTTTCTGGACGAAAAACTCATCGCTGGCCTCACTTTCCGCCCCGGCAACAGCGGCGCAGCCGTGTGCATGCTCGGCACCAAAGTCAGCCAGTTTCAACTCTTCTATTCCTACGACCTCTCGTTGTCTAATTTTCAGCGCTACACCGGCGGCTCCCACGAGCTGAGCGTAGCCTACTCTTTTAATCGCAAGCCCAAAGTGGTCTCGGCCACACCGCAAGAATAGATGTCTTTAACAATTGGTTTTTGGGATGGCCTCTCTGCGAAAAGTCGCATGGGGGGCTTTTTTTGTTTTAGGAAAACCGACCCGACGACCCATCACAAATCTGTCATCCCGATCCCGAGACTTCGGGAGAGGGAACTGGCTAAGCAAATGACGGAAACATCCACTCTGCTCTTGGGCAGTTCCCTCTCCCGAACAGGGCTTTCCTATAAAAACCAGAACTGACCAAGAATAAGTCAGCCCCCCCGCGGTTCGATGGCAACGTATCGAAAAATGAACTTACTTCCACCCATCACAAATCTGTCATCCCGACGATAGGAGGGAACTGGCTAAGCAAATGAGGGAAACATCCACTCCGCTCTTGGGCAGTTCCCTCCTATCGTCGGGATGACAGATTTGTGAAGGTGGAAACGAACAACTTATTTTTGAGGCGTTTATCACTCACTTCTTTAGACAGGGCTTTTTATAGGAAAGCCCTGTTTCCGGATAGGCTCTTTTAAAAAAAAAGAGCCAAAAGATTTTATTTGCCAGAGCGGGCAAATACTTTTGCACGGTCTTTTGTAAAAAAGGGCAACATTTTTTTTAATCCGAATGCCCGATTAATTCTCGTGAGCGTAGTTGGCTTCGTCCCCATTACTTGGGGCCGGGGCGGGTAAAAGTCCTTCGGCTTCTTTCCTTTTTCTCCTTCCGCTCCCTTGTGTGTCCTGTAGATTTTTCACCCGATGGTTCATCCACCAAAGTCTTGACGAAGGTGGAATTTTGAACGAAAGTGGAATCAAAAGGACAAAATGAACGCTCCCAGTTCCGATTTTTCGAAGCTTACCACTTCGGATGTTTGGCCTGATAATTGCTGAAAACGAGCCTTTGCCAAATTGCCACCACACTTTGGAATAATCCAATCCGGGCTTTACCGCCCTCTGTATATAATCACTCATGAAAGGATTTTTACCCGTAGCGGCCGCTTCGGCGGGTTTTATTTTTAGAAAAGCATTGATGGCGTAAGGAGCAAAGCTCCGCGCCGTCAATGCTTTTTTTGTTTCCCTGAAAGGCTTTTTGAATTTTTTTTGACTGAACTCATTTTTAATTTTTTACCTAAATTTTTTCACGCATGAAAAAAGTGTTCGCAAATTGGAAAATGTCCCTAACGGCATTGCTTCTGATGGGCAGCCTGATGCTCGTGTCCAATGGCGCACAAGCGCAAGGGAACACGTTGTCGTCAAATCCCGGTACGGCAGATGATGTGAAGGGTGCAGGCACATGGGCCATCGAGGCCGATGCATTGCTGTTGCTCGAAATCGAATTGCAAGGCCCCATCACGCAGGCATTGGAGCAGCTGCCCAATGGCTCCGGCCAATTCTATGTTTGGAAGTACAAGGCCACGCTTTACGAAGCAGTGCACGCTTCCATCCAGCAAGGCATTCCGGTGTCAAAAGCAGTACGTGCCAACTACGACCGGATGGCAGGTGCTCCGCACATGGAGCCTGTGATCAGTGTGCTTTCGCAAAGCGAGTGGCAGACCATTTTCAACGAATTGGTTGACTTGCTTACCAACTGAGGAAACCTTTACAAAGCATAGGTTTCCACAATCTTGTTAAAATCTAAAACTTAATCTCATGATTAGTAAGAGACTCACATCCTTTGGCCTGTCGGCTTTGTGTGTGCTGTTGAGCGTAGTGGCGGTAAATGCCCAGACCTTCAACGGTTCCATACTCCACCAAGCAGGCACCTCCATTATCCCTTCTGTCGGTACGGGAGGCTGTACCATTGCCCCCGCCACTACGGGCGGCGACAACTTCAACAACGTGGTAGCAGGCCTTACCAACCAAGTGCCGGTAAGTGTGCTGATCAACCTGACGCACACGTTCGACAGCGACTTGGATATCGTGCTCCGTGCACCCAATGGGCAGATTCTTGAGCTCAGCACGGACAATGGCGCTGGCAACGACAACTACACCAATACCCTCTTCTCTGATGCTGGTCTGATAAACATCACGGCGGGCGTTGCGCCTTTCACGGGTACTTTCCGCCCCGAAGGCACTTTGGCAGCCAGTGCGTGCGGCACTACCATTACGCCCACAATCACCCAATTTTGTTCTTTCGCACAAGGCCAAAACGGTACTTGGCAGCTGAACATCAAGGACGACGTGGGTGCTGACGTAGGGGTCATGCTCAACTGGAACATCACTTTTGGGCCTCCACCTTGCAGCTTTACGGTGGCATCTTTGCCCAACATAATTCTCCCAGGCACCAACCCAGCCATCTGTGGCTTCACGGGCAACCTTACGGCACCTACGCTTGATGCCAATTGCCCCGCTGGTACTTTGATTGCAGTGACGATTGACGGCGTGGCTGCTGGCACGGTGACATCGGGTGCTTCTTTTCCAGTAAACCTCGCGTCTGGTGCCCACGTGGTCACGTACTCGACGGGCTGCTCTTCCCTTTCGCAGAACATCAACGTAACGGACGGTGTGGACCCTGTGATCAATTGCCCCGGCAATATGATCATTGATCTTGATCCAGGGGCTTGTAGCGCAATAGTGAACTACACCGTGACTGCTACGGACAACTGCCCATTCTTTGTGCAGCAGGCGCCGTTGCAGTTTCCGGTTACGTTTTTCCCGCACGGCGGCGGGGCGATCACGGTGGCAGGCAACAACCTCCCTGGCGGCAACTTCTTCAACCTGACCAACACGAGTGCCAATCCCGTTCGTGTCACGGGCTATCGGGTGCGTTTTGGGTCTGACATTCCAGGCGCAGGTGGTCTCGTGCCTTCTCCACGGCAAGTAAATACCTACCTCTCCAATGGTGCTACGTTTGTGGGCCAAACAGCCAACGCTGCTGCATGGACGAGCACGGGTATTGCCAGCGTAATAGTAGCGGGCAATATGTCTGAACTGTCGCAAGTAGACCTCGCTAACCCATATTTTCTTGCCCCTGGCCAAACCAAAGGGGTTTACATTTTTGGCACACAGAGTTCGTTGGTCTACAACAATGCTGCCGGCTTTGTTGCAAATATTGCCCAAGGGCCGTTCAACTTGAATTCGGGTGCATCCTCCACGGGTTTGTTTGGCGGGATGATCGCCAACCGCACACCGAATGTGGAAATCCAATTCCAAGTGCAAGGCCCCATCACGCCAATGCAATACACGGGCTTGGAGAGCGGCGAGGCGTTCCCCATCGGAACCACCACCAACTGCTTCAGGGCTATAGACCAAGCGGGCAGGTCATCTACCTGCTGCTTCACGATTACAGTAAACGAGTACCCGAACCCAACGCCATCCTTGGTGTGCAACGACTTGGTGTTCTTTTCGCTCGACGAAGACTGCAACGCCTGCCTCGGTGCCGACGGTGTGCTCGAAGGCGGCCCTTACCACTGCTATGACGACTATATTGTGGAAGTGGACAAAACGGCTCCGTTCGGCAACGGCCCATGGCTGCCAGCCTGCTTCAACAATACCGATATAGGCAAAACCTATCAGGTGCGCGTGACTGACCCCGAAACGGGCAACAAATGCTGGGGCAATGTGAAAATCGAAGACAAGATACCTCCCGCCTTGGACTGCTGCGACTACAGCCTGCCTTGCAATGCGAACGGGGCGCCCATCTTCGGCAACGCTAACCTCGTATCAGTTGCAACCAATAATACTCCAGTCCCGATTCCTGACCTTAGCACCGTAAATTCGTTCCTGACAGTAGGTGCTTGTGGAAATTCGACTATTTTGGACGTGAACGTTGCCTTGAGAATCACCCACACTTTTGTGTCTGACCTGACGGTTACGCTTATTAGCCCACAAGGCACTACGGTGGTTCTTTGGCCCAGACAATGTGGGGGCAACAACGACCTTGACTTTGGAGCAGATGATGAGGCACCTGTGTGTAGCAACCTGTGCGCAGATTATGTTTCTGGAAACACGTTCCAACCCATTGCTTGCCTTGGCCCAGCATTTGGTTCTTCGGACTTCTTGGCAAAACTTGACGGTGAAAATCCCGCAGGCGTTTGGGCACTTCGCGTTACAGACGGAGCAGGCCTTGACGTGGGTGCCATTACTTCCTTCAGCCTGGAGATAGCGTACAACGCTCCCAACGGCACTGCGCCCGAAGTATTTGAAGGCTGCTGCTTAGACGACCTGACTTACCAAGATTCGGAAGTGCCCCAAAATTGCGCTTCTGGCCTTACCCGCATCGTCTCGCGCAAATGGACCGCAATTGACTGCTCTGGCAACACCAGCACTTGCATCCAAAGCATCAGATTCTTGCGCCCCACGCTCGGCGATGTGGTGCTGCCTCCTGATTACGATGATGTCGATAGCCTCGCGTTCGACTGCACGGACAATCTGCCGATCATAAACGGCCACCCCAACCCTACGCCCGAATGGATTGAATCACAGGGCCTCCAAGGTTTCCCATACGTGTTTGATTCGCCGCTGGGCTGCAACATCAACTGGGAATACCATGATTACTTGATCACAGTTTGCGACGGTACCGTCAAATACCGCCGGGAGTGGTCAGTCATTGACTGGTGTACAGGTACGGGCTTCCTTTTCAACCAGATAATCAAAGTCTTGGACGAAGCTGGCCCAGCCATTGCCTGCCCAGCCAACCTGACCGTGACCAGCGATCCGTTCTCCTGCTGCGCTACGTTCAACCTCCCCGACGTGATTGTGGAGGACAACTGTAGCCGTATCAACAACATCAGCGGCATGATCGTAACCTTTGACGCCTTCACGGGCGAACAAACGGGTATGCTCACAATCGGCGGCGGTCTCGAAGACTTCCTCGGCAACAATTATTGGGATCTTGACACGCTGGCCAACTTCGGCGTTGCTCCTTGCCTGCCCATCGGCACGCACACCGTGACCTACATCGCAGAAGACGATTGTGGCAACACCAGCTCCTGTACCTTCCGCCTGACGGTGCGCGACCTCACGCCTCCTACTGCTGCTTGCGACGAGACGACGACCATCGCCATCGGCGGTGACGATCCCTTCGACTGCTACGGCCCTGCCGGCTACCTCGACGTGCCGCCCGCCCTCGGCGCCTGCGACTTTGCCGGCGTGACCTGGGTGAAAGCAACGACCTTCGACGACGGCTCCTACGACAACTGCAATAATGTGAAGTTCACGATCCGGCGTATGGCGCCGTACTCCGACTGCATCCTGGCCCTGAACTCCATCCGCGGCTTCCTGCCCTGCAACGTGCCGTTCCCGACCTTCCCTTCGGAGTTCGAGCGCGCCATCCTGGAGCAGGACTCCATCA
>JBJXFT010000435.1:0-6763 GCA_046155725.1 Saprospiraceae bacterium
CTTTGGTGGAAATGGCTGGGGACGTGCAAAATCTGTTCGGTCGAAAGATCAAACTGTTGGGCAATCAACCTTGCCAACACCTCCGCCTTTATGTCGAAAGGCGCTTTGGATATTTTCGGCAGCGATTCTAACATATTCTGACTCGGTAAGGTATGGTGCCCACGCTGTTCTCCTGCAAGTTCCATTCTAACTCCTGCCCCAGTTGCTGCATATATGGCTCTTCGGGCTGGGCGACTTTCACAGAGACTTCCAAGGCGCGCCGTACCCCGCCTTGCAGCGTCATGTCCGTTTCAAAAAAAGGTTTGATGCGCACTTCCTGCAGGTGTTCGCCCAATACCCGGCTGCAAAGGCTTTTTACGTCGTTGGCTGTCACCACGCGCCCGCGCCGCACGAGGGTGTCTTGCAAAGCCTGCGTCTGCTCGGTCGGCGACAGACGGTTTTTGCCTCCCTTGGTGGCCGTCACCAGTTTGGTTTTCGCGGGGTCGAGGCCGGCTATCGGCGGGTTGCTGACCAAGGCCGTGTCGGGCTGAATGTCGTTGGCTGCTTCGCCTTCAGACACCCAATAGTTCACTTCGGTGTCCAATTGGCGTTGTGCGCCGGGTTTGACAAAAACATACACGGCGCTGGAGGGGCTTTGTTCCGCCGCTTCGTGGCCGTCCTTCGAGATGCGCTGCCCGATGGCTTCGTGCAATTCCTCCAAACTGAGCCGAGTGCCGAGTTTTTCCACAATCTCTCGGTCGCGCTGTTCTTGGCGGAATACCGACAACATATACGACAGGCGTTCCCAAGCATTGTAGGCATCAGACCGCCCGGCACCACCATAGCGAATGCTGTATGCGGGTTGATCGCTTTTCTGCCGCAGCAATTGGGAGAAATTCATGGGGGGGATGTCCGCGCCGTTCTCTCGGTTTTTGATGGATTGGATGCCACAGAACAGCCCTTTGTCTGCTTGAATGGAAAAGGTTTCCAGACCCAGCGAGCGCGAAAAGTAAGTGTCTTCGTCTGCTTTTTGAACCAAGCGTCGGTTGATGACGGGAAAATGGTTCAAGGCTGCCACCATGTTGCGCGGCACATCGGTCAGTGTTATGTCGTAAGGCAGGTCAATGCGCAGCCAGACAAAGTTGCCTTTCAGCCCCGCCCATTTTTCCGTGGTGTTTCCGGTGTCGCCCGACACGGAGACTTGGCTTTTCAACCATGCGCGCAACACATCCTGCACCGGCATCTCGGTGGGCGCCGCTTCGGGGTTGTTGGTCAAAACATGAAAGTTGAGGCGGTATTGGGCATTGATTCGGCGCAGCAAATCTTTTTCCGTGCTGAACTGATCCGACCAAGAGATGGCATCCGTGGCAAGCCCGACCCGATGGTTCAGCGTTTGTTCGCCCCAGACCCAACGGCTGTTGGAGAGGGCGAGCAAAAAAGCCTGTTTTTCTGCCACCGAGCCTTTCCAATCAAAATAGAAGGCCACGTTTTCCAAGGCTG
This sequence comes from Saprospiraceae bacterium, assembly GCA_046155725.1. Taxonomy (GTDB): domain Bacteria; phylum Bacteroidota; class Bacteroidia; order Chitinophagales; family Saprospiraceae; genus M3007. The sequence continues at coordinate 1,480 of JBJXFT010000435.1, forward strand.
TCACTTTCTGCTTGGTCTCTATGCCGAGCAACAGCTTGGTCACCCTTTCCGGTTTGGTCTCCATCAAATAGGATGTGGGAGTGTCGGTGTCAACAACATTCAGGTCGGTGCCCACAAACCGCACTTTGCCGTTGACCAGCGTGGTGTCGAAAGCGGGCATAAAGGAAAAAGTGTCCTTTTCCAATTGGGCCTTGAACGATTGAGCGGGCGAGATCTGGCAGGTAGAAGCGGTGGGCAAGGCGCTTGCGATGCCGAACGCCAACTGCGGATATTGGTAGGCTTCGGGCAGCAAGTAGCGCAAAAGGCGCTGTTGCAGGCGCTCGTCCGATTCCAGAATGGCCTCGTGCACCAATTGGGCCTCGGAGGCGCAGGCACCGATGAGCACATGCACGAGCGGGTCGGCTTCGAGGGTGTCGTAGCCCCACTCGTCGGAGGTTCGGATTTGCAGGTGGTTTTTTACCCACTCCAGCATATCCCGTTTTATTTGCGGCGATGTTCGGCTCACGTTTTGTTTTGGGTTGGATTACTTGTACCGGCTGCTTTAGCTGCCGGGTGTATGTTCCGTGTACCGGCTGCTTTAGCTGCCGGGTATGTGCATTTGCTTACATCAAAGGGATGGTGTCTTCCAGTTCGAGGCTCTGGCCGTCGCTGGCGAATTCTGGTTTTATCATGCCCCGCACGCCGACGATTACTTGTATGACGTTGCGCTTTACGCGGGCAAATTCGCGGATTTTCCAAGGCTTCTGGTCTTCTGGGCTTTGCCGGATGTCCACCAGCACTTCTTTCAAATCGAGGCGCGGCTCGAAGCGGCGTATTAGTTCCTCGATGTTTTCTTCCATGGTTTGCTTGAACTTGTCTTCTACCTTTTTGCCTTCCATGGCCCGGCTGTCGGCCAAAAACTGTGACCAGTGTATTCGACAGCCATAATAAGGATCGAAGCGCACCCTGCCTGGAGGGGTGATGAGCAGCAGGCGGATGTTTTGGCGCACGGAGGTGGTGAGGTCGCAGCGTTGGAAGCCCGTTTTTCGCCCCAGATGTTCTGTCACGAACGGCATTGAGTAAAAGATTTTTTCGGCCATGCGTCAAATCAAATTTCAAAACACTAAGGGACTAAAAGACACTAAGGCTAAGAGGGGTTTTTGAGTTGTGACGCTTAGTGTCCCTTCGTCCCTTAGTGTTTTTATAAAAGCTGTGGTCAGTTCAGTTTGAGCATGCTGCCGGTGATGCTGGTGACTCCCGCCGACTCGATGTTCACCTTACCGCTCCCTTTGAAATCTGCCGAAGTCTGGCCTTCCACGCTGACCGTTGTGCCGGTGGCTTTGAGTTCCTGCCCTGCGTTTATCTCGATTTTTGGCGCGCCGAGCGTGATGGACGAGTCGGCATTGATCTCGATGGTCTTGGCGTGTATCTTGATCGTGGCGGGCGTGTCAATGATGATATCGCCGCTGTCGCTTTTGATCGTAATAACGCCTTTGGCGGTCAGGTTCATGACCCCGGCGGAGGCTGCCGCAGAAAAATCGGTGGGGCTGCTCAGTGCCATGCTCTCCTTGCCTTTCTCGTCGTTCATCAGGATTTGGTGGCCGCCTTTGGTCTTGATGGCTTTTTTGAGGTTGTCGGCATCATGGTGCTCTGGCTTGGCATCCTTGTGGTACATACCCGACATGAGCACGAAGGGGCGCTCTGGGTTGTTGTGCTCGAAGGCCACCAGCACTTGGTCGCCTTTCTCCGGCACCATGTAAAAACCTTTGTCGCCGCCGCCCATGGGTGCTGCCACCCGGATCCAAGGGGTTTTGCTGTCGTCGCCTTTGGCTTCTTTTTGCCAAATGAACTGCACCCGCACCCGGCCCATGCCTTTGTCGTCTTTGTTTTCCATCACCTCGGCCACCTGCATTTCGCAGAAGGGCGGGTCGGGGGAAACGGCTATCGGCGGGATGGCTGACTCGGCAGGGATGGCTTCAAATTGGTTGGAGTACCCTTCGCCATTGGTTACGAGTTCGTGGGTCAGTTGGGTCACGATGTACTTGCCGTAGTTGTCGTTGCCGCCCGCTTGCATATCAGAGCGCGGGTCCACGATCTCGATGACGCTGCCGATGCGCAGGTCTTGGTTGGTGGAGGTGCCGCTCACCACTACCATTTCGCTGAGGTGTACATTTTGGCGCAATTGGGCGATTTGCCCCAAGTCGTCCTCGTTCATGCCGAAGTGGATGGGCATGGAGGTTTTTTCAGGATAGACTTCGTTTTTTGATTTGTCTAAAGCGATTTTGGCGTACTCGTTTTCTGGGGCAGCGTAGTCCGCGTCTTTTTTGGGGAAATCGTTGTTTTTGTAATCGTAGCCCATCAACTTGAAGTTGACGGGAACGGTCTTGACCGAGATGTCAAAAAAAGTGAGGTCGCGCTCGAAGTTGAGGCGGATTTTGGCGCCGCTGTCGGGCTTGCCGAACACTAGTTTCAGGCCGTCGTAGTAAAACCACTCGCCGTAGCGGGCAGCCAAGCGGTTGATAAAAGCGAAATTGCTTTCGCGGTACTGCACACAGTATTTTATCTTTTTCGTGTATTGGGGTTTGAGTTTCAGTTCTCCCAACTTGCCTTCGTAGGGTTTTATGGCTTCGTCCAAAAGTTGTTTGAGGGTTTTTTCCCCGAATGCGCGGGTGTGCGCGCCGTCGTCGGCCAGCACTGTAGGGCTTTGGCCGCGCACGACAAAAACGCTGCCGCCCGTGCGGGCGCGGGAGAGGCCGACGGAGGTGACCACGCCTTCGAAGAAGCCATCAATTTTCAGCGGCTTGCCGATCCATTTTTTGGAAGCGTCCGATAGTGTGCCGCGAAAGTGGGCGGCGCGGTCTTCGTTGCTGAGGCGCAACTCGAATTGGTGGTGGGCGCCGGCAGATTGCGAAACGCGCAAGAACTGAAAATGGGAGGTAATGTCCTCTGACCCCAATTGTATCTTTGGATTAGCCATGATCTTAGTCGGCTTTGAGTTAGTTTTGGAGGGCAAAATCGCCTTCAAAAAAGGTTTCTTCTACGGGGTAAAGTTGTTCGGCGGTCCAAGCACCTATTGCTCTGCCGCCAAAAGCACCTGCAATGCCGCCACCGATACCGCAAACAATTGCTCCTGCTGCTGCTCCTGGCACAGCGCCTACTCCGGCTGCTGGTGCGCCGAACGCTGCTCCGACGGCGCTGCATATTTTGGCACCGGCCAAACCGCCTGCTACTGCCCCAGCCAAACCGCCCGCCCCTTCCAAAAGAACACGTGGGCGGTTCACTTCTGGGGCATTGGACACTTCGTAAGCAATGAAGCCTATTTCGACGGCGATCATGATGCGGCCAGCCACTCGAAAACGGCCAACCCACCTGTTGACTGTGGGGTTGCTTTTGCCTGCGCCTTCTATGATTTGCAAGTCGGTTTTGCCTGCTTGGCGCAGTTGGCGATAGGAGGGGCCTGTGCTGTTTCCATATTTCAGGAGGTTGCGCTGCTCGGCCATCTTTCTCAACACCGCCAAATCCCAATTCCTAATTTGAGTTTTCACCATGTTCCTCGCCCGATTGGCCCAGGTAGCAACCGCGCCGGGGTCTGCCCCTTTCGATAGCATGTGCTTGGCCTCGGCTGCGATGGCGGCATCCGCTTTAGCATAAATCTGCCGGAGCAAGCCCTCGTATTCGGCGATACCGCTCGCCGAAGCAAGGGAATCTTGCGTTGCAGTTGCTACCTGAGATGTAGTTTCAGCCATTTGTCATGGGAATTGAAAGGCTCGGTGTTGTTTCAAAAATTTTGGAACAGCACCGAGCCGGTGTGGGTGCCAGAAAAACTCCCTTACGCCTTCGGCCACTTGAAGTCGAACTTCGCGGAGCCGATGCTGATTTTTTCGGAGGAGATCGTGAAGCTCTCCCGGGTGTTGAGGTTGTTGGCATCGTTGAACTCTTCGCGATAGTCCACGACAAAAGCGTTTTCGAACTTGATGGTCTTCAATACTTTCTTCTTGTCGTCGTCTTCGTAAATGATCAACTCGCCCTCCATGGGCTGGTCTGGTTTGGCCAACTTGTTGATGACGGCTTCCTTGTGCTTGTCGTCGGAGGCGATCGTCATGGAGATTTCGCCCTTGCGGACGCGGGCGGCGACACGGCCGTTTTCTTCCGTCACGCGGAAGAAGTGGTAAGAGAAGGACTTCACGTCGCTTTCTTTGCCGTCCAGTTTGAACGTTGCTGTGTGTGGCATGGCTTTAAAAAAATTGTGGTTTTAGAAAATGAATGTTCTCTTTTGCCGAGGCAGAAAATTGATTAGCAATGATGAATGAGGAACTATGAACGATGACCACGCTCGGTGTTTATAGTTTATCGTTCATAGTTCCTCGTTCCCTTAGTTATTTCCATCGCCCTCGCTCACGCCATTGGGGTCAATGCCGATGGTGTACTCAAAAGCACTGGTCACGAACATCGGCACCACGCTCAGTTTGATGTCAAAACGGTCGGGTCGTTCGTCGTTTATCTCGAAGTGCGTGATGCGCCCTTTCTTCAAAATCTTGTTGTCTTCCAGCGTCTTCAACATCCGGAGGATGGTTTCGTACACGTGCTGCCGAATGTCTTTGTCTTGCATGGACGTGAACACGTACTGGTTCAGGAAATGCTTGAGCAAGCGGTCCACATAATCGAGCGTCCGAATCACGGAGTATTGGCGCAGTTCCACGTTTTCGCCTTTGAAAAGCGTGAGGCAGTTGAAAGGCATGATGCTGCCGAACGCGAGCGTGAGCGGGTTCAGGTTTTCGGCGTCCAGCATATTGGTCTGGTCTTGGTTCACCCGGAAGCGGATGCCGTTCAATCCTTTCAAAGGACCAAACTGTGCGCCCGCCACGGGCTGCGCGATGTTTTCCATGGAATACAACTTGCCGGCCACTGCGGCAGCGGGCGAGCCGTAAAGCACACGGCGCTCTTGTTTGTGTTTGTCGCGCAACAGGGCGTAGTTGGCAAATGCCACCGTGCGGCTCCACACTTTTTCCACGCCGCCGAGTTTTGGTTTGCCTGGTTCGTTGGCGGCTTCCATCACGGAATCCACGCTATCCAAGTCTTGATAATCCGTCAGGAACAGCACTTTGTTTTTGAACGAAAGCGCGGAGAGCTTTTCGATCAGCGAGCGTCCCACAAAGTTCGGGGCCACCAGCATAGAATAACTTTCAGATTGATCAATGGCTGCGCTGTTGGCTTCGCCGATCATGTTCGTCAGTTTTTTGACGATCACGTCCTCGTCCACCTTTTTGTGGTTGGCGTTCACCACCACCAGCTGGCGCATCTCGCG
>JBJXFT010000203.1:0-23915 GCA_046155725.1 Saprospiraceae bacterium
GTAACTACACAGGTTGTAGTTTGATGATGAGGTTTAGGCAAGGGAGTACCTCAACTTTACGTTTGCGCAGGGTATCGATGACAGATCGAATGACACAAAAAGGGTTTTGCCCGGATTTGAACTGGCCGGATACTTTTTGTTTGACTTTAATGTTTCGGACGGCCCGTTCTGAACCATTGTTGTCGGGCGGGATGTCGAGATTGTACAAACAAGGGAGCAGGTGATTTCGATTTTTGAGCATGGATGCCTGAAAAGTGGCCGTATTTTGATGTTTTTGCTTGTCAATAGTGATTAGCAGCCAGTCATTCAGCCTTTTTTCCAATTCCAATGCTTTTGGGTCGTCTGGCCGAAAAGCGGTCTTTTTTTCTTTTGCCAAGTTTCTGCGAGCGTCAAAAACGTCTGTGATGAACTGTTTGAAGCCGGCGGCAAAGGGATGTTTTTCAGATTCTTCCAAAAAATTGAGGTTTCTGAGCAAATGTGCCAAACAAACCTGGTGCCCTTTGGCATTTGCCTTCAACTGGGCTGCCCATCGGTCGGAAACGAGGACGGCATTGGGCAGACCCGTTTCCCAAACGCTGTCGATGGCTTCCGAGCCACGATTGTCCGAACAGACGATGAAGGTGTTGAGGATGTTTTGCCAAACCCAGACCCACCACTTGGCCCCATTGACCTTGGCCGAGGTTTCGTCGGAGCCAACGACTTCACTTTGGGCGATCTGTTCTTTGATGATTTGGTAAACGCCTTGGCATTTTTTCGCCGACCTGACCAAGATATTGCCAATCGTTCCTTGCGAAAGCGGCAGTGAAAAAACCTGGGCAAAGAGGTTTTGAAGCCGCAAAAAAGGAACGTATTGATAGGCTGAAAAATAACCCACAAGGGATTCCACGCTACTGCCGTATTGGACGGGCGCGTTGACGCCAAGCGGAAAATCGGCTACTTGGGGCTGCAAACACCTCGGACATTGACAAGCATACTGGCGGTATTCCTCATAAATGGGAACAATCGGCGGAATCTCGACTACTTGACGTTTCGCCTTTAATTCATAGGTCGCTTCGCTCAATGGTTGGCCACAATTCGTACAAAAATCACGCTTTAAGTCAATGACTTTATCGGGATTTGAGGACATTTTTAAGGTGCTGCCAGGGTGCCCACGCTGACCGCCGCTTTTCAATTTACCCGGTTCGCGGAGGCTTTTGGTCTTCCTGAAAAAATCACTTGACGGGGGCAACGACGAATTATGGGAGTCTTTTTTGACGCTTTGCTTCTGAACCAGTTCGAGTAAAAGCATCACTTTCTCTTCCAACGCTTCAATCTGTTGGTTCTGAGAAACTACCGTGGCTTCTAGTTTCGAAATGTATTCGGATTCAATCATGCTCAAAGGTTTATCCTTTTTACTCAATTTTCATTAGCACAGGGATACCTGTGTAGTTACATTGGATTGACCCGATTGGTTCGATTAACCGATTGATTCGATTGTTTTGATCCGAAGTTGTCAGGGTCCCTTCCTTATGTGAAGGACGGATTTGTCCTACCGAACCAATCGGCTAATCGGCTCAATCGAATAATCGAATAATCGAATAATCGAATAATCGAATCAATCGAATAATCACTTATGTCGCTATTCAAATCTATCTGGGACGACCTTCAATATTCGCTCCGCGCAGGGAACATGGTGACCAAATTGGTGGTGATCAACTTCGCTGTTTTTGTCGCGATCAAACTGATCTACCTTGCTCTCAGGGTGTTTTTGCTCCGAGCACCCGACACTGCTTACGACACAATGCTCGGCTATCTGTGGCTGCACGCCGATTTGGGCACCTTGGCTTGGCGGTCTTGGGGAATATTGACCCATGCTTTCTTGCACGATGATTTCTTTCATTTGGTCAACAATATGATAGGGCTGTATCTGTTCGGCACCATTGTCAGCGACCTCATCGGCGATCGGCGGATTTTGCCAATCTACCTGCTCGGCGCGCTGGTGGGTGCTGCGATTTTTGTGATTACTGCGCAGTTTTTCCTCAGCGTAGGGGCTTACGCGCTGGGCGCGTCAGCGGCAGTGATGGCTCTGGGCGGGGCCGCGCTCATCCTTGCACCCGACTACCGGGTGCCGCTGCTGTTGCTGGGTGCGGTGAAGGTGAAGTACATCGTGCTGGTACTGGTGCTGCTCGATCTGGTAGGCATCGCGGGCACTTATCCTGCAGGCGGCCACGCGGCGCACATCGCGGGTTTTGCCATGGGCTGTTTTTTTGTTTATCAACTGCGCGATGGGCGCGATTGGGCGGTGCCAGTGAACAATTTTTTCGCTTGGGTCAGCAGGCTTTTTTCTTCCAAGCCAGGCCCAAAATTCCAACGCCCCAAAAATGCCGCTTCCATGCGCGCCACTTTTGGCGGCGCAAAAGGCAACAGCCGTTCAGACGCGCACGACTTCTCTTTTCAGGAAAAATTGGATGCCATCCTCGATAAGATAAAGGCGCAGGGCTACGAGAGCCTGAGCCAGGAGGAGAAGGATTTTCTTTATGAGGCGAGTCAGAAGTAGGGAGGGGAAATTCTTTGAGTAAAATTTTTTCCAGACAAATCTAAAATTTCGCTTTAGATTTGTCTGGAAAAAAACGATGGTTTACCCGCGCAACATCGAGCCAAACCTTCTTCAAAGGTTGAATACTTTTCCTGTGGTGGGCATCACAGGGCCTCGGCAGGCTGGGAAAACTACGCTTGCAAAATCAATCGTGAAGCAACTGGGGCGAAAAACCGTTTACCTGGACCTTGAACTGCCTTCCGACCTGAACCACTTGCGCAACGCCGAGTTTTTTTTGAAAGAAAACGAGGAAAATCTGGTCGTTTTGGACGAGGTGCAGCGCAAACCAGAATTGTTCCCGCTCCTTCGATCATTGGTTGACCAACGCCGTGAGCCCGGTCGTTTCCTCATTTTAGGATCGGCCTCTCCCGAACTGCTCCGGCAAAGTTCCGAGACGCTCGCCGGGCGGATTTCCTACCTCGAGCTCACGCCGTTTCACGCAAAAGAACTTCCCGACGGCGATTTCAAAAAAAACTGGCTGCGGGGCGGCTTCCCCCCATCGCTTTTTGCGGCGGAAGAGGCGGAGGCATTTCAATGGCTGCAAGATTTCGTCATCACTTTCATCGAGCGCGATCTGCCACAATTTGGTTTGACAGCTCCTTCGCAAACCCTTCGGACGCTGCTGCAAATGTTGACTGGCGTACACGCCAACCTGCTCAACCAGAGTGCAATTGCCAACTCGTTGGACCTGACAATCCCAACTATAAAACGCTATCTGGCCTATTTAGAGAATGCCTATTTCATCCGGTCTTTACAGCCTTGGTATGCCAACATCGGCAAACGTTTGGTCAAAACCCCCAAAGTTTACTTTCGAGACAGCGGTGTGCTGCACCATCTGGCGGGCATTTCCAACAACAACCAACTGCTCGGAAATCAGATTGCTGGAGCGTCCTGGGAAGGTTATGTGCTACAGCAGATCATCGCCAACTTGCCTCCGAGCATCTTGCCTTATTTTTATAGGACGAAAGACGGTTCCGAAATTGACCTCGTGTTGGTACGGGGCAACAAGCCTGTTTTAGCCGTTGAAGTCAAAATGTCGGCCAGCCCGTCATTAAGCAAAGGCAACCGCCTTGCATTGTCCGATTTGGGCAATCCGCCAGCCGTTATCGTCTTGCCACATAAAGCCGATTACCCCTTGGAGGAGAACATCCGGGTTTGCGATTTAGAGCATTTGTGGGTGCATCTGAACACCATTCTGTGAAGCCCGTGCTTTTTGACAGCAAAAGCAAAGCGGGCATCTCGTTCTAAAACGAAATGCCCGCCCTTATTTTACCTGCTACTTGCAAACTTGAAACTTGCCACTTGCAGACTTGCTACTCTGAAACCTACCACTTCCCCTTCTTCCCCGCGCTTTTCTTTGGCTTCCGGTCCCACTTTTCAAAAACCTTGTCTTCTCTTCTTGGCCCTCTTTCGCGGTCGGAAGCATCGTCCACACGGATGGGGCGGCCATTGATAGTGAACTCTGGCAAGCCTTGGCGCACAACGCCAACATAAGCCGCATCGAGATCAAAGTGCAAGTGCGTGCGGCTCACGTCAATGTTGCCAATGGCGCGGCTCGGCACCCCGAACGAGCGGTCGAGCAGTATGAGGAAATCTTTTTTCGTCACCCCGTCCATCTCGCCGACGCTCACGAACAAGCGCGTCATAGAGCCGCTGGGCCCGCTGGCCGAGGATACTGGGCGGGCGGCGCGTTTGTCGCCGCGTGGGTAAATGTTGATATCTGGCGCGGTGCGGTAGTAAGCGAGGAATCGGTTGAACTCCACGCTGGCAAAGCGCTTGATGAGTTCTTCTTTGCTCAAATCCTTCAATTCTTCTTGAATGCGCTCCATGTACGGTTCGATGTCCGCATGGTGTACTTCCTGCTCGTGGATGCCTTTGATGATGTTGAACAGTTGCGCTTCGCAAACTTCCATGCCCGTGGGGAGCATTTTTTTGACGATCGTGGCTTTCGTTTTCCGCTCTATCTGGCGGATTCGCTCCTCGTATTTTGGGGTGACGATGGTGATGCTTACTCCCGTGCGGCCAGCGCGACCGGTGCGGCCAGAGCGGTGGGTGTACACTTCGATCTCGTCAGGCAAGCCGTAGTTGATGACGTGGCTGATATTGCTCACATCCAAGCCACGTGCGGCCACGTCGGTAGCGATAAGGAGTTGGAGATTGCCCTCGCGGAACCGCTGCATCACGCGGTCGCGGTCGGATTGGGCGAGGTCGCCGTGAAGCGCATCGGAGTTGTAGCCGTCACGCACCATCTGCTCCGCCACTTCTTTGGTCTCTATCCGGGTGCGGCAAAAGATGAGGGAGTAGATGCCAGGCAGCGCGTCCACCACCCGTTTGAGGGCGTTGTAGCGGTCGTCGGCACGGCACACATAATATTGGTGCTCGATGTTCTCGTTGGTCTGCAAGCGCCCGGTCACGGTAAGTTCGTGCGGGGTTTTCATGTAGGTAGCGGCAATGGTGCGCACCTCTTTGGGCATGGTAGCAGAGAAAAGCCAAATGGATTTTCGCTCCTCGGCCTGCGACAAGATGAAATCAATGGCTTCTTTGAAGCCCATGTTGAGCATCTCGTCGGCTTCGTCGAGCACCACTCGGCGCACGCTGTCGAGCCGAACGGCCTTGCGGGCGATGAGGTCCATCAGGCGGCCCGGTGTGGCTACGATGATTTGCGCACCAGCCTTGATTTGACGGATTTGGCCTTCGATGCCTGCACCACCGTACACTGCCACGACCTTGTATTGGTGGGCGTGTTCGGAATAATTGACCAAATCGCCCGCCACCTGCACACAAAGTTCGCGGGTGGGGCACATGATGAGCGCTTGTACGCTGCGCTCGCGCGGGTCAATACGTTGGAGGAGAGGGAGGCCGAAAGCGGCGGTTTTGCCGGTGCCGGTTTGGGCGAGGGCGATGATGTCATTGTCGCCTTCGAGGGCGACGGGGATGACCAATTCTTGCACGGGCGTAGGGGTCTCGAAACCCATAGCTGTGATGCCCTGCAAGAGGTCGTCGGCAATGCCGAGAGTCTTGAATGCTGACATAAAATGTGGACGTTAGGGGCGTGGGACTTGTTTACGCTACGTTTATTGATGATTGCTGATTGCAGATTGTTGATTGGCAGTTTTGTTCCAAAATCTTTGGAATGCCATCAACCCCACGCGCTTCTGACCGCTCTCTGCCCGTCGAAACCCAACGCCTAACGTCAACATTGCCCAAGCCGATAAAAGAATGAAAAACTTGGAAAGCGAGCCTTTTTTCAAAAAGGAATTTCCAAAGAACGGGGCAAAGGTAAAAATTATCTTTTGCGAAAAGAGATTATCGCTTGATAAATTCTGTATCGAAGGGATTTGCCCATCCCAGCTGTGGAGTAAATTTGGCGAACATGGATTTTGCCGATAAACGCTGAGTTCGCTTTGCCCCAAAAAAACGGAAGCCGCCCATCTCAATATCGAGACTGCGACTTCCGAAAAAAGAAGGCAAGGTAGGATGTTTTTGGAGGGGCTGCCAAATGGTCTGTTACCTTTTTGCTCTTTGAGCTCTGGCCACAGGTATCGGTTCTAATGGTAGGACCAAGAACAGCCAGCGTTTTGAGATTTCCGCTGTCAATCAATTCGGTCGTACTTTCGCTCCCCTAAAATTTCGGCGATATGCAACACGAAAAAGGGCTGGCGATTTACAGCGACAGCGAAGCCAAGGCAGCCATCCAAGAGTTGTTTGGTTACCCAAGCCTGCTCCACGGGATGAGGGCTTTTTTGCCGGAGGCACTTTGTGGCCTGATTTTGAGAGAAAAAGATGGGGTAAACTCAGTGCGAGATTTTCAAGAGAAAATCGCCCGGCCCATCATGAAAAACATTGAAAAAGAAAGCATTTCGCACTTGACGGTGAGCGGGCTGGAAACCCTCAAACCCTCCGAGCAGTACCTTTTTATTTCCAATCACCGCGACATCATCCTCGATTCGGCCTTTCTGAATGTGGTGCTGTTCGAGCGCGGATTTCAGACCAGCCAAATCGCCATCGGCGACAACCTGATGCGCCACCGTATCTCGGAATTGATTTTCCACATCAACAAAAGTTTCGTGGTGAAACGCACGGGCACGGCCATGGAATTGTACCGCTCTTCGGTGCAGTTGTCCGAATACATCTGGCGGCAAATCGCCGAAAAAACCGACTCGGTGTGGATAGCCCAGCGCGAAGGCCGTGCTAAAGACGGCGACGACCGTACCCAAGTCGGGCTGCTGAAAATGCTCAGCCTGAGCGCGAAAGGCGACTTGAAAACTCATTTCCAGCAAATGAAAATCGTGCCGGTCGCTATCTCCTACGAATACGACCCTTGCGACGTGCTCAAAGCGCAGGAGTTTTTGAACAAACGCGCCAACCCTGATTTCAAAAAATCTTTCGAGGAAGATTTGCAGCATATGTTGCTGGGCCTGAAAGGCCAAAAGGGGGCAGTGCATTTTCATTTTTCTGAGCCGATAGACTCGTGGTTGAATGCTTTTGACTCGATGCCCAGCTCAAAAAAACAATTGGAATGGTTGGCAGAAACGATAGACTCGTGTATTCATGAGCGTTATCGGTTGCGGCCCATAAATTTTGTGGCCATCAGCCTGCTCTCCAAGTCCGATTCATGGTCCGGCTACTATTCTCCAGAGCAACACGCCCAATATTCTGAATTTTTTGAGGAACGGTTCCGGTGCTTGAAAAATGACGAAGATGGGCTTGGGCGGGAATATTTGCTGAAAATGTACGCCAATCCTTTGATCAATTTTATGGTTGAAAACAATCGGCGGTTTGAATGATATTTTCAGAGTAATGCCTCCACACCATTTCCGCCAAACATTTTGCACATGAGCGAATATTCCTTCCGCACCCCCACCTTTCTTTTCCTGCTCCTCCCGTACCTGCTCTCCGGGCAGCCCGCACCTTTGGATACGAGCTTTGGCATCGGCGGAATCGTGAATTTTCAATATGGTTTTAGTTCTCTTCTACAAGCCGTCAAATTACTGCCCGACGGAAAAATCCTGATTTCTGGGGTAACGAATTCAGGTATTTATCTTGCCCGTTTTAATCCAGATGGCAGTTTGGACAATACTTTTGGAACAGGCGGCGTCTCCCCCACGCTCATTGAAAACGTCTCTCCCCACACTGCACTCGCTATCCAATCGGACAACAAAATCATCTCTGTTGGGCAGGTGATTGATGTAGCCTCTCCTTTTCAGTACCGGGTGTTTGGGGTGATGCGTTTTCACCCGGATGGGACACTTGACCCCACTTTTGGGCAGTCTGGTGTGACCACGGCCCGTATCGGGAATTATGCAGCACCCAATATCGTGACGTTGCAACCCGACGGGAAAATCCTGGTGCTGGGCCAAGCCAACATTGGTACCGGACTAAGATTTGCCTGGGCTCGATTCTATCCCGATGGAAAGATTGACAGCACTTTTAGCGACAACGGAATTACCACTTTCCCAACGCCTGGCTCAGGCCTCCCAACTTGTATTTCCATACTCCCTGACGGGAAAATCCTGACCGGCGGCACCGAAGTCGGTTCAGACCCTGGGGCCAAGTTTTTGATTTGCAGACTGCTGCCCAATGGGGTAGTTGATTCCACTTTTGGGGTTAATGGCAAGTTTGATTATTGGTTTGGTGGCTATTTCGAAGTAATTTCAGACTTTGAGGTGCTGCCCAATGGTCAAATTCTGGCTGGCGGATGGGTTGGGCCAACCGCCGATGGAAGTTTCGCTTTGCTCCGCTTGAACGCGAACGGCGGCCTTGATCCATCTTTTGGGAACAATGGCTTGGTGACCATGAATGCAAGCGAAGTAAGCAATATTTCTGCCCTTGATTTGCTGCCCAATGGCAAAATTGTGGCTACAGGAGTGGGCTACAACTCATCAGTTGCTGGCGACGTAGCCTATGTGATGCGCTTGCACCCAGACGGCTCTTTCGACAATTCTTTCAATGGTATAGGCTTGGGCACGGTCAGCACAGGAGATGCCGCAGGGGGAGATGCCCAAATCATTCAACCCGATGGCAAAATCTTGATCGGTGGATTTTACTACCCAATGGGCGGAGAACAGCCACAAATTATGCTCGCCAGGGTTTTGAATGAGGAATCGAGCGCTACCAGCGCGCCCACGCTCATCCGGCAATGTTCGATTTCTCCCAATCCTTTCGAGGGTTGGGTGACGCTGCGTTACGAACTTGAACAGGCAGTCCCAATCGGGATTAAAATCTATGATATGCTTGGCCGCTGCGTCCAAACAGTTTCTGAGCCGACGCTTCGCCCCGCAGGCGAACAAATCCACCGATTTGATCTCACTTTACTAGGCTCAGGAATCTACCGCATCGCCATCGAAAGCCCTCAAGGAACGACATCAGTATCTATTTCTCGCTCTCGCTAACAATTGTAGTTCAAAGGCTATTTTATGACCAATAATCAAGCACCCCATCTATCCGAAATCCTCACCCACCTCGGCGAAGAACGCGAAAATTATTTCCAAGCCATTTCGCCACCAGTCATCCAGTCGAGCAATTTTGCTTTCCCTGATTTGTCGGCGTTTCGCAAAGCATTTTCTGACGAGTTGGAAAACCACGTCTACTCGCGCGGCAACAACCCTACGGTGGAAATCTTGCGCAAAAAACTCGCCGCGCTCGAAGGCACGGAGGATGCACTGGTGTTCAGCAGTGGGGCAGGGGCAGTAGCAGCAGCAGTCATCGGCAATGTGAAATCGGGCGACCACATCGTGTGTCAAAAAAGCCCTTACTCTTGGACTTCGGCCTTGTTGCGCAAATTCCTGCCGCGCTTTGGCGTGGAGCACACTTTTGTGGACGGCACGGATATGGAAGCAATCGAAGCCGCCATGCGGCCAAACACCACGGTGCTGTTTTTGGAAAGCCCAAACACGATGACTTTTGAGTGTCAAGACCTCGCTGCTTGCGCTGCCCTCGCCCAATCACGCGGCATCGTCAGTATCATTGACAACTCGTATTGCTCGCCGCTCTACCAAAACCCCGCTGCTTTCGGCATTGACGTGGTGGTGCATTCCGGCACCAAATACCTCAACGGCCATTCTGACGTGGTGGTGGGCGTGCTTTGCGGCAGCAAAGCGATGGTCAAAAAAATCTTTGAGTCCGAATTGATGACCCTCGGCGGAATCCTTGGCCCCCACGATGCGGCCTTGGTCATACGCGGCCTGCGTACCCTCCCGCTCCGCCTCCAGCGCAGCGACGAGAGCGCAAAATGGCTGATAGAAAAACTTGACGGCCACCCAAAAGTGGAGCGCATCTGGTATCCGTTCCACCATTCGTTCCCGCAACTCGAACTGGCAAAACGCCAGATGCGGGGCTGCGGTGGGCTATTCTCCGTGCTGTTCAAAACGGAATCGCAACAAAAAATGGAAGCCTTCGTCCATCGCCTCGAACGCTTTTTGATGGCCGTCAGTTGGGGCGGCCATGAGAGCCTTATCATCCCGACCATTGGGTTTTACAATATTCCGGGTCGCGCCGCACCGCCCATGCCGTGGCAGTTTGTTCGGTTTTACATTGGCTTGGAAGACCGGGATTGGCTGTGGGAGGATTTGGAGCAGGCGATGGAGTGCTTGTGATTTCGCAGAAGGCTTGGTTGACCACTACCTTCACCCTTCAAAAAAACGTTTGCTATGTCACGCATCGCACAAATATTTCCCCTGCTTTTTGCCCTTGCTTTCCTTTGTCATTCTGCAGGAACCTCAGCCCAAAACCCCGTAGAGGCCAAGCGCAACGGCGAGCGGGCTTTCGCCAACGAGCGCTGGCGCGATGCGCAGATGTTCCTCGCCCAGTACCAAGAAGCCAAGCCCGGCGACTTTGGCGTGTTGACCAAACTCGGCATCGCGCTCTACCAACTCCGGCGCGGCGAAGAAGCCCGCCGTTATCTCGAATATGTGGCCGCCAAAAACCCTGACAGCAAAGATCCCGAGATTTTTTACTACCTCGCCCGCACCCTCCACGGCCTCGCCGAATGGGAAAAAGCCATCACAGCGTACAAATCTTTTTTGCGGGTCGGCAGCGAACGGCACCCGCTCCGCGCCAACGCGATTGACAATATCCGTCGCTGCGTGGCCGGGATGCAAATCCTTCAAAATGAAGAAGTGGCCCTCGTGGAAAACCTTGGCGACCGGGTCAATTCGCTGGGCGACGAGTTCGCGCCCATCCCCTCTGTCAACCATGCCGATCGGCTTTATTTTGCGGCTGCCCGCCCCGGCAGCACGGGCGGCGAGCGCAACGACGAAGGTTACGAAGATGCCCAGCGCGGCCATTGGTGCAGCGATATGTCCGCCGCCCAACTCGCCAACAGCGGTTGGGAATCGGAGGGCGGGTTCGGCGGGCTGCTGAACACTTCGCGCTTCGAGGTGCCGCTCGGCTTCAATGCCAACGGCCAAGTCCTCTATTTTTTTCGAGGCTTTACGCTTTACAGCGGGGAGGTTTTTGCGGACACGGCTGCCCGAAAAGATGAGTATTCGGCCAATCCCCCTGCGTTCAAAAGCCCGGTGCTGGCCGAAGAGGGCGATTGCAACCCATTCTTTTTCAATGACCTGACCATTATTTTTGCCAGCCGCCGGGCGGGCGGCTACGGCGGCCTTGACCTTTGGTGGACGGTGTGGGCTGACACGAGTTGGACGGCTCCTGCCAATCTCGGTGCTGCGGTCAATTCGGCTTATGACGAGGATATGCCCTTCCTCGCCCGCGACGGCGCGACGCTCTTTTTCAGCAGCAACCGAACGGAAAGCGCGGGCGGGCTGGATGTTTTCAAAACTATTTTTGAGCCTAAAAAACGGGTATGGCAACCGCCCGCCAACCTCGGCCAGCCCATCAATTCGCCCGACGACGACGCTTATTTCCGACTCGCCGCTGATGGCCGCTCGGCTTTTTTCGCGTCCAACCGTTTGGGCGGGCTTGGGCAGCGCGACCTCTACATCGCCTATTTCAAAGAGAGTCTGCCGGAGCAGGGCGTTCCCCCGCAGCCTGCGCTTTTTGTGCAAGCGGACGCAAGCGCGGGCAGGGAGCAAGAAGTGCGCGAGCTGGTCATCCCCACTTTGCCGTACAGCTCGGACAAGGATGTTCTTTCTCTTGAAAATCAAAAAATTGTGGAACAGATGGCCGCGCTTGCGCGGAATTTTCCGCAGACTTCGGTGCTTGTGACGGTACACACGGACGCTACGGGGCAAGCAAAATTTGACCTTTACAATGGCATCAAACGCGCCGAAATAGTGGGCAAGGCATTGGCCGAGCGCGGCATTCCAGCTTCCCAAATCTTGCTCCGCAGCGTGGGCGCCAATTACCCGATTGCCCGCGAGGTGCTGGATGCTGTGCCGAACCCTGCCGCGCCGATGCTGAACCGCCGCATCGAACTGACACTGACTGCCATGGAGCCTTTGCCGCTCCGGCTTCGGGTGGAACGCCCTTTCGTTTCGGAAATCATGGTCGCGCCCGGCGCCAAACGTTTGGACGAAGCCACAGCAGGGCTTTCGTACAAGGTGGAGGCGGCCGCCACGCGCCAAATCTTGACCAACGACGTGCTCGCTATGTTTGGCGATTTGATGATCGAAACCCAGCCCGGCGCTGGGGCGTACCGCTACACAGCAGGTATTTTCAAACAGCACAGCGAGGCGGCACAACTGCGCAAAGAAATTCAAAGCCAAGGCTTTGCGGAGGCGCAGGTGGTAGCGTACCTCAACGGAATCAGAATCTCGAAGGCCGAAGCGGTAGCACTTTTGAAAAAGTATCCTGACCTTGCGGCATATGTAAGAGGGTGAGAAAACGGGAGAGGGTGAGAGGATCGCCTTCTGCCCCAGCCTCTGCCCTCCACCTCAGACTATAAATTTTGGGCAATCCAAGCATCCACCATCGCATCGAGTTCTTTCGGGAAAGCTTGCGCAACCTGCGCTTGACGGGGAGCGTGGCGCCCAGTTCGCGCTTCTTGTGCCGGGCCGTGGCGAGCAAGATTGACCCTGAAAAGGCCAAGGTGGTAGTGGAACTCGGCCCCGGCGACGGGGTGATTACGCGGTTTATCCTCAACCGTTTAAGACCAGACGCACGGCTTATTATTTTTGAGATCAACATCGTTTTCGTAGAAAAGATAAAGGCCACTTTCGACGACCCGCGCATGACCATCATCCATGATTCGGCAGAAAAAATGGGCCGCTACTTTAGGGAAATGGGCATCTTGGAAGTGGATTATTTTGTGTCGGCCATCCCGTTCGTCATGCTCCGCGAAACGCTGGCAGCACGAATCACGATAGAGTGCCGGCGTTGGTTGCGGACGGGCGGGAAGTTCATCCAGTTTCACTACTCGCCCTTGTTGCTGCGGCTTTACCGCCGTGTTTTTGGCAACCTAAATGTGGAAGTAGTGCCGCTCAATATCCCCCCGGCCATTGTGGTAAGCTGCGAGAAGGGTGAGAGACGTGAGAGGAGTGAGAAGAACAAACAACCGGTTGCTTAAAAAAACATCAACAACAAAAAATGTCATTAGCGCAAAATCTATTAAACGAACTGCGACAAGAAGCAGCAGTTACTCGAAAGTATTTAGAAAGAGTACCGTTCGACAAAATAGAATTTAAGCCACACGAAAAGTCAGAAACATTGGGCCGTTTGGCGATTCACGTTGCAGAAATCATTGCTTGGTGGAAAGAGAGTATAGAAAATGACGAATTGGACTTTATTGATTTTGAGCCCAAAGACATTAAATCAACAGAAGAACTTTTATCTTATTTTGACGATTTGCTGATAGAAGCAGAACAAGTGCTAAAAGCGGCCAAAGACGAAGATTTTGAAAAAAATTGGTGTATGCGACATGGCGAAGACATACTTTTTACCTTGCCTAAAAAACAAGTTCTCAGGGCATTTTGTATGAACCATTTAATCCACCATCGTGCTCAACTTGGAGTTTATTTAAGGTTATTAGATGTTCCCGTTCCTGCTACTTATGGGCCTTCGGCAGATGATGAAGATGTAACTTTAATTGCTCCTTATCAATAGTCAAGCAAACTATGAGATTCCCTTTTTTCATCCTGATTTTAACCCTCGCCGCTTGCGGCCCCGACTATCTTTTTGAAGAAGAAAAAAACATCCCGAACGGCCAATGGGCCTACCGCGACACGCTGGATTTTAAGTTCGCCGTGACCGACACCGCTGCACTTTACAACCTTTCTGTGGACTTTGTGTACGCCGATTCTTTTCCGACTCAAAATATCTATGTGAAATTCCACACCCGCTTTCCCGGCGGCAAACGCCTGAGTAAGCCACTCTCGTTCGACTTTTTTGACCCGGAGGGAAACCCTTCTGGCAAATGTTCCGGCGGCGAATGCCGTGCCCACATCGCCATCCAGCAAAATGCTTTTTTCAACCACGCGGGCGAATACGTCATCACGCTCGAACAGTTTGGCCGCCTCGACCCAATGCCGGGCGTGAAGGCCGTTGGGCTTTTAGTAGAGAAAACAGGGCAGAAAAAATAACCGAACGATGAACGATAAACGAGGAACTATGAACGCTCCGAATGTTTATCGTTCCTCGTTTATCGTTCATAGTTCATCGTTCCTCCATGTACGCATACCTAAAAGGAGAAATCACCTATCGTTCGCCTGCATTTATCACCTTGGAAGCCAATGGCGTGGGCTTTCATGTGAACATCCCGCTCAGCACCTACACGGCTTTGCAAGGGCAGGAGCGGGCCACGGTTTATACGCATCTAATTGTAAAGGAAGATGCGCACACGCTCTACGGTTTTGCCACGCAGGTGGAGCGCGGAATGTTCGTACAACTCATCGGCGTGACCGGCGTGGGCGCCACCACCGCCCAACTCATCCTCTCTTCCATGACAGTGGACGAGGTACGCGCCGCTGTTATCGGAGAGCAAGCTCATGTGCTGCAACGGGTGAAAGGGATAGGCGCAAAAACCGCCAAGCAAATCATCCTTGACCTCAAGAACCGCCTCACCAAAGATGCCTCCGACGCGCCCTCGCTCTTGCCCTCGCTCGTGGACAATGTTGTGCGCGAGGAAGCGCTCTCCGCGCTCGTCTCTTTGGGCTTCAACAGGATAGCCGTGCAAAAGGCGCTCAACGCCGTTATGCGCGACAACCCGAACGTGAGCAAAGTAGAGGATTTGATAAAATTTGCCCTGAAGGCATTGGCGGTGTAAGAAAAATAGGAGCGGCTATTTGAAGTTGCCTACCCGAACAAGTCTCCAAAGATATCCGGCTCTTTTTGGATGCGGTATTGTTTGAGCCAGGCTTTGAGCAATATCGGTTCGCGGAAGGATTGGAGGTCTTGCTTTAAGTGCTTGATTTCCTTTTTGACCAATTTGACGCTTTTGTCAAACTTTGATTCCAATTGATTCGGATTGAAATAATCGAAGGGCCCGAGGTTTGCCATTTGCATAAGTTGGCTTTCTATATCCCATAGTGCTTCATTGAGTTCGGCCTCTTGGTTGCGCAGGCTTTTGTTGAAATAGTGCAGTTTGTCGGCAGCTAAAGAGTCGAGGTGGCTGCTGTCAATACGCTCAAATTCGAGTTGGAATTGGAGCAATGCGAGGAGGTCGTTGTCTTCATAGGCGGCAGTTACGCGCTGCATGATAGCCGTTTTGCGCACTTTTTCGGCCTCGTCAGGCTCTCGGTCAGGGTGGAATGCCTTCACCAAATCCATGTAGACTTCCCTGACAGACTGAGTGATTTTCTTTTCCTCTTGTTTTCGCTTTTCGTCCTTGGCTATTTTTTTGGCCTCGGCCTCGAGTTGTTTGAGAGTCTTGGGTTTCGCGGCGCGGCGGGCTTCGGCTTCGCGGGCACTTTGATCTTGGACAGCATCTCGCTCGGCTATTTTCTCGGCAACGTAAGCTTGGAATTTTTCAGGAGTGCTTACATCGGCATCGTCGTCGAATTGTATGCCGTACATCATGCTCGCCATTTCTTTCATCATTGATGCAGTAATTTCATCCGCTTCTGCCTCTGCGATGTCAAAGTCTTGGTCGGGGTTGTGACGGTTGAATATTTCCTTCAAGTCATCGAAGCCCGCGTCGGCCAGTTCAAAACTCATGTCGGTGATGATGTGGCGGAGTTTGCGCGTCTCAGTTTTATTGAATTTTTGTTGGCGGAACATCCGGTCGAGCAAGCGCACCACATCGGCGCGTAAGCCTTGGTGTTGGGTGATAAGCGGCTGCAGCTCTCCAGCGGCGCGCTGGCTGATGCGCTGGCCGAGGTCGGTGAACCGTTGGATTTGCTCCCGGATTTCGGCGATTTTTTTGGTGAGCCGGTTGAACTCTTTTTGCTGCGGGCTGAGCAGTTTTTTGTCTAATCCTTTGCCGACGACGACTTCTGTTGAGCGGTCTTTCTTCATAGCAAAAACATCCTGTGGTTAATTTGCCGAAAGGTACGGAATCACTTTTGTCAGCCAAATTTTGTCAGAAAACGCCAGCATTTTGCCCAAATCCTGTGGTGCTGCAAATGCTCCGTGCTGCTCGCGGTAGGCTATGATGAGTTGGGCTTGTTTTTTCGAAATGTACGGGTGCGCGTCCAAATCGGCCACCGAAGCGGCATTTAGGTTTATTTTGCGAGGCTCTGCACTGCTCATGACAAGGCTGGGCTTGATGCGTTGGAAAACACTGTCGGGCAGGCCGTACATCTCTCCCACCTGCTCCACAGAAAGGAATCCGCCAAGTTTTTCACGGAAATTGACCAACTGGCGCGCCCTGCTTTCACCGATTCCGGGCAAAGTGGCCCAATCTTCCATGCTGGCGCGGTTGATGTCCACCGGGCCTTTGGCTGCAAACTGCCTGGCGGGGGCAGCCGTGCCGCCAGCGTAGGTCGCTGGGCGGGGTGCGTCGGCAGAAGCATTGGTTTCTGAAAAATTGGCGTAGGGCGCGATGCGGGCATAATCGTCGTCTCTGAGCGTATAGATTTTTTCCAAGTCTTCTTTCTTGCGGAATTGGCCTCCTTTGGCGCGATAGTTCAGGATGCTTTTTATCGTCGAAGGCGGGAGGCCAAGGCGCAAAAAGTCTGCTTCGCTGGCAGTGTTGGGGTCGAAGGTGAATAGTTCGGGCTGGGGCTTTTCCGGCCTTTTTTCAGTGGGCCTTTGGCCAGCCGATTCGATGCGGATGTAGGGCAGAAGGCGTTCGTAGTCTTCTTTTTTGAGGCTCCAAATTTTTTGGAAGTCAGTGGGTTCGCGGAATTTGCCGCCCTTTTCGCGGTAGTTGCAAATGGTGTTCGATACTTTTTCGGAAAGGCCGAGCTGCACAAAATCGGCGACAGAAGCGGTGTTTGGGTCGAAGGCAAAAAGGTCGCCTACGCCGTCAGAAGGGTTTTCGGTATTGGCCATCTCTTGCCGAAAGGCTTGGATTTCGGCTTGAAAAGGTGTGAGGTCAGTGCTATTTTGGGGGCGAAGCCATCGGGTGATTTCGGGAATCGCAAAAAACACAGCAGCAATGATGATGAGCGCAAGCGTACCGTTTCGTTCAGTGCGAGAGAAGCGGAGGTAGTTGAAAAAGCGGGTTTTCATGGTTGCTGATTTTGAATGAAGAAATTGAACCGTCAACAAGGCGATTCTTATTGTTGGCTTTCAATAATTTGCTTTACTTGTTCTAAGGTCAGTTTTGCTATTTTGGCTATCCTTTCGATGCTAAGCCCATCGTTGTTCATCTCAATTACAAGTTCGGCTTTCCCTTTTTCCATTCCTTTTTCCATTCCTTTTTCCATTCCTTTTTCCATTGCCATTCGTTCCGCTTTCTCTAAACGTCCCCTTTCGTCTTCTTCACGCATGAAAGTATAGTCGTAGGCTGCCAATTCCTCTTTTGTCCATGTTTGGACATTTGCCACCTCGTATGCAGATTTCAAGCCTTCATCTTGTATGCCCTCGGGTATTACTTCAAGGCTTTCTGCATTTTTTATAAAGAAAACCCACTTTTCAGTCAAGGTTTTTAAATCCTGCAACTCCTTTGTAAACTTCGGCAGCTCGATGAAATTGAACTCGATATCGCTTACAGTTTGTTCTCCAGTTTCGATATCTCGGACTTGGCTTCGGCTGATATAGTTCCTGTTTTGCGTGTGCACAAAATTGAGGATACCGATAAAAATTACCGGGTTTAATTTCCGATAAAAATCCCCCCGCTCAATTTGATCGGAATAACTTTTTGCAGTGTAGTACAACACCCTCTTGTCAAAGCCCTCCACATCTGCTACCTGCATTTCGATGACATACGACCGCCCTGTTTGATCAGTTGCCTTCACGTCAATGATAGTCACCTTCCCTCCTCTGAGCTTGGGGAGTTGATAAGG
This sequence comes from Saprospiraceae bacterium, assembly GCA_046155725.1. Taxonomy (GTDB): domain Bacteria; phylum Bacteroidota; class Bacteroidia; order Chitinophagales; family Saprospiraceae; genus M3007. Next base: position 17,863 of record JBJXFT010000203.1, read on the forward strand.
GTTCAGGATGGTCACCCCCGTTATCCTCTGGTCGCCATTGAAATCTAAAATGGCGTTCAGGAAAGAGATGAGCGCTTCTTTTCGGTTCTCGTTGCCGAAAACCTTCCGAAACGCGATATCGTTTTTTACATCTACGAATTTCATTGCAGTATTTTTTCTTGCAAAGTTATCTAAACTGGCCGCTTGCGGCAAAAACGCTTGGCCAAAAGCTACTGCCTCCACACCCAAGCCCCCATTGTCCGCACGTCATGGTAAGGCCAGCCTTCCGCCTCACATTCTTTCCGCCAGCGTTCCGCCTGCCGCATGGTGTTGGAAGCATCGAACACCACCAAGCCACAAGGGAAACACTCCCGGCATTCGGCCACCGAAATTTTGGGACTTTTTGACAACACCAAAACATCCACCGCAATGGGATTTGGATGGCTGCTTGTGACCCAACTGGGATCATCGACGAACGCCATTTTTTGATCTCGAAATTGGATAAAAGGCAAATCAATCAACAAATTGCGGCTCGAAAAAGCCTCTTTGTTGGAAAAAGAAACCGCCGTTTTTTCCCGTATCCCAGAGGCCGTTCGGTTGCCTTGTGCGGCAAATGTTTCTTGCTTTTTGGAAAGCGTGTCTGAAAGGGAAAACACATGGTCGCCATCAAAAAAGTCAACCGACCGAGCCTTGTTCACGAAGTAAACCACCGTTGTGTGTTGCGCTTGTTTGCCCGTTACCGTGAAAGTGCGGTACGCGCCGAGCAAGACCATCACCCCCGCGAACGCGCCCACCCATTTGCCATGCCGCGTCACCATGGCCGCTCCCAACAGCGCAAGGCAAACATATAGCGCAAACACAGCCCAGCCCGCTACCCACACATTGCGCACCACCCCGCCGGGGATGCTTTGGATAAAAAAGATGATTTTGTTTGTCCACAAGACCATTTGATACAGTGCCACGCCCAGCCACTCGGCCAGTGTTTGTGACACCGAATCCAATATCACGAGTGCCGCGCCGCCGCCCATGAACACCGCGCCCACAAACACCACGACCCAACCCGCAAGCCAAAAATAAATGGGGAATTGGTTGAAATAGAAAAGAGAAAGCGGCAACGTGCCCAATTGGGCGGCCACGCCAATGAGGAAAACTTTGAGCGGCTCGTCGAGCCAGCGCGACATGGGCGGGAACATTTTGTAAAACCTTGGGTAGAAAAACACCATGCCCGCCACTGCCGCGTAAGAAAGTTGAAACCCCACATTGAAAAGAAAATAAGGGTTGTAAACCAGCAAGATGAAAGCTGAAGCAGGCAGCACATTCCAAGCCGAAGCCTCCCGCCAAAACGCTTTTCCGAGCATATACACACTGAACATCACCGATGCCCGCAGTACCGAAGCCGTCGCGCCGGTCAGAAAAGTGAACGCCCATATTCCTCCCAGTACCAGCGCAGTTTCTATCAGCCGACCCTTTTTTCCGCGCAACCGAAGCCTGCCGATAAGGAACATCAGCCCAACATAGAGCATCCCGATGTGTGTGCCAGAAACAGCCAGCGCGTGCATAGAGCCTGTCTCGGCGTAAGCCGTGCGCAGGTCGTCAGAAAGGTCGTCGGTGTAGCCCACGAGCAAGGCCGACGCCACGGCGTACTCATCGGTGGTCGGGAAGTGCGTTTGGAGCAGCGAGAGCAAGCGTTCGCGGCTGCCATAAGCGTTTCGCCACAGCGACCAGCCATGCCCGCTGGAAAGCCGGAAGATGGAATCGGCATTTACAAATGCCTGATGATGGATGTTTTGAAAATGGAGATAGCGGCCATAATCAAAAGCGTGCGGATTTTTTGGCGGCTCGGTGGGGCGCACCGTAGCGCGAAAGCCAAGTCTGTCGCCATAGCGGATGCTGTGGGTGAACGATGTGATTTCAAGGAAAAGGATAATGTTGCCCGCCACATTTTGGAGCGAGTCCGGTGAAGTGCCGATGGCCTCCACGCGCATTGGGACTTTCATTTTCGCGCCCTTGGAAGGGGCTTCGTATACCGTGCCGAGAACGTAACGACAATCTTGAATTTTGGAAGAAAAATGCCCCGGTTGCCGCACCTCGTTGTGGCCCACAATATGAAAATAGCCAAAGGCAAACAGCAGCAAATGCAAGTGCACCCCAAATACCCAACGGTAGCGGTACGCAAACTTTTGAACAGTGAGGAAACCTGCGATGGCAGCCCCGACCATCAGTCCCCAGCCCAAGCCAGGCAAAGGAACATCGAGCCAACCGCCGATGGCAAGCCCCAGCACAAAGGGCACGATAAAACGAAGGAAGGGAGCCGCGTGTATGCTCATCTGGTGGGGGAGATAAGCGGGTTAAAAATTTGGTTTGTTCTTGCTGGGCAAAGGTTTTTCGACCGCACCCATTTCTACTGGCTGGCAAAACTACCTTCTAAATTTCAGAAGGAAATCATTCGGCAGAAATAAATTTCGCCCGAATAATTTCAGCGCAGTTCGGCTGGAATCGCCGCCATGCTTTTGAGGTTTCCGTCGCGCAAAACCCATAGGGAGATATTCCTTCCGATGGATGCCTCGTCCAGCACTTTGTGCAGCGCGTCAATCGAATCCACGGGCTTGCCCTCGAACTGAACGATGACATCGCCAGCCAACAAACCAGCCTTGTCAGCCGAGCCGCCAGGCTCCACGCTTTGCACTTGGATGCCACCCTTTGTATTGATTTCCAAAGCGTTGAGCCATTTGGCAGGCAAGGGAACGGCTTGCGCACCAATGCCGAGCATACCCCGACGCACCCGCCCTTCGAGAATCAATTTGCCTACCACGAATTTTGCCAAATTGGAAGCCACCGCAAAGCACAGCCCCTGCGCGGGCAAAATAACGGCTGTGTTCACCCCGATTACACGGCCGAAAGAATCCACCAATGGCCCGCCAGAATTGCCGGGATTAAGGGCCGCGTCGGTCTGAATCACATCGTCAATCAGTCGCCCGGTTTGGGTGCGGAGCGTGCGCCCCAAAGCGCTCACCACCCCAGCCGTCACGGAATATTGGAAGCCAAACGGGTTGCCGATGGCAATGGCGATTTGGCCAACTTGGAGGTTCGCGCTGTCGCCAAAACGAGTGGGTGTCAAATTGTCGGCATCTATTTTTACCACCGCGATGTCTGTGGCCGGGTCGTTGCCCACCGTGCGTGCTTGAAAACTGCGGCCATCTGGAAGACTCGCCTCGATGTGCGTTGCGCCGCTCACCACATGGCTGTTCGTCACCACAAAACCGTCTGTACTAATGACAAACCCGCTTCCAGAACCCGCGCCCTGACCGTTCCCGCCAGAAGGCTGATGCTGCTTATTTTGTTGGTTTTCAGGTTTCTGAACTTTCAAATGAACGACCGCGCCGCTCACTTGGCGGGCTACGCCCGACACGGTTTTTGAATAAGCATCAAGCAAATGGCCGTCCAAATCGGCAGCCATGCGAAAAGCAGAAGATGCGGTCGAGGCGGCATCTTCCGTAGCGAGAAAATCAAACATGAGAAAAGTGTTGGAATAAAAAAGAAGAGAGTCGGCTGCTTTCAATCCCGCTTCGGCGATAACTGTGCCATAGACATTTTGGCAGGAGCTCAACCGAAAGTCACATTCTTCGCCTCGGTAAAAAAGCGCAAAGCCTCCCAGCCCCCTTCTCTGCCCACACCAGAATTTTTGACCCCGCCAAAAGGGGTGCGCAAATCGCGCAACATCCAAGTGTTCACCCACACAATACCAACTTGCAGATTAGCTGCCAAGTGGTGGGCCCGTGAGAGATTATTTGTCCATACCGTTGCGCTCAGGCCGTAAGGCGTGGAGTTCGCCATGTCGAGCGCTTCGTCGTCTGTGTCAAAAGGCTGGAGCGTGACTACCGGGCCAAAAATCTCTTCTTGGTTGGTGCGGCATTCTGTCGGCAAACCCTCAATCACGGTGGGCGCGATGTACCATCCTTTGTCAAAAGGCGAGCGCATTTGGAGCGCCGTTCCGCCAGCAAGTATTTGCCCGCCTTCCTGTTTTGCCAACTCAATACAGCCCAGCACTTTTTCAAAATGCATCTTCGACACAATGGCACCGAGATTATTGATTGGGTCGCTTGGGTTGCCGACTTTCAGGCTTTTCACCCGTTCGAGAAAGTCTTTTTTGAATTGGGGGTAAATGCTTTTTTCAACATAAACTCTTGACCCACAAAGACAAATCTGGCCTTGATTGTTGAAAGAGGAGTGCACTGTGGTATCCAACATCCGCTCATAATCGCAATCTGCGAAGATGAGGTTTGGATTTTTTCCACCCAATTCGAGGCTCAATTTTTTAAACATCGGCGCGGCAATGCGGGCAATCTCTTCTCCTGCCCGCGTACTGCCCGTGAACGAAATGGCCTTGATTTTCGGATGCCGCACAATGGCCTCGCCTGCTCTTGGCCCCAGCCCGTGTACGATATTCAGCACCCCCGCTGGCAAGCCTGCCACATTGCAGATGTCGCCCAAAAGATAGGCCGTGAGCGGCGTCACTTCCGAAGGCTTGCCCACTACGCAGTTGCCCGCCGCAAGAGCCGGGGCAATTTTCCAAGTAAAAAGATAGAGGGGCAAATTCCACGGAGAAATGCAGCCCACCACCCCCAACGGTTGGCGCAGCGTGTAACTCAACGAGCCGGGCGCGTGGTGGCTTTCCGACGCAAAATGCAGCAAAGCCGTAGCGAAAAACTTGAAATTGAGTGCGGCACGGGGGATATCCACTGTGCGGGCGGTGGTAATGGTCTTGCCCGAATCAGCACTTTCGGCCTCTGCCAGCGCATCGAGATTTTGGAGAATGCCATCGGCCACGGCGCGCAGGATGTCATGCCTATGTTCGAGCGGCATATTTGCCCAAGCTGGAAAAGACATCGAAGCAGCACGGACGGCTGCTTCGATGTCTTCTGCGTCAGAGTCTGGAATTTTTCCTGACAGTTCCCCCGTGGCTGGATTGAAGTTGTCGAGGTATTGCCCGCTCTTTGGCGGCACATATTCTCCGTTGATGAAATTGTGGATGGTCTGCATTTTGCCCATGCTAAAAGTAAGAAGGCAAAGGTAGCCCATCCCATTTTCTCGTTCATCGCGCCACCACCAACTTCCGCACTGCCGCGCCTTTGTCGGTCATTACATGGAGCAGGTAAATGCCTGCCGAAAGTTCGGTTGTTTCAATTTCAAACGTGGCCGAGGAAAGATTTTTTCCCCACGTCTTTTTCCCAAAAACATCGAACAACGCAGCCTCGCGTGGGCCAGCACCCGTCACGCGGACGCGGGCTTGGGCTTGGACTGGGTTGGGGGATATTTCTACCTGAATAAGTTGGCCGTCAGGCTCAGAAGCCGCGCTGGTCAGGTTGACAAGCACGTTGTAGAAATCGGTACAAGTACCAGCAAAATTGGTGATTGACAGATGAATTAGGTAAACACCCGGCGAGGTGTAGGTGTGCGAAATAGTATCAAACACCCCAAAATAGATGGGCGAACCATCCCCAAAATCCAATTCCGATGCCTCCACATTGGTCGAGAGGTTTTTGACGAATATGGTGTTGCCCGAAAGTATTTCTACCTCGAAAAGGGCATTGCATTCAGGGTTTGGGCAACAGACTCCTTTTTTCCAAGCCGTGACACCCCCATAGTTTATAGCGTAACATTCGTTGTCATAAGTTTGGCCATCGCAGCCGCACACAGGGTCGTAAATTTCAATGCACGCTACCGTCGAGTCAATCCAAGTTGGGTTGACACATTGGTCGGGGCAAATTCCGAGTGCCCATGAGGTGACTCCATGGTGGTTGTAAGCCACACATTCATTTTCGTAGCTGACACCATCGCAGCCGCACACGGGGGCGTAAATGGCTGGACAATTGATATTTAGGTCAATCACCGAAGGGTCAATGCAGGTCTGCACAGCCACAAGGATTTTTTGGCAGATGCTACCGCCACATTGTGTGCCGTCAGCAAAAATTCCCGAAACAGAGAGACACACTTGATATTCGCCCGGATCGAGAAAATTTATGGTCGGGCTTTCGTCGGTAGAAGTTTGCCCATTGCCAAAGTCCCAAAACCAA